>SLCH01000146.1 GCA_007125915.1 Syntrophobacteraceae bacterium
GCATTCATCAAGGGGGACTGATGGCAGAGTGCCGTGATGACCCGTTTCCGCTGAAAGGGTGCCGTCAAATGTCATGAAACTGACCGAAACGGGGTGCCAGGGAAAAATTGGGGTGCTGGAACGCACTGAAAAGACTGGATTCCAGCCTCCGCGGGAATGACGTGAAGGGGGTTTCACCTATGGACAGGTTTGATGGGGGTCTGCTGTCTGGAGCAAAGGTAACTCCCTGGACGGGAGGCTCATGGAAGGCGTGGCCTCGGGGCTGTGAATTCTGTGGCATGGTTGTGATGCCTTTTGACGGAAAGATGCGGCAAACATGATGTGGACTGTCAGAAATCTGTGCACCCTTCTTGTGGCCCCACTGATGGCATTGACCGCGCAGGCGGTGCAGGCTCACCCTCACGTGTGGGTGGATTATTCCATGGAGGCGCGCTTCGATGCCAATGGACTGGTCGGTTTCCAGCAGCGGTGGATTCTCGATGAAATGTTCAGCAGTTCCATCGTTTCCATGTTTGACGCGGACGAAGACGGCGTTTTTTCGGACGATGAAATGGAGGAGGTAAGGAAAGGGGTCTTCGATTATCTCCGGGAGTACGACTATTTCACGCGGATCAAGATCGACGGCCAGGATTTTGAAGTGCGGCAGGTCACTCATTTTCGTGCATACATTGAGGGGCACCATGTGGTTTATGAGTTTTTCGTGCCCTGTGTGGTGGCGGCCACTAGTTCTCCCAGGACCGTGCAGGTGCTGGTGGAGGACATGGAGTATTTTGTGGAAATGACCTTCAAGCCCAACGGTCTGACCATTGAGGGAAAGGAACACGTCTCCGTTTCCTCCACATTTGGAAGCAGCGATGCCTTTTCCTTCTTTGGAGGGGCATGGCGGCCCAAGCATCTCACTTTACGCTTTGAGAAGTCCACATGAAGATTATCCTGCCCCTTCTGCTTTCACCGTTGTTTTGCCTGCTTTTTATCAGCCCGGTTCCGGGCCAGAATCCCTTTCTGACGCCTCCTTCACATGAACACAAGCAAAGCCCGCAAGACCGGGAAAAGATCCGCCAGCCTTCCGCCCCTTTGAGGGGGACATCCCCCTTTTTTGCCAAGTTCCTGTCCCTGCAACGGGAATTACGCCAGAAAATGACCGGATACGCCAGGCAGATCCAGGAAAATCCCTTTGGGACGGCCACATGGCAGCTGATGGTTTTTTCTCTTTTCTATGGCATCATCCATGCCGCTGGCCCGGGCCATGGCAAGTCCATTGTCTGCTCCTATTTCCTTTCCAGGCGAGGAACGGTGAGGCAGGCTCTGATGTTCGGCAACATGATCACCGCCACCCATATATTTTCTGCCACCGTCATAGTTCTTGGGCTGTACTGGATCCTGGGCGGAGCGAATATCGTCGCTTTTCATGCCGTTGAAAAAAGACTGGAAACCATCAGCTACCTCATGATCGTGCTCATTGGTGTGTTTCTGCTCACCAGGACATTCCTGGACTGGTGGCGGGCGGATCAACATGAGACGGAACAATGTGCTCCGGCTTCGTCCAGGGACATGGTCTCCCTGTCCCTGGCAACGGGGCTGATGCCCTGTCCGGGAGCGGCACTCATCCTGCTGTTCACCCTGAGTCTGGATGTTTTCTGGGCGGGTTTGGTGGCCATGGTCCCTCTGGCTCTCGGCATGGGACTGACCGCCTCCGCTCTGGGCATGGCCACCGTTGGCTCAACCAGATATGCCCTGCAGTTGAGCCAACGTTCAAAGCGGGCTTTCGCCGTCCTTCACAGGAGTTTTGCCTTTCTGGGCGCTTTGCTTGTGATCCTTTTGGGAGCAAGCCTGTACCTTGGCGCCCGTTTTTAGCCTCTGACGAAATTGAATCCAAGCTTTTTCTCCCCTGAAGTTCTTTCCGTGGCAACCCCCTGATCCGTCATGGATTGAGAGCCATCGGCTCTGGTGCTGACCGCCTAATTCTTTCGGCTGTGGCCTGCGGGCGCTGTGGCCCCTTTGGAGATCATCCCATGGCATTGCAACCCCGGGAAAGAGGAGGGCAGGCCTCAGGAGGAGGTTTGCGGGGATTTGCGGACAGCGGTTAAATCCTCCAAAAATCATTGACAGTCCGCACTTGGTTTTATGCTCCTAACATTATTTTAAGGGAGCTCTTTGCGCTCTTCTCCTGAAAAAGTGCGACGAAATTGAAGGTGCGACGGGAGTGGGAGGCGCTTCCCATCCTGGGAAATTGCTCCCCGGGTGTGCAATGCATTTTTCATTGGACCGGGATTTCGGGCCTGCTCCAGGCACCGAATGATCTTCCTGAATCGTTCCGAGAAGGCTGCTTTGATATAAAATTCGTGCATTTGCGCATATATGGCTGTTTTTAATAATTAAAGTGGCCGTGTGTGAATCGTCCTTTTCAGGATAAATTAAGATTCGCAAGGATTGCTCGCATGGTTTCTATCAGGAAAATGGCCTGATGATTCTGTTGAAGGTCATGGCCGCCAAAAAGAAAGGTGAACGTTTGTGAGGCATTTAACCAAAAAAGGGCCTCGTGAGTGGGCCTGGAGCAGCTCCCGCCTAGGAAGAGTTTTCTGCTGTGCTGTCCTGATTCTTTTTCTCTGCCCGGCCCTTTTGTGGGCTTCGGGCAAAGTGACGCAGGCCATCGAGGAGGAAGAAGCTCTTTTGCGCAAAGGGCAGGAATCCCAGGCCCGCATCGATGCCATGGCCGAAGAAACAAGGCAGCTCCTGGCCGAATACCGGGACTTGGAACGTCAGTGGGAAAACCTGACCATCTACAATGACAACCTGGAAGAGATGACCCGGTCTCAGGTGGCTGAAATGGCGTCCCTCGAGAAGCAGATCGAGGACATCCAGGTTACTCAGCGGGAGATTGTGCCCCTGATGCTGCGCATGCTGGACACCCTGGAAGGTTTTGTGGCGGCGGACATTCCTTTTCTGAAGCCTGAGCGCCACGCGCGCGTGGAAGGGCTGCAGGCACTCATGGGGCGCGCCGACGTGGATATACCTGAAAAATTCCGCCAGATCATGCTTGCCTACCAGACAGAGGCCGACTACGGACGGACCATCGAAGCCTACCAGGGAGAACTCACTTTGGACGGCAAGGTGCGCAGCGTTGAATTTCTGCGCATAGGCCGCGTGGTTCTGGCCTATCAAACCCTGGATCGCCGCGAGAGCGGTTTTTGGGATGTGCGGCACCAGGCCTGGGTTCCCCTCCAAAAAAGACACAACCAGTCCATTCGACAGGGCATTCGCATTGCAGCCAGGCAGGCGGCCCCCGAATTGATTCAGGTTCCGGTGGTCATTTCGGAGGTGGAGCCGTGAAACTTTTTTCAGGCATGTTTCTCATTGTGGTGTCCCTGATTTGGCATGAGTCAGCGTGGGGGGCCACGGGCCTCGACGCCTTCCTCAAGGAGATCAGGCAGAGGGCCGTGCAGGAACAGCTCAAAGATGAAGCGCGGGAAAGAGAATTCAGGGCCGATCTCCAGGCGGCCCGGCAGAGGGTGGAACAGTTGCGTCAGCAAATGGCGCGAGAGCAGGAGAGACAGGAGCGGCTCCTCAAAGTGCATGAAGCCCATGAGGCTGAACTCATGGAAATGGAGGCCGCTCTCCATGAAAAGCAGGGCAGCCTGGGGGAGATGTTTGGAGTGCTCCGCCAGAGCGCGGGGGATTTTCATGCCCAGTTCGTGGGTTCCCTGGCCATGGCCCATCGGCCCGGGGCGTTGCACTTTGTGAACGAACTGAGCAACAGCCGCAGCTTGCCCAGCATGAGCGAGTTGGAGCGGTTCTGGCTGGTTGTTCTGGAAGAAATGGTGGGTTCGGGACGGGTGGACCGCTTTGAAAGCGAGGTGGTGCTGCCCGATGGAACCAGGCATGAGGGCCAAGTCCTGCGAGTGGGGGCATTCAATGCGGTGGCCGATGGAGCTTACCTGTCCCATGTACAGGGCCGCAACCAGTTTCTCCAGTTGCCACGCCAACCCGAGAGCCGTTATCTGCGCCAGGTGCGCGACCTTGAACAATCTCCTGCCGGGGAAGTGAACTTTTTCGCACTGGATCCCTCCCGTGGAGCCATTTTGGAACACCTGGTTCAGTCTCCCTCCCTGCGGGAGAGGATCAGGCAGGGCCGCGAGATCGGCATGATCATTCTGGGGATCGGCCTGTTCGGCCTGGGTCTTTTTGTGGTGCGCTACACGATTCTGACCGCCACCGACAGGCGCATGCAGCAGCAGATGGGGTCGGAACAGGTTTCGGACAACAATCCCCTGGGAAGAATCCTTGGGTTGTACGATCAGAACAGAAGAGCTGATGCGGAAACCCTGGAGATCAAGCTGGACGAGGCTGTCATGAGGGAAGCGCCCCATTTGGAAAGGGGGCTCACGACCCTCAAGATCCTGGCTGCGGTGGCTCCAATGCTGGGATTGCTGGGGACTGTCGTGGGAATGATTGAAACTTTTCAGTCCATCACGCTTTTTGGCACTGGAGATCCCCAGTTGATGGCTGGAGGCATCTCCCAGGCCCTGGTGACCACGGCTCTGGGACTCACTGTGGCCATCCCCCTGCTTCTGCTGCACAGTGTGGCCTCCGCCAAAAGCA
>SLCH01000008.1 GCA_007125915.1 Syntrophobacteraceae bacterium
TCCTTGGCCAGGTCCTGGAGGTCCTGGCCGAGATGGGCCACTTTGTCGGGATGGTACCGGTTGGCCTGTCGGCGGTAGGCCTGTTTGATTTCTTCAAGGGTGGCGCTGGCGGGGACTTCCAGGATGTTGTAAGGGTTTGGGGGGGAGTGGGCTCTCGAGGAGCTTTCACCGGGACGGGATCCTCCTGGCGCCCATTGCCGATGGGTGTTTCTCCCGGCGCTTCTCTGGGTTCTTTGGCTGGGTTTTCTAAAATAATTCCAGTAGATGAACAAGATGACGAGGAGGTCGTCCAGTTTTCCCACGATGGGAATGAAGTCGGGAATGAGGTCGATGGGAGAGAGAAAATAGAGTATGGCAAAAAGAATCAGAGCGGCTTTGAACATGGAATGCTGCCTCGCGGAAAAGAGGATTCCCTGAAATGCCGTGCGTGAGTCGTGAATTTCAGAATTTCATGGCACTGTTCATGATGACAGGCGCGGAGCTCCTGTGGACGGAAGCCCCCGGGGTTCACTGGCTGGTTTCCGGCCGCAGGTTCTCGGAAAATTCGACTCTCAGAATCATATTACTCAAGTGGATGAGAAAAACAAGCGGGTGCAGCTCCCTAAACCATGTTGACATAACACATTCCCTGGCCGTAGAATTCAACCAGTCAAGGAGACTATCCGTCATGGATCGTTCTTGAAAACCATCACTCTGAAAACCGTCCAGGGCTTTCTGCGGCCCGCGGGACCTCCCCTTGTGTGACAAAGCCTGGAATTTTTCCGACAGGTTCGGTTCCTCATCAAGACTGGGAGCATCTATGATCGAATACGATTCAGTGACCAAGATATTCGGGGCCGGCAAAACAGCGGTGACGGCCACGGACAGTGTGACCTTCACCATTGAGGCCGGGGAAACGGCCGTTTTCCTGGGCCCTTCCGGTTGCGGCAAGACAACGCTGCTGCGCATGACCAATCGGCTGGAGAGCGTCACAAGGGGCAGCATTCGAGTCCAGGGCCGGGACATCATGGAAATGAATGTGCAGCAGCTGCGCCTGGGCATGGGTTACGTCATTCAGCAAATCGGCCTTTTTCCCAACAAGACCATCGCGGGAAACATTGCCGTTGTGCCGCGCATGCTGAAGTGGGACAAGAGGAGAATCGATGAACGCATCGACGAGCTTTTGCGCATCGTCAAGCTGGATCCCGAGATCTACCGAAACCGCTATCCCGTGGAGCTTTCTGGCGGCCAGCAGCAGCGTGTGGGGGTGGCCCGGGCACTGGCGGCCGATCCCGATATTCTCCTCATGGACGAGCCCTTTGGAGCCATCGACCCCATCAACCGTCACCAGATCCAGGATGAATTTCTCAAGCTTCAGGCACAGCTGAAGAAGACCATCGCCTTCGTGTCTCACGACATCCACGAAGCCATCAAAATGGCCGATAAAATTGCCATTTTCAAGGACGGAAAACTGGTCCAGTTCGACACGCCGGAAATCATTCTCATGCGTCCCGCCAGCAAGTTCGTTTCCGATTTTGTGGGCGCGGACAGGGCCCTCAAGGTGCTGGGCCTCCTGAAGGTGAGGGATGCCATGAACCGGGAGCCCCGCAACGTCATCCAGGGAGAGTTTACGGCGGAAGAGGCCCTCAGGTTCATGGAGGACAACAATTTCAGGCACCTCATCGTGCTCAGGGAAAACAGGGTGCTGGGCTTTGTGACTCGAAGACAGCTGAAATACGAACAGGGCCGGGTGGAAGAGCTCGTGGAGAAGTTCCCCGAAGAGCTGACGGCCCGGGAGCCCCTCCGTGACGCCCTCTCGGCCATGCTCATGCACGACCTCATGAGTTTTCCCGTCCTGGACGACAGCGGGGGTTTTTCGGGCACCATCAGCTACCGGTACATACAGAAGTCCATTCTGGAGCTCTACTCGGAATCTCAGGATGATTAGAAAGGGAGGGTTTCCATGAGTCTGTGGGTGTTTCTTCAGGACAACCTCTCCATGGCCCTTTTTCTGACCTGGGAGCACTTGTGGATGGTAGGGCTGTCCCTTCTCATCGCCATCGTCACGGGCGTGCCCCTGGGAATCCTCATCACCAAAAACAGGAAGCTGGCCCAGAAGGTCATCGGCGGCGCCAACGTCATCATGACCATTCCCTCCATCGCCCTCTTTGGACTGATGCTTCCCTTGCTGGCCGTTTTCGGACACGGGCTGGGCAAGGTGCCGGCGATCATTGCACTGGTTCTCTATTCGGAGCTGCCCATCATTCGAAACACCTACATTGCCATCAAGAATGTGGATCCGGCCCTGGTGGATGCGGGGCGGGGGATGGGCATGACCAAGTGGCAGCTTCTGCGCGAAGTGGAAATTCCCCTGGCCATTCCCGTGATCATTGCGGGCTTGAGGACCGCGGCGGTCATGATCATCGGCATCGCCGCCATTGCCGCCTATGTGGGTGCCGGCGGCCTGGGAGTCTTCATTCAGCAGGGCATCGCCCGTTCTCACGAGGCCATGGTGCTGGCGGGGGCCCTGGGTGTTTCCCTGCTGGCCATCGTGGTGGACCTCGGCATGGGGTTTCTTGAGAGGCGGCTCACACCCAGGGGGGTGAAGGCATGAACATGACAGAGGGGACATTCATAGACCAGACCGTTGCCAAGGGAGTGCGGTTTCTGCTGGTGGCTCTCTTGATCATCACGGGCATAGCCGCCGAACGCATCGGGCTGGTGGAATACCTTTCGGACCCCTGGGAGCGGGAGTATGTGCTCTTCCTGGTGCGCCAGCACCTTTACCTGGTGGCGGTGAGCATGGCTTTGGCCCTGGTGACGGGCCTGGCTGCGGGCATCATTGTTTCCCGGAAAAGATTTCGTAAGTTTGCGGGCATCGTCATGTATGTGATCGGGCTGGGCCAGACCATTCCATCCCTGGCCGTCCTCGCCCTGACCATGAGTTTCCTGGGCATCGGCTCCAAGCCGGCCATCGTGGCCCTGTTCATTTACTCCACCCTTCCCATCGCGCGCAATACCCTTGCGGGAATTCTCTCTGTCTCGCCCTCCATCATCGATGCGGCCAAGGGGGTGGGCATGAGCCCCACCCGAATCCTCCTGGAAGTGGAAATCCCCAACGCCTTGAACGTGATCCTCACGGGCATCCGCATCGCCCTGGTCATCAACATCGGCACGGCGGCACTGGGTTATCTCATCGGTGCCGGTGGCCTGGGGGATCTCATCTTCACGGGCATCAACCTCATGAGAACGGAGCTTCTCCTGGCGGGGGCACTGCCCGTCATTCTTCTCGCCCTCGTGGGCGATTATCTCCTGGAGCTCCTCGGCGTGATCATTGTCCCCAAGGGCATTCGCATGGCCGCATGAGGACATGGTTTCTTTTCAGTTCTTTCAACGGATCTGTTTATTCTGGAAATTCAAAGGAAGGAGTCCCTCATGATCAGCACAAAAAGAGTTCTTGCAGGCATGGTCCTTTTTATCGCCCTCACCCTGGCCCTGTCCGTCCAGGCCATGGCCCGGGACAAGACCATCACCATCGGGGGGAAAAATTTCACGGAACAGTACCTGCTCCCGGAACTGGCCAAGCTGCTCCTGGAAAAGGAGGGTTTCAACGTGAACCTGCGCACGGGCGTGAGCACGGTCATCGCCCGCCAGTCCCTGGAAACGGGCCAGATCGACATGTATTATGAATACACGGGAACGGCCTACACCGTTTTTCATCAGCAGGATGACGTGGACGTCATGAGTGACCCTCAAAAGGTCTACAACTGGGTGAGAGAAAAAGATGCGGAAAAGGACCTGGTCTGGCTGGACCCTCTTCCCCTGGACAACACCTACACCATCATGATGCGCCGGGGAGACGCGGAGGAATTGAATATGGCGACCATCTCCGACTTTGGCCGCTACGTGGAGCAAAATCCCGGGAAGGTCACCTTTGCCCTGGAATCGGAATTCTGGGAAAGGCCCGATGGGTTCAGAAGGCTCATGCAGGTCTATGGTTTTCGCATGAGGCCCGCCGATGTGAAAAGAATGGACATGGGTTTGACCTATCTCGCTCTGAGAGACGGCCAGGTGGGTTCGGCCATGGGCTTTTCCACGGACGGCCGCATCGTGGCCTTTGACCTTCTCAGCCTGGAAGACGACAAGAACTTTTTCCCCGTGTACAATCCCGCTCCCGTGGTGACGCGGGAAACCTTGGAAAAACACCCGGAAATTCAGGAAATCCTCAAGCCTCTGTCCGAAAAGCTGGACAATGAAGCCATGCGTGAGCTCAACGCCGCCGTGGACGTGGAACACAAGAGCGTCACCGCCGCCGCCCAAGAATGGCTCAGGGAAGCAGGACTGCTATGAGTCCCCGGCACTGAAACCGCCGAAAGGGTGAACCCACTCCCCGGGACCACCGAGCCCCAACAAACGTTACATGACTCCGTGGGACCACCGAGCTGCGGCAAACGTGAAATCACCCCCTGGGACCGCTGAGCCCCAGCTCGGCATCATCACCCCCTGGGACCAGCGAGCCCCGGCAA
>SLCH01000256.1 GCA_007125915.1 Syntrophobacteraceae bacterium
ACACCAATTATTGGATTTGCTTTTATTATATGAAGAGTATTGAGATAAAAAGTTATTCTGTCATTAACATGCCTTGATGGTTTATCTCTTTCATAATTTTTAATTTCATCAAATGCTGTGTAGATTCTGTATTGAAACGTTTCACTGATGAAATACATGGACGTAAAAAATGCAGGAATGATCAGGATGGCAAGAATGAGCCCTTTCTTAAGATTCTTGCTGTAATATTGTATGAGAATCAGCGCAATGGCCAAAAAGTAGGCGAGTTGACCAGCCCTGCCTATGGTCATGAACATGTTCGCCGTAAAGGAAACAAATAAAACGGACAATAAAACCTTATACTTTACATTCAATTCTCTGAAAACGATGTAGTAGAGCACCAGGTAGCACGCCAGCGCCAGCAGAACGTTGTATGTGACATGGGTTTGGATTCTCATTTCCGTGAGTCCAAGGGCGTACATGAAATACACGAAGTGAAGCACCGTCATGCCCGCAAGGAACGCGGCGATGTAGTGGTCTGCCCGCTCTTTGCGCATCATGGTCATCAGAATGGGAACAAAGAGAATGCGCCACTGCTTTTCTATCATGTAAAGTCCCCACCGAAGGTCTTCGGTCCAGAGCATTCCCAGCACATGAAGGGCAAAGAACAGAAGAAAGGCCACGGCCACCCGGTTGCTGCGTGTTTCCAGCCATCGCTCCTTCAGGTTTCCGTTCAGCAGCCACACCGCGCTGATCACCCCTGCGAGAATGGCTCCCACGGAGACGGAAAGGACCATGGAGAAACCAAACAGCATGAGAAGCGCATCTTGATGCCGGCGGGTCTTTTCAACAAAAGCGTTCCACATTCCTTCCCGTGTCTGAAAGCTTGCCGTCTTTTCCTGGATCATGATCAGGCTGTCCGCTCCTCTTTATAGAGATTGAATTCCGAGGGGGTCTGACTTTTCCGTGATGATTCCGTAAACCTCGTCAGCGGTGAGGTTTTCCATGCACTCCAGGGTGGAGCAGGCACTTCTTCTGTAACACGGGGAACAGGAAACATCTTTTCGGATCACCGTGTGTCCGGATCCGTAGGGACCCGTTCGCAGGGGGTTGGTGGGGCCAAAGAGTGCAAAGACCGGAACCTTCATGGCCGCGGCCAGGTGCATGGGGCCCGTGTCATTGCATATCATGAACTCTGCCCCTTGAATGACCGCAGCAAGCTCGAGAAGGTTGGTTTTGCCGGCGATGGACATGGCGCTGCCCTGGGAGCAGGCGGCCACTTCGCGTCCTATGTGTTCATCGGAAGGGCCCGCCACCACCACCGATGGGCAGGGGAGCCGGGCCGCCAGCTGGCCAAAGCGCTGAGGAGGCCATTTCTTCGCTCCCCCTCCCGCAGCAGGGGCGATGACAATGTACTTCTGAGGCAGTTGAAGCTCTTCTTTCTTTTCTGCGGGCAACATGAACGGGGGAAGGGGGAATTCCACCTCTGGTTCCGGGTCACAGCCCAGGAAGCGCGCCACTTTCAAGTAGCGATCCACAGCGTGGATGTCCGAGCTGTCTGCGAAACCTCTTACCCGATGGGTGTAAAACAAGTGGCTGCCCTCTCGGCCTTCCTGAAAACCCACCCTCACGGGGCATCCCGCGGCGAGAGAAATGATACCGCTTCGGAGCAGTCCCTGAAGGTCCACCACGAGGTCAAACCTCTCACTTCGAAGGGCCTTGAAAAGTTCCCTCAGGGTGGTGAGAGTTCGGCGGAGATTTTTGGGTTTTTTCCAGGCATCTTTGTCCATGATCCAGAGCCGATGGATCATGGAGTGTTTTTCCAGCAGGGTGTGCAGTCCCCGGGCGATCACCCAGTGAATCTGGGCCTGGGGAAATCTCCCATGCATGGCTTTGAGAAAAGGGAGGCTGTGGATGACATCTCCCAGGGCACTGGGTTTCACCACCAGAATTTTGCGGATTGCAGCGGCATCAAATGGGACGGCCCGCCCAGGGGCCTGCTTCCGGACGACGCGGGGATGTTCCTGGAAAGCTTTCATTTTCACCCCAACGCAACCTTGTTTGCAACGGGATCGGTCACCTGCGTGAACTGGAGTTCATAGAGTCTCCTGTATTCGCTGTCCCATTTGAGCAGCTCTTCATGGCGTCCTTCTTCCACGAGCCTTCCCCTGGAAAGGACCACGATGCGGTCTGCATTTTTGATGGTTGAGAGACGATGGGCGATGACAAGGGTTGTCCTGCCCTTCATGAGGTTCTCCAGGGCTTTTTGAACTTCCAGCTCCGACTCACTGTCCAGGGAAGAGGTGGCCTCATCCAGTATGAGTATGGGGGCATCCTTGAGGATTGCCCGGGCGATGCACAGTCTCTGCCGTTCGCCACCGGATAGTCGAAGGCCCTGTTCGCCGATGACCGTGTCAAACCCTTCGGGCATGCGTTGTATGAAATCGAGGGCATGGGCAGCTTTGGCCGCACCAACGATTTCCTCGAATGTCTTGTGGGGGCTTCCGTAGCCGATGTTGTTTCGGACCGAGTCGTTGAAAAGGATCGTTTGCTGAGAAACAATCCCGATTTGGGAACGCAATGACGATAGGCTCACGGACCTCAAGTCTTTTCCGTCTATGAGAATGGCGCCTTCGGTCACATCGTAAAACCTGGGAATGAGGTTGACCAGGGTGGTTTTCCCTGACCCGCTCACCCCCACAATGGCCACCACCTTTCCCGCCGGCACGGTGAGCTGCACGCGATCCAGGACCAGATCCTTCCCATATCGGAAAGAGACGTCCCTGAATTCAATGGAGTGCTTGATGGGCGGCAGCTCAAGGGCGCCCCGTGCATCCATCGGCTCAGTGGGTGTGTCCATGACACTGAAAACCCTCAGTGCTGCTGCAACCCCTTGTTGCAGGGTGTTGTTGAGATGGCTCAATCTTTTCACCGGTTCGTAGAGCAAAATGATTGCGGCCATGAAAGAGAAAAAGTTGCCCGGTGTGGAAACTCCCTGAATCACGCTGTAGCCCCCATACCAGATGATGATGACGATGCCCACTCCTCCAAGAAATTCCATGAGAGGAGAGGAAAGGGCCCTCACAAACACAGATTTCATGATGTAACGCAGGTAGCGCTCGTTTTCCCTGGAAAAGCGAGTTGTTTCATAACCTTCCATGCCAAAGGCCTTGACAATTCGGTTGCCCGCGATGGTTTCATGAAGAATGACGGACAGATCTCCCATGGATTCCTGGCTTTTGGTGCTGATTTTGCGCAGCATGCGGCCGAATTTCACGATGGGGAAAAAAGCGATGGGAAGGATGACCATGGCAATGAGCGCCATCTGCCAGTCCCTGTAGAATATGACCACTGCAAGGGCCAGGATGGTGAAGAAATCTCTCGCCAGTCCCGTCACAGCCTCCGAAACGGCACCCTGGATCTGGGCGATGTCATTGGTGATGCGAGACATGAGAACCCCCGTGGGAGTTCTGTCGAAAAACCGGGTGGGAAGGTTCTGAATGTGGCTGAAAAGTTTTTGCCGCATGTTGGCGATGATGTTCTGGCCCACCTGGTTCATGAGATAGGAGTTTCCCCAGGCACAAATGCCCTTGACCAGAAACATGACGAGGACGGCGATGGAGAGAAGTCTCAACATGTCCATGCGCTGGTTGATGAAGATGTCGTCGAGGACGGGCTTGATGAGGTAGGCCGATGCAGCCGTGCAGACAGCGGTTCCTATCATGCAGACCATGGCGACGGCCAGGCGGCGCCAGTAGGGCTTCACGTATTCCAGCAGCCTGCTGTAAACACTTCGAGTGAGGTGGATATCGAGGGGGTTGCCTTTCTGGCCTGTTTTTTCCGACATTTCAGCTCGCTGATGCATCTTTGAAAATGGATTCCCTGAAAAGCTCCTCCACCGCCTGAAGCACGTCAGCAGGGCTGATGGCGCGCATGCACCGATGGTCGGTGGGGCATTCTCGCCGCAGGCAGGGAGCACATTCCTGGTCATGGCGCACGATTCGATGATAGGTCGTCTTTGGAGAGGTGATTTGTGCGTCCGTGGGTCCGAAAAGGGCCACTATGGGAAGATCGAGGGCAGCCGCAATGTGCATGGGGCCTGAGTCGTTGGTGATCACGAGAGCACAGCGCGAGAGCAGGGCCGTCATCTGGCGCACCGTGGTCTTCCCCATGAGGTTGAGGAGGGGATTGTTCATGTTTTGAGCGATGGCATTCCCGAGAGGTGCTTCTCCTTTGCTTCCCGTCATCAGAACTCTTAAACCGTAACTCTCTATGAGCGTGTCAGCCACTTGGGCAAAACGTTCCGGGCACCATCTCTTGGCAGAACCGTAAGCTGCGCCGGGATTGATGGCTGCCCAGGTGCCGGCCTTCATGACATTTTCCGCCCACTGGATTTCCGATGGGGCGAGGGAGAGCCGCAGTCTTCCGTCCCCGCCCCTGATTCCCAGCCTGCCCAGCATGGTGCGATAATAATCCGTGTGATGCAAGGACCTTTCTCTTGTGCCCACAGATACTCC
>SLCH01000159.1 GCA_007125915.1 Syntrophobacteraceae bacterium
ACGCCTCGGAAAACCGCCTCCAGATCACGGATATGGAGGCGGCCTGGAAGGACAGCCATTTCCATGCGCAGGGGCACCTTCTTTTTGCCAAACCCCACCTGGAGGTGGACCTGGACGTAGAGGCGGAGAGCATCCACTGGGCCCAGGTGTTGGAATCGCTCCCATCAGAAGATCATGAGACTTCATGGGATGGCCACGTTTCATGGGGGGATTCAACCCTTGCTGGAATCGTGCGCCTCCAGGCCAAAGAATTCACCAGGGAGCCTTTCACATTCAACTCCCTGGAAGCACACATCCACCTGGAGCCTGATGGATTGCGCATTCAAATGCTCGATGCCACTCTGTGCGGCCTGTCCACTCAGGGGACACTGCAGCCGTTCCAGGACCAGTACCGCCTGGAAGTGGATCTTCTTGCCGCCGGCGCAGACCTCTCGGAAACCATCAGCTGTCTCTGGGGGGAAAATGGTCTGGCAACGGGAACTTATGACCTCCAGGGACGGTTGCAGGGAAGCGCTCCTTTGGGCGCAATAGCTCAGTTCCTGGCGGGAGAACTGGATTTCAAGGCGCGCAATGGGCGCATCCAGCGTTTCACACTCCTCAGCCGAATCTTCAGCGTCATCAACATCACCGAATTTTACCGCGGTCATTTTCCCGACTGGAGAAAAGAGGGACTGGCCTACGACTCCATGGAAGGAAAGCTGCACGTGGATGGAGAAATCATCCGCGTGGATGAATTTGTTCTCGATGGTCCCTATCTTAAAATGGTGATCAGGGGAAACATGAACCTTGCCACCAGGAAACTGGACCTGATCGTCCTGTTGTCCCCCCTGCGCACGGCGGACCGGATCATTGACATGCTGCCGCTGGTGGGCCACATCATGGGCGGATCTCTCATCCTGATTCCCGTGGGAGTTGAGGGAGACATGGACAACCCCACCATCATTCCCCTGCCTCCCGGTGCCGTGGGGTCGGAGATCCTAGGCTACATCAAAAGAATCTTCAATGCTCCCCTCAGACTCATACAGCCCGGCCTGTGAGAATTTCCACAACCGCACTTGCGCAACGGTCCCCATGGACGCCCTGATTTCAGGGCCATTGAGGTGCTTCTCTCATGGAACGCAAGAGTTTTCACATCAAGGGCATGTGCTGTGCCGAAGAAGTGGGTCTCTTGAAAAAGAGAGTGGGACCTCTTGTGGGCGGAGATCTCAACCTCCAGTTTGACCTCCTCAACCATCGCATGACCGTGCTGGCACCACCGGGCGAAGAAATCGATGGGAAAAAGATTGCGAAAGCCGTCTCCCAAACGGGCATGGAAGCCATTCCCTGGGAGGAACCGCACCTGCCTTTTCCTTCCTCTTCCGAGCAGCCTTTCTGGAGGCGGCACGGCCGCACCCTCCTTTGTGCTCTGAGCGGCGCTCTTCTCCTGGCGGGATTCTTCCTGGAAACTCTCCACAGGGGTGGTGTCATGGAGGCACTGCGTTCAGACACGGGGACCGACCCTTCTCTCCCCTTCACTGTCATAGCCGTTTACGGGGCCGCTATTTTGAGCGGTGCGTGGTACGTGATTCCGCGGGCCATCGCCGCAGCCAGGAACCTGCGTCCCGACATGAATCTTCTCATGATCGTGGCCGTGACCGGTGCCATGGGGCTGGGAGAGTGGCTGGAAGCATCTTCCGTGAGTTTCCTTTTTGCCCTTGCCCTGCTGCTGGAATCGTGGAGTGTGGAAAGGGCGCGAAAAGCCATCAAGGCCCTCATCGACATCTCTCCCAAAAATGCCAGTATTCTCGACCCCCAAAGGGGCACTCTCGAGGAAAAACCCGTGGAGGAAGTGCCCGCGCAGGCCATTGTTCTGGTGCGCCCGGGAGAAAAGATACCACTGGACGGGGTCATCACCAAAGGGAGCAGCTTTGTGGACCAATCCCCCATCACAGGGGAATCCCTTCCCGTGGCCAGGTTCGTGGGCGACGAAGTCTATGCGGGAACCATCAACGGGGACGGCTCCATCGAATTTCGAGTCACCCGGCCCGCATCGGACACCACACTGGCCCAAATCATTCACCTGGTGGAGGAAGCCCAGGCCAGGCGAGCTCCCGCGGAACAATGGGTTGAGCGTTTCGCGCGCATCTACACCCCTTCCATGATGCTCCTGGCCCTGACCATCGCCCTCATGCCGCCGCTGCTCATGGCCCAGGACTGGAGCCTCTGGTTTTACCGGGCACTGGTTCTCCTTGTCATCGCCTGTCCCTGTTCTCTCGTCATTTCCACACCCGTGAGCATTGTGGCCGGCCTCACTTCCGCTGCCAGAAACGGAATTCTCATCAAGGGGGGCGCTTTTCTTGAGGCACCGGCCAAGCTCAAAACCATGGCCTTCGACAAGACGGGCACCCTCACCAAGGGCCAGCCTTCCCTGCAGAAGATTATCCCCCTGGAGAACCACTCCCGGGAAGAACTGCTGGCCAAGGCAGCTTCCCTGGAAATGCACTCGACACATCCACTGGCCCGCGCTGTGGTGCGGAGGGCCCGGGAAGAAGGCATTGAAATTCCCGAGGCCCATGATTTCACCATCCTTCCCGGCCAGGGGGCGCAGGGCATTGTCCATGACGCCATGTACTGGATCGGCAACCTGCGCCTTCTCAAAGAACGGCATCCCCTCTCGGCAGACCTTGAGGAGCTGGCGGGGAGCATTGAAGACGCTGGACATTCCATGGTCATCATGTGGCGGGACGACCATGTGTGCGGCCTCATGAGCTTTGCCGATGAGGTGCGCCCCGAATCCCGGAACACGATTGGGGAACTCAAGAGTTTGGGAGTGGAACGGGTGGTCATGATCACAGGAGACCATGAAAAGACGGCGCGGGAAGTGGCTGCCGCCACGGGGGTTTCTCAATGGCACTTCGAACTGCTGCCCCAGGACAAGGTGAAGGTGATCGAAGAATTGAAGCAGGACGGGGATGCGGTGGCCATGGTGGGGGATGGAGTGAACGACGCTCCTGCCATGGCGGGAGCATCGGTGTCCATTGCCATGGGCGCCATGGGCTCCGACGTTGCCATTGAAACGGCCGACATCGCCCTCATGTCTGATGACCTCTCCAAGCTTCCCTGGCTGATCCGCCATTCCAGAAGAACCCTGAACATCATCAAAACCAACATCGCCTTTTCCCTGGGGCTCAAGCTCATCTTTGTGGGCATGGCCTCCGTGGGCACCGCAACGCTCTGGATGGCCATTGCGGCGGACATGGGAGCCTCCCTCCTGGTGATCGCCAACGGCTTAAGACTCCTGCGCATCGGTTCGGGGGGCGCTTCCCTCTGAGGCCGCCTTTTTCACCATGGCCAATTCCTCTTTGAGCATCTTCACCTTGGCCGGGGACGGTTTTCTTTCACCCTTGAGGAGCAGGCTCAGCCCCTCTTTATACCAGCGCAGTCCCGCTTTGGTTTTGATCTCAGCGGCGTGCAGATCTTTGGGAAGCTTCCCTTCCGCCAATCGCGAAAGGACGTGCACCTTGGTTTCATCTTCCAGGGAGGACTGACCGGACACGTGGGATACCAGCAGGGACCATTCGGAGGAACTCGGCCCTCCCCAATGGGAAACGAGAGCAAAGAGCCTGTAGCAAACGAGCACCAGGTCGCGGTCTTCATCCCGCTGGAAATGCCTTCCGCTGTAGACCCGCATGGCTTCTCTGCCCACCTGGCTGACGAAGGTGAGATAAAACCAGCGAAGCATCATGAAGTAGCTTTCCCGGCTCAATTCCCTGCCCGCCCAGTAGATGGGATTCCCGAGATTTTTGATGTTGATGGCCCACCGGGTCATGCGAAAAAGGACGGGATTTCTTTTGAGAAAGCTCGCCACGGGGCTTTCGTTGATTCGCCTGTAAACCATGTAATAGCGTTGATATTCACTGATTTTTCTGTTGCCCAGAAGCTTGAAGGGCACGATGTTGGAGATGCGGATCAAGCGGCCGCTCACGCGCCGCACCAGCCCCAGCAGATCGATGAGGCTGGCTTCGTATTGAGGTGTGGGAACCTGGGGATGATAAACTGCCGCGATGTTTCTGACCACGTTTGCCGCCCGCAGGTTCAGGGCTTCCACGCTCAGCTGCAGCTCCGATTCGGGAAGCTCCCACATTTCACGCCTCATTGTCTTGATGAGATCAAGGGCCTCAAAATCCTGGGGCCCCAGGGGAGGCAGATCGTCCAGCTCCCCCTCCTCCCGGAATTTTTCTTCCAGGATTTTCCTGAACCTGCGTCTGATCAGCCACATGATCACCATGATGGTGAGCACGGTGGTGAGAGTGACCAGCAAGAAGAAGGCACTCCACCAGTGGTTCCGAATCAATTCCTTAAGGGTGTCCAACCAGAAAGCCAGTTCCATGATGCCTCGATCTCCTCAGGCACCTCAAAGTCTTGAAAACCCGAGAAAATTTTTTCCAATTCCTTCCTTCAAGCCCTTCCCTCACCTCCGTACACAGTGGAGATACGGGTGTTTGAGGGGGTTGAGCCGGGTCAGGGTTGAGCGTGTGAGCGCTCATCAACATGGGATGCCACCTCTTCGCCCCGGTTGTCCATCCAAGCCTTGACCGACGGCAGAACCTCCCTCTCCCAGGAGGACGTCAGCCTCTGCTGCAGAAACTTCCTGTAGAGAGCATTCAGGGCTGCGGAAACCTCTTCGATGAAATACATCTTTTCCAGGAAGAAGCCATCTTCGTCGTCTTCCCGAAAATCCTTCATCTGTTTTGGTGTTTTGAGGCTTTTTACTGCCCAGAGAGCGCTGTCGAGGGTAAGGAGGTATTCATTGTCACCAATGATGATCAACAGCTGCACCTCCTGGACAAACTTCCCCTTCTGAAGGGCGGTGCGCGCCTCATGAAGGGAATTGGCCTGGGTGGTGCAAACAATCTTTTCCCGCCCTTCACCGGGCAGGGTGAGCACAAATCGTTCTCCCAGGTGCACTTCACCCACTTTTCCATCGGGAAGGGGCACACGCCCCTCGCCCTTTTCCACAAAAAACCAGATCCAGGTGAGGAATTCAAAGCCCAGGAACCGCCCATCTTCCATGGCCGTGGCCGATTTGGTATCCACGAGGCCCCCCAGAAAATCTTTTTCCTGGGGGGTCAGACCCAGCACGTGATGCGCCCAGTTGGCGTGGTGCAGGGGAACGGGGTAAATCTGAAAATGCTTTTCAAAAGCCTCCAGAAAAGAATCCATCATTCTGGTGCTGGTGGTGCCGAGAAGCATTTGTTGCGAAGCAGGATTCCACACCACTTCACAGGCTGATGGCTGGGGCAGGGCACGGCTCAGGAGCATGCTCTGCACTTCCTCCTGAATGTCCCTGCGTTCCTGGCGGGAAGGCCACCTGCCGTCATTTTCTCCCCGATACTTTCGCAAAGCGTCGTGAACAAACTTTTTCAATACAATGGAAGGAACCTTGCGCACATCCATGCGATAATGAAAAACGATATACTCTCCCACGTGATGGCTGCCGTCATGGAAGGAACTCTCAAAAAAATCTTCCCAGCGGGCAAATCCCCATGTCTCTTCCTGAATGTCCCGGGGTTCAGCAAATCTTCCCGCCGACAGTTTCTCCTGGACATAAGACCAGAAATCTTCCATCTCCGGCTGGGGAACAAAAAATCTCGTGAAGGTGGCTGAACTCGACTGAATTCCCATAAATCTTTTTTTATCCCTTAATAAATTGGCTTTTCATGATTCCAGACCAGACAGTTACCAAAAGACAAAGCCGGACCATGGGCCGGCTTTTCTTTGCAGGGACTGCCATCCAAACATTCAGGGCGACTGCCGGCCGAAAGCATCAGGCCGCAGCAAAATGCCCTGCACAAAAAGGTTGCATTGGAGATCGGTTCGCGGGCGTTCTCAGAATTTGACCGTTCGAATGATCATTTCAAATTCCTGAATTTCCTCCTGGCTCAGTTCCCGCCTGAGCAGCTTTCGATGCACCCAGATGGGGCACTTTTGGTGGAGGGCCAGAGCCACCGCATCACTGGGACGGCTGTCGAACACATACAGCTCCTCTCCCATTCGAGCAACAACCTTGGCAAAGTAGGTGTTTTCCTGCATGGCGTATATTTCTATTCGGTCAAAAACAACCCCCGCCTGTTTCAATATGGAGAGGTAAAGGTCGTGCGTCAGGGGCCGTTTGGGCTCCACGAGGCCCTTTTCTTTTGCAATGGCCGTGAGTTCCGCATCTCCCACGAACATGAGAAAGTAACTGGGATCGTCCTCCGATTCTTTCAGGATCACCGTATTGCCCTGAATACGGTCCGATTTGATTGAAACATCTTTGGCCATGATGAATTCGTTAGAAGATTCCATTCCTGCCTCCTGGATTCTGGGAAGATTCTCACCGTATTTATATCGCATTTCATAGGGTAGTTTAAAACTTTTTTCTCAACGCTCCACTGGGAAAGAATTCTCAATGCTCCCCCTGACTGAAGGGCACGGCCCCAGGAAGAGAGGCTGCAACGCGCCCCTCCCTTGACAGGGAGTTGGTCAACATCTATATATCCTTTAATCTTGTATCCTGGAAGGGACTGACATCTTCCGGGCACACCGGGTCACCTAACAAGTGGAGTTAAATGTCATGAAAGTCTGTGTTCCAACGGAACGTCTTGAGGGAATGGAAAGCCAAGTTTATGGTCATTTCGGGTCCGCCCCCGGGTTCATCATTGTTGACCTGGATACCATGCAGTTGGAAGAAGTGAAAAATGGAGACCAGCATCACGCCCATGGAATGTGCCAGCCCCTCAAGGCCTTGGGAGGCCGCAAGGTGGATAGCATCATTGTGGCCGGAATAGGCCTTGGAGCCCTCAATAAGCTGCTCGCCGAAGGTATCGCCGTCTACAGAGCTGTGGAAGGAACGGTCAGCCAAAACCTGCAAATGATTCAAGATGGCAAACTGCCCCAGTTCAGCCCTCAATTCACGTGCAAAGGCCATGGAGGCGGCTGCAGCCACCACTGAAAGCTTTTCCCCAACTCAACATGGCGTGAATCACAAACTGCGGGTACGCCTATATGATGGAGTCACCATAAATGCCGATCCATGAGTATCTGTGTTCGAAATGTGGAAACATTTCAGAAGCGCTCATTTTCTCGGCTTCTGACGCCGTGCATTGCTCCCGATGTGGAAGCGGAGAAATGCAAAAGCTCCTCTCTGCCAGTTCCAGTGCTTCGGGATTCAGAAACACGGGCGCCATTGCAGGGCCGAAAGACACGGGCTGCTGCGGGTCGAAACCGGCAACGCAGGGGTGCGTCCCCGGAGGTTGCTGCGGCAGAACCCATTGAGCATCTGCCCATTGAGCATCTGAATGATGAATTTTCACCGGTGGGCCGCAGGGAACAGGGTGGCAGCAAGGTGAAGGGAAAGAAGCAGGTTGGACTCCCGGGTGTGTGCCATTGGATCCAGGGAATACCGGGAGCACCACCTCAAGCCCCTTGAGGCCTGGATTTCAATGACAGTGGGCAATGGCACCGCCCTCGCCCTCTCAGACACTCACACGCCAGCGGGTCCCCTGGGGTGAGTCTTCCAGGAGGATTCCCCGCCCTTCCAGGTCGGTCCGAATACGGTCCGCTTCCCCGAAATCCTTGGCCTTCCTGGCCTCCTGCCTTGCGGCGATGAGCTGTTCCACTTCTTCCTCGGTGAGGCCCGTCAGTTGGATTTTGAGCTTTTTCTGCTCCTCCATGAAACGGCCTGGTGAACGGGTGAGAAGGCCCAAAACCCGGCCGTGTTCCACGAGCACGTCATGGGCTTTTCGGGCCAGCTGGGCGGCGGGCCCCTTGAGCTTTTTTTGACCAAACCTGTCCATGAATCTCTGCAGATGGCGCTGCAGGGTGAACAGGTGTGCGATGGCCTGGGCCGTATTGAAATCGTTGTCCATGGCTTCCCGGAATCGCAGGGGCATCCTTTCGAGTTCCTCGAAAAGTTCCGGATCCTGAGAACGCAAGGCTTTGTCGTCCGCTGGCGGGCTTTCCTCAGGGGGGGTCCGCCCCTCCACCGTGCCCAGGGTGTGATAGAAGCGCTCCAGGCCCCGTTCGGCCTCTCCCACCGTTTCGTCGGAGAAGTCGACGGGACTGCGATAGTGCTTGCTCAAAACAAAAAGGCGAAGGGACTCGGGGTGCACCCGCTCCAAGACATCCCGGATGGTGAAAAAGTTCCCCAGGGACTTGGACATTTTTTCATTGTGAATGTTCACAAACCCATTGTGCAGCCAGTAGCGCACAAAGGTCCGGTTGTGGGCAGCCTCGCTCTGGGCGATTTCATTTTCATGGTGCGGAAAAATGAGGTCTTTGCCCCCGCCGTGTATGTCGAAGGTTTTTCCCAGAAAGCGCTCTCCCATGGCTGAGCACTCAATGTGCCAGCCAGGCCTTCCAGGACCCCAGGGACTCTCCCACGCGGGTTCGCCCGGCTTGCTGCCCTTCCACAGAACAAAATCCAGAGGATTTTTCTTGTTGGGGTCCACCTCCACGCGAGATCCGGCAACCATGTCTTCCAGGGTACGGCCTGAGAGCTTTCCGTAATCAGGATATTTTTCCACCTGAAAATACACATCGCTGCCCGACTGATAAGCGATTCCCTTCTCCATGAGCAGTTCGATGATCTCGATCATCTGGGGAATGTTTTCCGTGGCCAGGGGTTCCAGAGAAGGGGGTAAAACATCCAGGGCATTCATGTCTTCATGAAAGGCGGCGATGTACTTTTCGGCGATGGCCCTGTAATCGGTTCCTTCCTCCTGGGCGCGGCGAATGATTTTGTCGTCGATGTCGGTGAAGTTGCGCACGTAGGTCACTTGAAAGCCCACACGCAGGAGGTAGCGGTAAATCACATCGAAGACGATGGCTGATCGAGCGTGGCCGATGTGGCAATGATCGTAAACGGTCACGCCGCACACGTAAAAACTCACTTTGCCGGGTTCGAGGGGCACAAAGTCTTCTTTTTTCTTGCTCAGGGTATTGTAGACTTGCAGGGCCATCGCCTATTTTTCTCCGTCCAGCTCGGCTTCACCCGTTGGGTGAACATGTCAAAGGCCCGCTTTGGGGGCCGTTCTCTTCTGAGTGACTTCCATGCACCGTGCTCGAGCAGCCATCAGCTGCTCACCAGAAGGACCACGGCATAAGCCGCAATCCCCTCTCCACGTCCCGCAAACCCCAGATGTTCCGTGGTGGTGGCCTTCACGCTGACACACGAAACGTTCACCTGGACCGCTCGGGCTATTTCCTCTCTCATGGAGACAATGAATGGGGAGACTTTGGGTCTTTGCGCCACGATGGTTGCATCGATGTTGGATACGTCAAAGCCTGCGGAACGGATGAGTTCCACCGACTTTTTCAGAAGCAAAAGACTGGATATCCCCTTGAAAGACGAATCCGTATCAGGAAAATGCCTGCCCAGATCCCCAAGGGCCGCAGCACCCAGCAACGCATCGCAAATGGCGTGCAGGAGAACATCCGCATCGGAATGCCCCAGCAACCCGTGGGTGTGAGGGATTTCCACACCCCCCAGCATGAGTGGGCGCCCCTCCTCAAAAGCATGGACATCGTAGCCGAATCCAACCCGCAATGAGAACTCCTTCCGAGACCGCGCCTGCGCTCATGCCTCTCTCGAGACAAACCACTCACCCCACTGGAGATCTTCGGGAGTGGTCACCTTCACGTTGGTCCTTTCTCCGGGGACAACCTTCACCGTTCCTCCCAGGAGTTCCACCAGGGATGCGTCATCGGTGACCGCCCAATGCTCTTCCCTGGCTTTTTCAAAAGCTTCCACCAGGAGAGATCTTCGAAAAACCTGGGGAGTTTGCACCATCCACACCTGTTCCCGGGGAAGGGTTCTGGACACCCTTCCGCCCACGACGAGCTTGATGGTTTCCGTTGCGGGCAGCGCGGCTATGGCTGCCCCCGTCTCGTGGGATGCCAGCCAGGTGGATTCTATGAGAGAGGGAGAGGCAAAAGGACGCACCCCGTCGTGAACGATCACCCATTCACATTGCTCGGGCACTGCTTTGAGCCCGTTATAGACGCTTTCCTGCCTCTCCAGACCTCCTTCCACCACCTGGAACCGGGCCCGCGACCCCCCTTGGTTCCACACGGCATGGCCCAGGATTCGGGCCTCCTCCAGGTGGCCGCGGGGCACCACCACGAAAACGTGGGAAAGAAAGGGAAGACGGCAAAAAGTGTCCAGTGTTCGTTCCAAGAGGGATTTTCCCGAAATGCTCAGGAACTGCTTGGGTCTGTCCCCCCCCATTCTCAGGCCCGATCCCGCAGCGGGAATGACCGCACAGGTGTTGTTCATCGAGGCGACCTCAAAACCTTCACGGCACGCAAAAAAATATGGAGTTTGGAGCAGGTCTTAAGCCGGGTTCTGTGACCCCTTCCCTGTCCCTCGGGAACTGAAGGGGCAATGATCATTCCTCTAGTTCTGCCGTTACCGGCAGAATCAAGCGACCAACCCGAGAGCTTGGACGGGCCGCCCTCAAACGCTCTCCTATTCGGTCTTGCTCCGGATGGGGTTTGCCTAGCTCCCGATGTCACCACCGGGACTGGTGAGCTCTTACCTCACCCTTTCACCCTTACCCTGCCAGCGGCAAGGCGGTCTGCTCTCTGTTGCACTTTCCTGCTCGTCACCGAGACTGGGTGTTACCCAGCATCCTGCCCTGGGGAGCCCGGACTTTCCTCCCGCACCTTTCGAGGGTGCCGGCGATCATTTGACCTGCTCCAAACTCCATTTCCAATATCATTTAAATATTAACATTTATTTTCAAGGATCAATGGACATGGTGGAAAAGCCGGCCGCAATCGGCAGCTCAACCCTCTTTTGGTCACAAGGAAGTGTCTGAATTAGCAGAACGATAGAACCTTTGCAACCCATGATCCGCTCGGGACGAGGAGAAATGGGAAAGCTTTTCCTTCAAAGCATTCCTCGAGCCTGCTCGGTGAGAGCGTTGAGGGAGACTTCCAGCTTTTTTCTTTCCACCTCCAGCTCTTCTGAGGACGCATCCCTGTTGACCCAAATGAGAGGTCCAAAGGCGATCACCAGGTGGGAGAAAGGCTTGGCCACAAGGGTTTTGTCCCAGCTTTTCAGGCGCCAGCAGGGTTTTGCAGCCACGCTCATGGGCACCAGGGGAGATCCCGTATAACGGGCCAGCAGCAATATGCCCTTCTGGGCAATGAGAGGCGGCCCCTGGGAGCCGTCCGCAACAAATCCACCTCCAGGCCCTTTTTTCAATTGGTTGATGAGCTGGCGCAGGGCTGTGGACCCACCTTTTCCCGGAGACCCTCGAAAACAATGGTACCCCAGCTGTTCCAGAACGCGAGTGGCCCAATCCCCGTCCCGGCTGCGGCTCACCATGACCATGGCATCATTGTCCCTGAAATGATGGAGCACCGCGGGATAGGCGAAATGCCAGCAGGTGAAGAGTTTCGGGCCCTGAAAACTCAGGGCCTCGTCTTCATATTCTTTCCCCACAATGGTATATTTGCAGCTTCCATGAAGCATGCGAAAAAGAAACGCCGCCAGTCGGGGAACAAAGGGAAGCTGTTCCACTCGAAAGCGCCCCCGGCCGTGACTCTTGCCCTGTGACTGAAATATTGAGCCCGTTGTGTTCATCGTTTTCTCCTTGGAAGGATCTTTTCTTGAAACTTTGTAACATAGCATTGATTGGTTTTCGCGCAACGGGTAAAAGCAGTGTCGGCATCCTGCTGGCAAAGAAACTCCACCGCGTCTTCCTGGACATGGATGAAGAACTCATGGGCCGCCTGGAGATGGACATTCAAAAATGGGTTGAACTGCACGGCTGGCCCTCTTTCAGAGATGCAGAAGCCCAGTTGCTTGGAGAGTTGTCCGGGGAAAAAAACCTCGTGGTGGCCACGGGGGGAGGTGTCGTTGAAAGGGAGACCAACAGGGAGCTTCTTAAAATGAACTTCGTGGTCATATGGCTCCATGCCCCCTCTCCCACCATTCTTGAAAGACTCGAAAAGGATCCGGCAACGGCGAGCAACCGCCCTCCCCTGACACAACTGGCCTGGAAAGACGAAGTGCGGGAGGTGCTCGAACGAAGAGACCCGCTCTATGAACAGTGCGCCCACCTTAAAATGGACACGAACACGGCAACCATAGAAGAGACGCTGGAGCACACACTGGAAGCCCTGAGGAGCCTTGGCATTGAATGAGTTGGTTGCAGCATGACAATCAAGTTTGATGTATACTGGTTTCGAATCGCAGCCTCAGCCCATCGGCACCAGCAGCTTTTCGGGCGGGGCGGGCGGCGGCCGGGGAGTTGGCCGCCACAAAATTTGACCATTGCTTAAAAATTTTTCGTCAGATGCTTCACCTGCGGTGCGGCTCCCAATCAAACACTGGAGAGGAATAACCATGAAGAAGACCCTAGTCACTGCTGTTTTGTCACTGGTGCTCAGCTGCGCTTGGATGCTTGAAGATGCCCAGGCACGTGTCAAGGAAGAAGAACTGGTCATGTCCTCGATCCAGGTGCTGGAGGAAATCATGTCCATTCCTGAGCAGGCCATCCCTCCCGCTCTTCTCAACAACGCTCAAGGGATCGCCATCTTTCCGAGCATGATCAAAGCGGGGTTCATTCTCGGGGGACGTTATGGCACAGGAGTCACGGTGATTCGAAGAAAAGACGGAACCTGGAGCAATCCCGTTTTTTTCAGGTCTTTCGGCGGGAGCTTGGGTTTTCAGGCGGGAGCGCAGTCCATCGACGTCATTTTGGTTTTCAAAACCCCCAGAAGCCTGGATTATATCAGTTCAGGAAAATTCACTCTCGGGGGCGACATTTCCGTTGCTGCAGGTCCCGTGGGCCGTCATGCGGAAGCTAGCACCGACACCCAGCTGAGGGCGGAAATTTATTCCTACTCGAGAAGCCGAGGGCTTTTCGCCGGGGTTTCCCTCACGGGCAGTTCCATCCAGGTGGACTACCAGGCCAACTCAGCCTTTTACGGCACGGCGGGTCTTCTGCCCATGGAAATCTTCACCAGAGACGATCCCAATGTGCCTCCCGTGGTGGGCGATCTGAGGCGGGCTATCTCCAGGCATGCAGGACCCTCCCCGGTGGGTGCCGGGTGGAGTTCCCAGGAAAAGCCTGCTCCCTGGTGAGTTGCGGCCTTTCCGCACCGGACCCGGTCCGTGCCATGGCATCCGGGGAAAACCAGGGGAAGACCCCTTTCACGGGGCTCTCAACCAGAGTGAAATCCGGGCACCGATCTCCTCCTCCAGAAGAAACAGGCTTTGGATTTCCTCTTCTGTGGCCATCTGCATGCGCACTAAATTTTTCGCGCCCAGCTGTCTCTCCAAGGGGGGGCACAGATAGTCAATGCACAGCATGTGGCGGGCCTTGAGTGTGCACCCATGGCGGCTCAAGAAGAAACAGCTTCCCTTGCGCTGCCCTGTGCGCTGGATTTTCACACCCAGGAGCAGATTGATCAGCAGCAGGGGGGTTTCAATCTTATTCTCCAGTCCCGTTGAACAACAACTCCCTTCGGGCTCCTTCTCATCGCAAAGGGCGCAGGCGCCGGAAACGCCCAGGTCTCTCATGGCTTCATGCGACACGGAAATGCCCCTGTTCAAACGACTCATGAGAATTTGAATGGTTTTCTCAGCGAGCAGTCGCCGCCCAAACTTGTCCATTAGAAGACGGGCAAGGACAATGCGTCCTTCCATGGTCCGCAAACTTCTGGAACCGACTGAAGCGCCTTCTATTGTGCCGTCCTCCGGTGTTTCGCCACATCCCGTTGCGAGAACATTCCACCCATTTTCGGTGGATTCAACCCAGCAGCCTCGATTGAATTTAAAGCTCATCGGTTTTCCATCCTCTCAGGCACCACCAGGGAAGCGGCCACCCAACGGCTGCTTCTGCCAGCAATGATGAAAAGGGTGCAGGTGTGCGCAGGGACCGGGTTAAAAGGAACAGGGGTTCAAGGCCGGCGGCAGTGCCATCTTCCAGGGGCCACTCCCCCTCACGGGCAGCCTTCGGGAAAAACACGCAAAGAAGTCACTAACCGTAAACGAGATTCTATGCTAATGTCGAGGCGTTTTTCAGGGGGAACCTGGAAGCCCAATGCCCCAGGGGACGGGGGCCATGGGTGAATCAAAACGATCAAACTTCAGTGCATCCGGAATCCAGCCCTGAACCTTGAAGCATCAGGGCTTTCAAAAGGTTTGCAAGCATGCAGTCTGCGAATGCGCAACGGGGCATTTTCTGCAATCGGACCCTGAACCTGAACGCCGTTCGAGCCATTGGCTACGACATGGACTACACGCTCATCCATTACCACATGGCCGAATGGGAAAAAAGCGCCTACAACCACCTCAAAGGCCTCCTGTCCGCAATGGGCTGGCCCCTTGAAGGCCTTGCCTTTGACCCAAACCTGGCCATGCGGGGTCTCATCATCGACACGGAAACGGGAAATGTGGTCAAGGCCAACCGCTTCGGATACATCAAACGGGCTTTTCACGGATCACATCCCATAGACTTTGAAACACAGCGCCGGCTCTACCAGCGGACTCTGGTGGACCTGAGCGACAAAAGGTGGTCCTTTCTCAACACGCTTTTCTCCATTTCCGAAGCATGCCTCTACATGCAACTGGTGGATCTCCTGGACGAGGGAGTGCTTCCCGGCCGCATGGGATACACGGACCTGTACCACAAAGTGCGCGAAGCCCTCGATGCCGCACACATGGAAGGCAAACTCAAAGCCGAAATCGTCAGGAACCCGGAACGCTTCGTGGACCTGGACGGAGAGACGGCCCTGGCCCTTTTGGACCAGAAAAAGGCGGGAAAGAAGCTCCTGCTCATCACCAACTCCGAATGGAAATATGCGTCCTTCATGATGAGCTATGCCTTTGACCGTTTTCTTCCGGACTCCATGACCTGGAGAGACCTCTTCCACATCGCGGTGATACGCGCCCACAAACCCAATTTTTTCTCCCACCCCATGCCCGCCTTCAGGCTCGTGAGCGAGGAGGGTTTTCTCCAGGAGAACCCGGGGCGCCTCACTGCAGGCCAGGTGTATCTGGGCGGCAATGCTCAGCTTGTGGAAAAAAGCCTGGGGCTGTGCGGTGAAGAAATCCTTTACGTCGGCGATCATATTTTCATGGATGTGAACATCTCCAAAAGCATGTCCCGATGGCGAACGGCCTTGATCATCAGGGAACTGGAAGAGGACATCTCCGCCGTGCAGACCTTCAGGGAAAACCAGCAGCGACTTTCCCGCCTCATGAAAGAGAAAGAAGAACTTGAGGGAAATCATGCATTTTTCCGCCTGCAACTGCAGCGCTGTCAACAGCAGTATGGACCAGACCCTCCCTGTGCAATTCATGAAATGCAAAGGGCCATGGGCGATATTCAGAGGAAACTGGCGCGGCTTGATTCGCAAATAGGCCCCCTCGCCCAGGAGTCCAGCCGCATTCACAATTCCCAGTGGGGACTGCTGATGCGCACGGGCAT
>SLCH01000242.1 GCA_007125915.1 Syntrophobacteraceae bacterium
AAAATCCCCCGTCACCTTTTGGCCGTCCTCATGCTGGGCATGGTGTCCCAGGTGGGACAGGTCCTGCTCCTTCGGGAACTGCTGATGGTCTTCCACGGGAACGAACTTTCCATAGGCATCATTCTCTCCGCCTGGCTGGTGTGGGTGGGGGTGGGCAGCCGTCTGGGCGCGTTCCTCATCGAGGGGAGGGACCGCCCGCTGCTCAGCTTGACCTTCAGCGCCCTGGGAGTCCTGCTCGCCTTCCCGGCAACCCTCGTGTGCATTCGCTCTCTGCGGAGCTTCTTCCATGTCCTTCCCGGAGCTTATCTTTCCTTGTGGGAAATGGCTTTGGCCAGTTTTCTCCTCTTGGCTCCCGTCTGCCTCCTTCTGGGCACCCAGTTTGTTTTCCTTTCCCGGCTGTGGCGGATGGAGGACCAGGCAGAAGACACTTCAGGAGCGGGCAAGACTTATGTGGGGGAAGCGGTGGGGAGCATGATGGGTGGAATTCTCTTCACCTTCATCCTGGTCCACCTTTTCAATTCCTTCCAGTCAGCAACTCTGGCGGCCTTGCTCATGCTGTCCACCATACTCATGATCAGTCACAGAGAGCACCTTAAAAAACCCCGAGTCACCCTTTTGGCCTCACTGATTCTGGTGGGCTTCGGGACTTTCGGTTTCTTCCTTCTGGATCGCCTGGACACCTGGGCCCATGAAATCCTATGGCGCCATTTCACTCCTCACCATGAACTGGTGGGAACATATTCATCCAAGCACGGAAATATCGCTGTGCTGCAGAGGGAAGACCAGTTCAGCTTTTTTCAAAGCGGCCACTTGATCTTCAGCACGGCCGGGCCCCAAACAACCATTCCCGGCTTCGAAGAACAGGAGGCCGTGACCTTCGCCCACTTTTCCATGGTTCAACACGCAAGTCCCGAAAAGGTTCTGCTGATCGGAGGCGGTCTGCGGGGCATGCTTGGGGAGATCGTGAAGCACCCCGTCCTGAGAGTGGACTACATTGAGCTGGACGAAGTCCTCACGGAGGCAGCCCGCCCTTTTGTTTCTCCCCGCACATTGGAAGCACTGGAGGACCCCAGAATCAATCTGATCCATACGGATGCACGGCTCTTCGTGAGGGAAACGCGCGACACGTACGACATGATCATCGTGGACGCACCCGATCCGGCCACGGCGGTCCTCAATCGCTATTACACCATCGAATTCTTCCGGGAAGCACGAAATCGCCTCAATCCCGGCGGCGTGCTGGTCCTGGGAGCCACATCCACCCCGGACCTGAGAGGCACGGCGGTGGCCAACCGAAACGCCACCCTCTACCACACCCTCTCCAGCGTCTTTGCTCATGTTTATGCCGCAGGTGAAAGGTTCCTCTTCTTTTTTGCCTCCGACGACCCCCACCAGCTGTCCCTGGATGTGTCCACCCTCAGGGAACGCTACCGGGAACGGCAGATAGAGGCAGAAGGCTTTTCAGAGCTCCATTTCCACGTGCTCCTTCAGGAAGAGCAACTGAGGAGAGTGAACTGGATTCTCACCAATCACGGACGAACCCCCCATGCTCACCTCAAAGGACCGGGAGCACCCCCCATATCACCCGGCCCCCTCCAAGCTCAACGGGAATGGGCGAAGACCTTGCCCCCCGTTGACAGCAGATATTTCATCAACTCAGACTTCAGGCCCATTGGCTACTTTTACACCCTCATGTTCTGGGACCAGCTGACCCGCGACAGGCAAAGGGACATCCTCAAAGGACTGCTCCATATTCAATCGTGGTGGCTTGTCCCTCTCATGCTGATTCCCCTGACCCTGGTGCTGGCCCTTGGTCACCCTTCCCTCAGCCCGGGAAAAAGAACCGGCGTTTCCTTTGCCGTCCTCTTCACCGTGTTCACAACGGGCCTTTCCACCATGACCATGCAGGTGGCCCTCCTCTTTTCCTTTCAGAGCATTTATGGTTTTATATATGAAACGGTGGGACTGATTGTCGCCCTTTTCATGTTCGGGCTCGCACTGGGGGCATTTTTCACCCAAAGGTATGTGGCGGACAAAACAAACCTGAACACCCTGGCCCTGGTGCAGCTCCTCATGGCCCTTTTGGCATGCCTGATGGCCTTCATACTTCCCTGGGCAGGGGCCATACCATCATCAGCGACGGTCCTCACCCTGTTTTCAACTCTCACTTTTGCAGCGGGGCTGATCAACGGCATGGATTTTCCACTGGCAACGGCCTGCTCCATGGCTCAGACGGGAAAAGCGGAACAGTCCGCGGGCAAGATCTACGGCATGGAGCTCATGGGGGCCTGTGTGGGCGCGGCTGCGGCCAGCGCCGTTGTGGCACCGGTTCTGGGCATTGCCGCGTGCTTTTACCTTGCGGCGGCGGCCAATGGCACAGCTTTTCTCACCCTGTTGATTTCCAGGAGTTCTCATGTGTGAAAAACACGAAAAAAATGGCCAGATCACCCGAAAACAGTTTCTCACTGGAGTGGCGGGAGGCGCCTGCGCTCTGGGTCTGGCGGGTGTTGCGGGATGGAGCGGAAAAGGGAAAGCCCTCGCTGAAACGCCACCTCAGGCGGCTCAAATGGGCTTCACAAGGCCTCAAAGGGCGCAGTGGTTCGCTCCCGCGGCCAACGGCAAAATCCAATGCGAACTCTGTCCCAACGGGTGCACCCTGGACAGAGGCGAAAGATCCCTCTGCCGGGTGCGGGAAAACAGGAATGGCCAAGGCTACACTCTGGCACACAGTAACCCCGTGCTCATTCAAGAGGATCCCGTGGAACGCAAGCCCTTTTTTCATGTGGTGCCCGGAAGCCGGGCCCTGTCCATTTCCACGGCAGGATGCAACCTGCGCTGCAAGTTCTGTGAGGTCTGGGACATGGCCCTTGTGGGCCCGGAAGAAGTGCACGCCTATGACATGTCACCGGAAGCGGTCATTTCACACGCTCAGGCCGCAGGGGTTCGCTCCATCAGCTACGCCTTTGGAGAGCCCGTTGTGTTCTACGAGTACATGCAAGACGTGGGGCTCCTGGCCAAAGAAGCGGGCATGCTGAACCTCGCTCACACGGCCGGCTACATTCAGCCTGAACCTCTCAAGGACCTTTGCAAAATCCTTGACGCAACCAATGTGGACCTGAAGAGCTTTGACCCCGGATTCTATCGGAACGTGGTGGGCGGGGAACTGGAACCGGTGCTCCATTCCCTGAAGACATTCAGAGAAGCGGGAGTGCATGTGGAAATCACCAACGTCGTCATCCCCACTCTCAATGACGACATGGACACCATTCACCGCATGTGCCGGTGGATCGTGAAAGAACTGGGGCCTGACGTGCCCCTTCACTTCGCGCGCTTCTACCCCCTCTACAGGCTGTCCGCCCTGCCCCGGACCCCTGTTTCCACTCTCAACAAGGCCCGGGAAACAGCTCTCAACAGTGGCCTTCAGTTTGTCTACGTGGCGAAGGTGACCGGCCATGAAGGAGAAAACACCTTTTGCTCTCATTGCGCCAGGAAGGTCATTCACCGTGTGGGGTTTTTCATAGACCGCGTGGAAGTGCGGAAGGGCGCGTGCGAGCATTGTGGAGGGACGATACCGGGCATATGGGTTTAAGCGGGGGCCGCTGGTGTCCACCTGCACACCCCAGGCTCCCCTCATGCAGGGGCAAAGGGGGAATCCTGGGTGCAGGGAGGCAACCTCGCGGGCAATGCTGCTGACTTAAGCTTTTTCATCCTGAATAAAATCCCCTTCACGCCATTTCCGCGGAGGGGGAATCCAGTCTTTTCCAAATCTTCCAGACCCCCGCCTTGGCGGGGGTGACGGAACAGGGCAACACACAATCCCTTAAAACAACTGCATTGAACCTCTCAGAGGTGAACACCCCATTTTCCCGTGATTCAGGAGACTCTGCGCCGATGAATTTCCAGGTGGGAAAGGGACCTTTCGTCCAGGTTCCTCAAACCGGCCTTCTTGGCCCATTCCATGGCCTCCACGAACTCCCGGGATGTGATGGCCCTGGCAATCTCTTGGTAATCGAAGGCCATGTGCTCCACGCGGTATTGGGGCATGATGTTGACGTAGGTGTCCCGGGAGAGGTTTCGAGCCACCCAGTCTACGAATTCCCTGGTTCCCGCCACATGGTTGGGCATGACGAGGTGGCGGACCATCAGTCCACGGCGGGCAATGCCGCGATTGTCCACGACCAGTTCACCCACCTGGCGATGCATCTCCACAATGGCCTGCTGAGCCATTTCAGGGTAGTCCCCCACACCCTGGACCACATAGCGGGCTGATTCTTCCCTGCCCATGAATTTGAGATCGGGGAGATAGATGTCCACAATCCCGTCCAGAAGCCGGATGTTTTCAACGGTTTCATAACCGCCGGTATTGTAGCACAAGGGCAGGTGCAGCCCCTTTTTCAGGGCGATTCTCGTGGCACTGAGTATGTGGGGCATGACATGAGTGGGAGTGACCAGGT
>SLCH01000253.1 GCA_007125915.1 Syntrophobacteraceae bacterium
GCCCAGCTTTACGAGTTCTGCCAAAAGGAAAACGTTCCCTTTGAAATGTGCGGAAAAATCGTGGTGGCCACTTCCGAGGGGGAAATCCCGCCCCTGGAGGAGCTGTATCGAAAAGGGACCGCCAACGGCGTGCAAGGATTGCGCATGCTCACTTCCCGGGAGGCAAAAGAAATCGAACCCTATGTTCAAGCGGTGCGGGGAATGCACGTGCCCTCCACGGGCATTGTGGATTTCAGGGAAGTGACGCGGGCCTATGCGCGGGTTTTCCAGGAAAGGGGAGGAACCGTGCTCCCAGGCCACCCAGTCACCCGCATTGGCAGCGAGAAAGGTGGAATTCGCCTGGACACGCCTTCGGGCTCCCTGCGCTCCCGGGCACTCATCAACTGTGCGGGGCTGCATTCGGACCGCATTGCCAGAGAATCAGGAGTTGAGCCCCCGTGCCAGATTGTTCCCTTTCGAGGAGAATATTACAAAATCAAGCCTCAAAGGGCACACCTTGTCCGCAATCTCATCTACCCCGTGCCCGACCCCCGCTATCCCTTCCTGGGTGTCCATTTCACACGCATGGTGGGAGGAGAGGTGGAAGCAGGGCCCAATGCCGTTCTGGCCTTCGCCCGCGAGGGATACACCAAAACATGCATTTCATGGAAAGACCTGGCAGAGATGTTGACCTATCCGGGTCTCTGGCGCCTCGTTTCCCGCCACTGGTCGGCCGCAGCAGGTGAACTCCGGCGTTCTTTTTCCAAGAAATTGTTCACCAGGACCCTGCAAAAACTGGTGCCCCAAATCGGGGAAGAGGACCTCATCCCCGGAGGTGCGGGGGTAAGAGCCCAGGCTCTTGACAAAAAAGGAAACCTTTTGGACGATTTCGTCATTGTTTCACATGACCAGATGGTCCATGTGCTCAATGCCCCCTCTCCCGCTGCCACGTCTTCATTGGCCATCGCCGATTATATAGTCGACAGATGCAGGGAGTTGTTTTAGAATTTCCTAATGATTCGCCGGTGTGAGAAAAAAACACCCGAACCACGCATCTCGGAACCTGAGGCATCCTGTGTTCAACGCAAATTTCCTCGCAAAGATCACGCCCTCCGTTTCCCGCTCCTGTCTTCTCATGGGGGCGGGCATCATGTGGACATGCGTGGGCATCACCCTCAGCGTGGTGGCTTCCTATCGTTTGTTCCACATGGAATGGCCTCAGAATCTCCTGGGCGGCCTGGGGGGAGCCGCCCTGGGTCTGGTGTGCTGCCGTTACGGCTTCATCCGCGTTGCAGAAAAAAACATTGCCAGAATCCTTGGAAGACCTGAACGAAACTGTTTTTTCGCTTTTCAAACCTGGCGGGGCTATGGCCTTATTTTTGTGATGATGTTCATGGGGCATGTCTTGCGCCATTCCCCCCTGCCACCGATCATTCCAGCCGTCATCTACCTCACCGTTGGAGTGGCACTGACTTTGAGCAGCTCCACCTACTACGAGTTCGCCGCCCGCGCCTGCGAAAAGATTAAAAAAGGAGCGGCTCAAGGCGTCCCCCCGGCCTCTCGCTCCCCCTCAAAATCCGTGAAGCCCTTCACGGTTTCATGATCCAGCTCTCCGATGAGTTCCACAGCGAGGCGAAGGCCACTCAGGTAGTCTTCCAGGTGAATGACGCTGTTGTGGGTGTGTATGTACCGGGCGGGCACACCCAGCACCACCGTGGGAACCCCTTTCCCGTGCAGATGGATGGCCTTGGCATCGGTCGCTCCCGTTCGGCGGACGGCCTTTTGAAAGGAAATGCCCTTTTTTCTGGCCACGAGAACGGCTTTATCCACCAAAGGGCGGTTCATGATGGCGGAAGGATCCATGAGGCGAATCTGCACTCCCTTACCCACCCTTGCCTGGCATTCTTCCTCGGGCATCCCCGGCAAGTCGTCGGCGGGAGCACCTTCCAGCACAATGGCCACATGCGGGTCCACGGAATGCCCCGCTGTGGTGGCCCCACGGACACCCACCTCCTCCTGCACCGTAGCCACCCCATGAACCGTGTTGGGGTGTGTCTTTGCTGAAAGAAGATTCATGGTTTGAATGAGCAGCGCCATGCCCACCCGGTTGTCAAAGCCCTTGCACATGAGCAAATCAGGGTTAGCAAGAGTCGCAAAGGGGCTTTCGGGAACAATGGGGTCTCCCAGCTGTATGCCCAGCTCTTTTTCAACCTCCTCCCCATTCACAGCGCCCACATCGATGAACATGTCCTCCAGTTTGATCACTTTCTCCCGCTCCGCATCGCTCAGAAAGTGCACGGGCTTGGAACCGATGACCCCCAGTATCTCCCGGCCATCCCCCGTCAAGATGCGAACACGTTGAGCCAGAAGTGTGTGGGACCACCAACCACCGAGGGGGATGAACTTGACAAGCCCGCTTTTGGTGATGCTTTGGACGGCAAAACCCACCTCATCCATGTGAGCGGTGAGCATGATACGCGGGCTGTCCTTCTCTCCCTTCTTGCAGTGAAAAATGTTGCCCATGCCGTCTGTACTGACCTGTCCCCTCACGCTCTGGCGGAAAATCTCCCGCACCTTTTTCTCGAAACCGGGAGCACCATGAGCGATGGCGAGCTTTTCCAAAAGAGCCGCAGCATCTCTTTTGTGTTTTTCCATTTCCATTAAAAACTCCTCTTTTCATTAGGACGAGTATGCAGCGGTGAGAAGCTGATTCCACCCTTCTTCACCGGAGTGCCAAAGAAGGAAAGTCTTACCCTTCGGCTGACTGCCTGCTAGGTTTCGACACCACCTTCGTCCTCCATATTTACATCTTCCTTCAATGCCTTGCGGGCAATTTGAGTGATATAAATGGTGACGGCCAAGGTTGCCAGCAGACCGATCACGCGAAAAATGATCATCAGTGCAACCGTTTCCTGCTCTTCTACCACCACTGCGCGGGCCACTGTGCCCGCCAGAGAACCCAAATAAACGTAGAGCAAGGTGCCGGGCATCATGCCAATCCAGGAAGAAAAAACATAATGCCAGAAAGGAATTTTTGTGAGCCCATAAGCGTAATTGATAAGATTGAAGGGAAAAATCGGGCTCAGGCGTGTCAGGAAAACGATTTTCCAGCCGCGCCTGGCAACGGCGTTGTCGATGGCGGCAAACTTTCTTTTGCCCGAAATTTTGCGGGCCACCCAGTCGCGGGCAAAAAAGCGCCCCAGCAAAAAGGCCAGGCTGGCGCCCACGGTGCTGCTCAGAGAAACCGCCACAAAGCCGCCCAAAAGGCCAAAAACCGCACCGGCACCCACGGTGAGAATGAAGCCGGGCAGAAAGAGAACCGTAAAAAAAGCATACATGAAAAAGAATACCACGTAGCCCCTGAATCCAAGACCATCGACCCACTCAAGAGCGGCTACGGTGATATCTTTAATGGGCAAATAAATGCCCATCAGAATGATGGCAGCAAGTACAGCTCCTATGATCAGCCAGCGCTTCATGACATTGGAGTTTCTCTGAGATGTCATGTTCATCCTCCCCTCTGTCTCCTGATTCATTGAACCACAGGTGCAAGCAGCCCGAAGCAGCGCCCATGACTTGGCGAGGCCCCACCACGGGCACCGTTTCCTTTCATTTCATTTCAGGGAGCCATCTCATAGTCGACGCCAGGCCATTGGACATGCAGGGTGACAGGGCCTTTTCCTGTCCAACAATCTTTCGCCGCCCAGCCTCCATGCTTACAGTGCCCCCAAAACCCCGTCGATAATCTTATTCTCCACGCAAACACCTCATCGGCGCCAGGCCATGAGGCGTGTGAAAAGGGACTTGGCGAGAGGTGTGAGCCTCGTGCGGTTGAACGCGTCCCCCACCTGTCGAATGGCCTCCGCCTGGGTCGGATAGGGATGGATGGTGCTCGCCAGGTGTCCGAGTCCCAGGTCGTGTGTCATGGCCAGAGTGATTTCGCATATCATGTCCCCCGCATTGGCCGCCACCACCGTGGCTCCCAGAATTTTGTCCTTTCCCTTTTTGACATGCACACGCACGAAGCCGTTGGTCCGTCCTTCCAGAATGGCGCGGTCCACATCCTTCAACTCACGGGTGTAGGTGTCGACCTGGACGCCTTTTTCCCTGGCCTGAGCTTCGTAAAGCCCCACGTGGGCGATTTCCGGATCGGTGTAGGTGGTCCAGGGAATGGTGAGGGCACTGGCTCTGGCACGGCCGAAGAACAGGGCGTTTCGAATCACCAGGCGCGCCATGAAATCGGCCGCGTGAGTGAACTGATAAGGCGAACAGATATCACCCGCAGCGTAGATATTGCGCCGGGACGTCTGGAGCCGGTCATTCACCCGGACCCCTTTTTTTGAATACTCCACCCCGGCATTTTCCAGCCCCAGCCCTTCCACATTGGGTGTTCTTCCCACGGCCACCAGGATTTTGTCCACCACTTCGTCGTAACTCTGCCCGTGGGATTCCAGAGTGAGGCGGATTTTACC
>SLCH01000239.1 GCA_007125915.1 Syntrophobacteraceae bacterium
AAATGGGTATGGTTGCGAGGAGCTGGACCTGAACGCGCCCCCCTGCGATTGGCTTTGATTCGTCATAAAAAAAGACGGTCAGCCCATTATCAAGTTCCAGTCGGTCCACGGGACGACGTTGGAGATCCATGGAATCCAAACACTCCTTCTTAATCTTTTATGTTCCGATGCATTATACATGTGTTGCATTAAAACAATAATGAGAAGAACTTCAAGAATAAAACGCTGGGATGTTGACGGGAACTCTCCAAAGCGCTATAGAGCTAGCACGGTCGATTCCATGTCCGCTGGAATTCATCGCTCCGTATGGGCCTCAACGGCCAATGAGCTATAGAGCCTGTTTATGCATCCGTGATGAGTGAGAATTTCTTTCACCGAATTTCATGTGAGGTCGTGGCACCATGGAAAGAAAATGTATTGAAGTGAGATGGCATGGAAGGGGAGGGCAGGGGGCGGTCACCGCTGCCATGATCCTCGCTGAAGCTGCCTACTACGATGGATACAAGGGGGTTACCGCAGCGCCATTTTTCGGAGCGGAGAGAAGAGGGGCTCCCATCATCGCCACCACCAGGTTCGGCTGGCAGCCCATTCGAACCTTCTCTCTGGTGGAAAGTCCCGATGTGGTGGTGGTCCTGGACGATACCCTTCTCCAGGTGGTGGACGTGACCGCGGGCGTCAGACCCGACGGAATTGTGATCATCAATTCAGCAAAGCTTCCAGAGGAATTTGAACTGAAACAACCCGTCAACATCGCCACCACCAATGCGGCGGCTTGGGCCAGAGAGGCGGGGCTGATCGTTGCCGGATCCGTCCTTTTTAACACGACGGTTCTGGGTGGAATTGCCAAAGCCACGGGCCTCATTTCCCTGGAGAGCATCGAAAAAGCATTGCGGAACCACTTTTCAGGGGAAGCGGGCGAGAAAAACGTGAAAGGAGCGCGGCTGGCCTACAAGGGCACGACCAACATGAGAGAATGTGCCCTTCAGTGTGCTTGAATCACCATTGCCATCATCCAACGATCAATCACGAAGGAAGTCCCATGAGTGACCAGGCAAAAGACAAGTTCACCTACGCCCATTCAAAGTTCTGCGTCGGTGAAGCTGGAAAGACGGGAAGCTGGCGTACTCAGCGCCCTCAAATTGATCATGCCAAATGCACACCCTCAAAGAATCAGCGGCCGTCATGCTTCATCTGCTGGCTTTATTGTCCTGAGGCGGTTGTGAGCAGGACGATTCCCGTCCAAATAGATTACGATTATTGCAAAGGCTGTGGTGTCTGTGCGGAAGAGTGTCCTGTGGGTGCGGTCAAAATGCTGGACGAAAAAGAGGCACCATGACTTGGCGCAATGGTCTTCGCAATAAGGGGCAATGTCAAGGTGCCACAAAGAATTGGCCCTCAAAAGCGGGCGTGTCAGCACACGGGAGATCCCCTGGGGTCCAATGGGGATGAATGCAGTTCAAGGTGAAAGCCAGATCACAAAATACAGCACTGTGCTGTGAGAGGGTGCTCATCTCAGAGGTGACCACCCCTTTTTCATTGGGATCAAGCTATCCGGGATACCTCAAACCATGCGTGTGCAGATTCAGCGGGTCTTTTGGAAAGGTGCAAACCGTTCCTTTTCACTGAGGATACATCCGCAATATTGCTGCCGATAGAGATTCAGTCTTTTAGCCGTTTCCTGTCCCACTTTCCATCCCTCCCGAAAGTCCTCATAGACAAAGTCCACACCCCAGCGTTTTGCAGCGCAACGGGCCAGATCCCGGATGAGGTTGTGCTGCTGCCTTTTGCTGTAGAGAAGAGTGGTCGTGAAGGCGTCAAAGCCGCTTTTATGCGCCAGGCGGGCGGTGGCTTCGATTCGCTTTGAATAACAGACAAGGCATCGGTTCTCTTCTCGAAAGGCCATTTGCCGGAGATAATCTTCCAGGTCGTAGTCCTCTCTCAGGATGAGAGGCAAATCCCTCATTTGCGCCAGGATCTGCAATGTGTGAAGCCGTTTTTTGAATTCCTGGTAAGGGTGTATGTAGGGGTTGTAAAAAAAGCCCCGCACAGTCCACTCCTTCTTGCGCAGCCAATCCACGGGATAAATGCTGCAGGGGCCGCAGCAGGTGTGGAGAAGTATGCTTTTCACGATGGTGCCATCCTTGGTGGCTGCCGGGGCCCCTGCAGGGCGTTCAAAAAGGCATGAGGCAACCCATCGAAGCTTCCGTTGCTCATAAAAACGATCACGTCCCCCCTGCATACATCCGCCAAAAGGGCATTCAATAGCTTGCCGCTTTCCTTGAAAGAGCGGGCCAGCCTGCCACGAGCCTTGATTTCCTCCACCAGCTTTTCCGTTTGAAGCCTGTGCCCCGGGGGTATGGATTCCAGGTTATGCGGTTCCTTCAGATAGATCCTGTCTGCGCTGTCAAAGACACGGACGTAGTCTTTTTGAAAAACGGCTCGGCGACTGGAGTTGGTGCGTGGTTCAAAAACGGCCAGCAGACGGCGGCCCGGGTGGAACTCTCCGATGGAGGCAAGGGTCTCCCGCACGGCAGTGGGATGGTGTGCGAAGTCATCTACAATGAGGATGCCCTGGGGTTCACCCAGCACATCGTATCTTCGGCGAACCCCTTCAAAGGTCAATAGACCCTGGCCAATGGACTCATCGTTCAGTTCCGCCAGGCTTGCAGCCACAATGGCCGCCATGCTGTTTGACACATTGTGCCTTCCAGGAAGACGCGTGGTCATGCATTTTTTTGAACTATCATGGGGACTCTTGTAATGGAAGAGGGTTAAACCCTCTTTGAAAGTGACATCAAGGATTCTCCAGTCAGCCCGGTCATTCCAGCCATAAGTGCAAATGTTGCCCCTGCAGTGTTCTTTCAGGGACAGGCAATGGGGATCGTCGGCGTTGACAATGAGAAATCCATCGGGCTCAATGATTCGGGCAAAAGCCTGAAAAGCTTCTAGAACCGCCTGAAAATCAGGGAAGATGTCTGCGTGGTCGAATTCGATGCTGGTGACGATGCCTATGTGGGGCTGATAGTGCATGAACTTGGGGCCTTTGTCAAAAAAAGCTGTGTCGTACTCGTCTCCCTCAAGGACCATGAACTTGCCTTTTCCCAGGCGATAACTCCTTTTCCAGTTTTTGACAAACGCTCCAATGAAAGCGCTTGGATCAAGTCCACCCTGAGTCAATATCCAAGAAAGCATGGAACTGGTGGTGCTCTTGCCGTGTGTGCCAGCGACCACAATGCTCTGGTGTTCACAGAGAAAGAACTTTTTCAGGGCCTGAGGCATGGAAAGGTACTCTTTGCCGGAATTCAATACCATTTGTGCCTCGGGGTTTTCACGACGGATCACGTTTCCAACGACATAGCAGTCTGCAGGAGTTGAAGAAACATTTTCTCCCGCATACCCCTGATAGAGGGTGATGCCCAAAGACAGCAGGTGGTCACTCATGGGTGGATAAACATTCTGGTCGGAACCCACAACACCATAACCTCTTTCGTGCAGCATTGTGGCTAAAGTCCCCATGGCTATGCCTCCGATACCCATGAGGTAGACGGTCTGAACGGGTTTTTTCTTCATGTCATCTTTTCCATGATCAAGTCGTGAATGTATGGCCTGAAAGTTTTTATTTTGTCATTGTTGCGGCTGATGTGCACACGATTGGTGAGGAGAATGATCAAGAGTCCCCGAACCGTATCCAGCCAAAAGGATGTTCCTGTAAACCCAAGATGACCGATGCTTTTTTCGGAAAAATATCTACCGGCGCTGGAACCCTTTTGGGATGGCGAATCAAATCCCAGAGCCCAAGTACTCCGAGGCACGATCCCAGGCCTGCGCCAAAAAAATTGAAGCACTTCCTGACTCATTTGAGAAGTTTGCCATTCTCCTTTATAGATCCTCCAGAGGGTTGAAAGGACGCGATGGATGGCGGCGGCAGTGCCAAACAATCCCGCGTGCGGGGCGACGCCCCCCAAAACATAAGCGTTTTCATCATGCACCTCACCGTGAAGGATCCTTTTTCTCCAGGAACAGAATTCTGTGGCCACGAAAGATGTCTTGTGGTGGTCGGGGAGGCACGGTGTCCTGTGAGTGGGATCCCAACCGGTTTCAAGGGGAATATACTCCATTCTCACCGGCCGGTGTCCGCCCGTGATGTCCCCCCCTGGAGCCCCTTTTCCCCGGGAGCAGGAATGTTCTCCCGTATCTTCCATGATCAAGGCCTGCACCGTGGACTGAAAAAGCTTTTCCATGGAATCTCCAAGAGTCTCCTCCAGGATCGTGCCCAGCAGCATGAAATCCAGGTCGCTGTAACGCGCTTCTTCCCCCGGGTTATGGTCCAGAGGTGTTTGCAGAATAGAAAGGAGCAGGGATTCTTTTCTTCTGCGAGGGGGAACCCGAATCAAATTTTGGTAAAAGGGAACATAGGCGGGCAGGCCTGAACA
>SLCH01000195.1 GCA_007125915.1 Syntrophobacteraceae bacterium
CGGTGCGTGTGAACCTCCGTGGAAAGGGGCTTGCTTCCGCAGAGTTTGAGCTCGACTTCAGGCACGGTTCCACGGTGACGATCCTGCCCGGTGTCACCCTGGATGGGCGTGCTCAAGGCCGCTTGGTGATACGGTCCGATGGAAGTTTTGCCTACACGGGGCAACATGGCCTGACCCTGCCCCAGTTCACGTCGTCGGGGATGCTGGACGTGCGGCACACTCCACCCCAGCGCCGTCAACCCGCAATGGCCTCGGTCCGGCTGACTGACGCCCGGGCTCAGTTGAGCGGACTGCCGGCGTTCACAGCGGATTTTGAGGTTTTGCCTTCGCAGCTTCGAGCCGTCGTTAACTTTGGAAGCGGCTGGATGGGCATATCCGGGCTGGGGGAATTCAGGGCCGGCATGTGGGACTTCACCTATTCCTGGAAGGGAGGACCCGTGACGTTGACGGCCAAAAACGCGCTGGCAGTGCGCATACTTGGCAATACCATCGCTGAGGTTCAAAAGCTGTCCCTGTCAATGGAGCCCGTGCCCAACCAGATGAAGATGAGCGCGTGGACCAAAGGATGGGTGCCATTGCTGCCCAGCCTGCTGGAGGTCCAGCCCGCGGAAGTGCAGATGGAACTGAAGGGTTCCGGCAGCACTTTGTCTCTCAGGGGAAGCGTTCGGGCACTGCGGCGCATTGACCGCAACTGGCATGTGAATCAGTCCATGAATCTAATGCTGACCGATGGACCCTTTGAGGTGATCCTGCTGCAGGGAAATCAGGTGGCGTTCCTGCCCCTTTCAGGCCCCTTGCGCCGCATCAGCACTGCCCGCGACCAGACACAACTCTTGCTGGAGCGCAACGCGGCGGGGACCCTGTCTCTGGTGGTGCGCAATGTGGGCATCCACTTCGCGGGTACGGCACGGGCAAGTGCCGTCATCGATTCGTCGGGCCGCGCACGCTTCACATGGACTGGCCACATCACCGGCAACGGGCTGACTTATGAACCCGGCACTGATCTGGCTTTGGCAATGGCGCTTTTGCAGGTTCCCCCCGTTCTCACACTATCGCTGCCCAGAGGGCGTCTCAGGGGTACTTTTCCCGGATGGCCTGCGGCGGGGGTTGTCTTTCCGGCGCGTGCCCTTGAACTGACCATGCCACCGGAGGCCGGCGGCGAGGCGAGGCGAAGCGGAAAACCATGGCAGACAGTGCCCGGTTTCCCTTTCGCGGAATTCCGCGTCACGGCGCCCGAGTTCAGCTATCGCCTGAGCGGTGAGACCCTGGTCAATCGCCTGAGGGGTGGACTGGAGATTCGTTCCACCGGGAAACGTCCCAATGGGCAACCGTGGGCTCAAGCCAGCACCTCTTTTGATGTGCCGGTGGACGGTGGTGGCCGCGTCACCCTCCAATTCCCCACCTGGCCCGCCATTGGCGACCCATATAGGGCCCTGCGCGAGGCTTGCAGGGCCAATGCCCGGCTCATCCACGTGATGCCCCCCTTTCCTGTTCGGCCAAATCCTCCTGCGCGCCCCAGGCATCCACGGCCGCGGGTGGGGTTTGATCCGGCCTGGGTGGCCTACGACACCGCCCGCCGCACTTATGACACAGTGACCCTCCCGGCGTATGAGCGGGCCAAGAAAGCCTATGATGACGTGGTCGCGAGGCTGAACACCGCCTTGGCAGCATGTGAGCAGGCGAACCCCCTTCCCCCTCAGCTGCCATTGGTGCCGGCTCTGAGTTTCACAGTGGGGGATCTGCTCACCTAGAACTCAACACCCCTTTGATTTTTGAGGAAGACATGCCCTCGCTTCCTTTCGTCAAAAAAGAAGTCTGGCTGCCTTGAGCCTGCAAACTGGGGGCAAGCGGGAGGCGAAAGGCGCACCAATAAAAAAGACCCGGCAGTGGAATCACCACTGCCGGGTCTGAAACCGCTCATAAGGTTGATTTTTCTACACTTCCTAACTCATCTGACGGCTCTTCAGGGCTGCAATCCGCTCGTCGAGGGGAGGGTGGCTCATGAAAAGCCTTTTCCATTCCAGCCTTTCGGTTTTTCCGTTGATGCCAAAGGATGCCATCTGGTCGGGGAGAGGTTCTTCAATGCTTCTCTTGAGTTTTTCCAATGCGGAAATCATCTTCTGGTTGCTGGCCAGGTCTGCTCCACCGTAGTCAGCCCTGAATTCACGCTGCCTGCTGAAGTACATGACGATGACGCTGGCGAGGATTCCGAATACGATCTGGGTCACGATGGTGGTCACAAAGAACCCGACCCCATGCCCTTCCTCATTTTTGAGAATGACTCGATCCACAAAATGGCCCACAAGCCTCGAGATGAAGATCACAAAAGTGTTCACCACACCCTGAATGAGGGTCAAAGTCACCATGTCTCCGTTGGCCACATGGCTCACTTCATGGCCCAGGACCGCTTCCACTTCATCCTGGTTCATGGTCCTCAGGAGGCCCGTGCTCACAGCCACCAGGGCATTGTTTCTGCTCATGCCCGTAGCGAAGGCATTGGGGGCCGCAGAGTCGAAAATGGCCACTTCGGGCATGCCGATTCCCGCCCTGGAAGCCTGTCGACTCACGGTCTGCACAAGCCAGTTTTCCACTTCATTTCGAGGAGTGGTGATGACCTTTGCACCTGTCAACCGCTTGGCCATCCACTTGGATATGACCAAAGATATGAACGATCCGCCAAAGCCGAACACAGCTGCAAGTATGAGCAGATTGCCATAGTCTATTCCCACTCGCTGTTCATCGAGTATTCCGCTGACTCCGAGAAGACTGAGCACGAAGAACAGTACAGCAAGAACCGCGATGTTGGTTGCCAGAAATAAGAAAATCCTTTTCATCGATTGAGTTCCTCCAGATATTTTTCATTAAAATATGTGCAAATTCACGGCCTCACAGCGTCTGATCACAATATGAGTAATATTATACCAGGATGTTAACTTGTCAATATTTTTCGGATTCTTCTGTGGTGACGATACTTTGGATAAGTTTTCACGGGCTCCGCGCATCTCATGAAACGGCCCTCCATTTTCCCTGAGCGGAGTTTGCCCCATGTGGGGTCAGGTCAAAAGGCTCACGGGCACTGGGTGATTGAATCAATTTGCACCCTTTTCCGAGGCTTGTCCCCCGCCCTGTCCATGAAAACGAATTCCAAAGAAGGCGGAATAAAGGACCGGGCAGAGAAACAGGGTGAAGAGAGAGGAAAAGGCGAGCCCGAAAATCAGCACGTTGGCCATGGGCCGCCACATGTCCCCCCCGAGAACGGCCAGGGGCACCAGGCCCATGATGGTGGTGCCGGCCGTGAGCAAAATGGCTCGCAGGCGTTCCAGCACGGCGTCCACCACCATTTCCCTGTCCTCTTTGCCCGAGGCTCTTTCGATTTCTATGCGGTCCAGTATGAGGATGGCGTTGTTCACGATGATTCCCACCAGGCTGATCATGCCCAGCATGGCCATGAATCCGAAGGGCTCCCTCGTGATGTGCAACCCGGCGGAGATGCCCACCATCATGGGAGGAATGGTGAGAAGAATGATGAAAAAGCGCCTGAGGGAATTGAACTGAATGATCAGCACCAGTGCCAGCAACCCCATGGCCACCGGAACTCCCGCCATGATGGACTCGTTGGCTTCGGTGCTCTCCTCCACTTCCCCGCCGTATTCGATGAAGTACTGGTTGGGCCACTGGGAGTCTTGCAGGAGTTCATCCACTCTGGCTTCAACTTCGGCCAGCACATCTGCCGCATAACGGCCTGATATTTCCACCTTCACCGTCATGGTTCGCGTCTGATCCCTGCGGCGGATGTCGCTGGGCTGCCAGGTCAACTGGGTTGAAGCCACCTGCAGCAGGGGCACATTGCGCCCGTCTCTGAACGCATAAACATTGAGCCCTTCAATATTTCCCAGGTCTTCCCGGTAGGTTTCCTGAGCCCGGAGCACAATGGGCACCAGCCGGTCGCCTTCGCGAAACTTGGTGGCCGTGAGACCCGAAATCTGTGTTTGCAGAGAAAGGGCAATGTCCTGGGTGGTGAGTCCGGCTCGTTTGGCCTGCTCCTGGTTCACATCGACGACCATTTTCTTGGTCCATTCTCCCCAGTCATCGTAAATGCTGCTGATCCCTTCAATGGAAGCGATGCTCTGGATGATCTGGTCCCGCAGGTGATAGAGGGTGTGGATTTCCGGGCCTGAAATGCGAATCTGAACGGGAGCTCCCACGGGGGGACCCAGTTCCAGCTGTGCCACCGTGTGCCTGGTGTCGGGAAAATGCTCATCCAGGAAATGCCTGGTCTTTTGAATGAGAGGGGCCACGTCACCCAGGCTTTTGGTGTTGACGATCATGAAAGCATAATTGGGGTTGGCCTGCTCGGGGCTGAGAGACAAGTACCATCGGGGGCCCCCCGAACCGATGAAAGAGCCCGTGGAA
>SLCH01000167.1 GCA_007125915.1 Syntrophobacteraceae bacterium
ATGGGGGAGAATGTCTACGGCGATTTCACCCAGGCCTACCTCCAGCCGGAACCGGCTCGAATGCTCGTCAAAGCGAGCCAAATCCTGCAGGAGCGTCACCCCAACCTTCGTATCCTCGTGGGTGATGCCTTGAGGCCCCGGTCCATTCAGCATAAAATGTGGGACCTTGTCGTGGGCACCCCCAAACAGCACTATGTCGCCAACCCTTATTCGGGATCCAACCACAACTACGGGGCGGCAGTGGATGTGACCCTTTATTGCATTGACACGGAAAAAAAGCTCGATATGGGAAACCCCTTCGACCACTTCGGCCCTTTGGCGCAGCCGAGACTGGAATCCAATTTCCTCCAATCGGGAAAACTCAGTGAAGAGCAAGTCAGCAATCGCCTCATCTTGAGAGACGCCATGCGCGATGCGGGATGGCACATTCTCCCCATTGAGTGGTGGCACTTCGATGCTTTTTCACGGGATCACATCCGTCGAGCCTATTCGATCATTGAGTGACTGAAGCCATCGCCCTGAGGATCGGCTTCATGGCCTTTCCCGGGGCAGAAGGCAGGATGCCCAAGGATTTCAAACATCGCTCTTCTTCTCCCCATGGAACGAATAGGAAGGGAAGATTTTGCAGTCCATGGCAAGAAGAAAATGAATCGGTAGCCAAAAGCGATTCTGAAGTTCCTGCGCCGCCGCCATGACCACGCTCTGTGCCTTGCAGACAGCAAACAAGCTGCGGGATATGCTGGAAAGAATAGAGGTGATTCGTGTCAGACCAAGCAGCTGGCCTCACCTACGCTGTCCGTCCTCGCATCCTTTCCAAGTACTTCGGCCAGCTTTGCCTTGTGCTCACCGTCCTGACGGCCGTGCCCCTTTCGGTGGCATTCATCCATGGCGAGATGCACCTGGCTTTGAGGTACGCCGCTGTCATTGCGTCCATCGGGAGCCTGGGAGGGATTCTCGGCAGAATACATGCCCCCCGGGATGTGCAGGTCAACGAGGCCATGGTCCTGGTGGCTTTCATATTCCTCTTCACACCCCTGGTCATGTCCTTCCCCATGATGGGCTCCGGGCTCTCTTTTTCCGACGCCCTTTTTGAAGCCATTTCCGCAGCCACCACCACGGGCCTTTCCACCGTCACAAATCTGGAGGAGATGCCCCGGACTTTTCTTTTTGGCCGCGCCTGGATGCAGTGGTACGGCGGCCTGGGGATCGTCATTCTCTCCCTCGCCCTGCTGCTGCGGCCGGGAACCGTGGCCAAGAAACTCGCGGTCACCGAGAGCCGGGAAGAGGATCTGGTCGGAGGCACCAGAGCCCACGCGCGCCGGATGCTCATGGTGTACCTCATTCTGACGGGGATCGGAATCTTCCTGCTGGTGGGAGGGGGGCTCAGCTTGTTCGACGCCCTGCTCTACACCATGGCATCGGTTTCAACGGGAGGTTTTGCTCCTCATGACGCCAGCCTGGCCGCCCTGGACGGCAAGATGGTTCACTATCCGATCATCCTCGTCTGCCTGGCAGGGGCCATCCCCTTGACCTATTACCACGGCATGCACAAAAAAGGGCGAAGGCCCCCCACGGACGCTCTGCAGTTGCGCGGACTCGTGGTCATGGGTCTTTTGATGAGCCTCCTCCTTGGGTTTTGCATGGTCATGGCTGACCAGACCGGATGGACGGAAGCGTTGCACCATGCTCCCGTTGTCGCTTTTTCAGCCCAGACCACTGCGGGGTTCTCGAGCATGGACCTGTCGCAGATCCACGCCTCCTCCAAGCTCGTCATCATCCTGGCCATGGCCGTGGGAGGGGGGGTGGGCTCCACAGCGGGCGGCATTAAGATCCTGCGCCTCCTGATGATCATCAACGTTTTGCGCGTAGTGCTGAGGCGGGCCTGTGCCACGAGCCATGCCATCCTTATACCCCGAATGGCCGGCCGGCGCATGGAGGAGCCGGAAATTCATGAAGGTCTTCTCATTGTCCTGCTCTTCGTGGCGGTCATTTTTCTTTCATGGCTGCCTTTTGTCCTCATGGGGTACCATCCGCTGGATTCCCTGTTTGAGGTGGTTTCCGCCACGGGAACGGTGGGGCTTTCAGCGGGAGTGGTCAGCCAGGAGATGCCCGCATTTCTCAAGGGCATCCTTTGTGTGGACATGCTCCTTGGAAGGGTGGAAATACTCGCCTGGCTCGTGATGGTCTATCCCAGAACCTGGATCGGAAGGAGGTTATCATAGGCTATGAGAATCGCTTTTGTAGGGGCCGGTGAAGTCACCACCATGACAGCGGATCTGCTCATAAAGCGGGGGCATGAAGTCATCATCATCGAGAAGGAAAAGAGCATCATCGATGAGCTTGCAGATTCTCTGGACTGCAGCTTTCTGCACGGCGACGGAACCACCCCTCCCATACTTCGCGAAGTGGGCCCGGAGCAAACGGATGTGCTTTTCTGCATGAGCGACAGTGACCAGTCCAATCTCATCTCCAGCCTTGTGGGCCGCTCTCTGGGCTTCAAGCGAGTCATTCCAAGCATCCACGACCCTGAATTTGAAGGCATCTGCTGGGAATTGAACCTCAAGGACACCATTTGGCCCTCCCGGACCATCAGCCGCTATCTGGCCGACATGGTGGAAGGCCGGGACATTCTCGAACTTTCCACTGTCATCAAGGACGAAGCCAGGTTCTTCACCTTCACGGTGGATCAGGAGGAGGGAAAGAAGCTGGAAGAACTGGACCTCCCGGAGAATGCCAGGGCCATCTGTTACTATCGGGACGGCCAGTTCTCTCTCATCACCGATGAGTCAGCGGTCAAACTCCGCAAGGGGGACGAGGTGGTCGTTCTGACGCACAGTGAAAGCATCAAGGACTTGAGAGAAAGGTGGAATCCCAAAACAACGAACGGCGACGAGGACGAATAGTTCCTGTCGGGCGCCTTATTCCCATCCAAAAAACCTGCGGTTCAAGTTCTCATTCGCTCGATTCCCCCACACGGCCTATGAGAAAAGGGGAAAGGCAGAGCATGGCGAGCACCCCAAGGAAGGGCAATTTCCTTGAGAGCATTTTCATTGTCGTTGCCGGCGGCCAGCAGAGCCCCGCCCCCGCGAAGCTGATCAGGCGCCCAGGATGTCGTTGCCCCTTGTCATTCCTTTATGGCCTGGCACCCTTCCCTTCTTCGTGAGGTCGACGTGCAAAGTAACGAATCATTGCGAACTCCACCCTTTCTTTCACCATGGATTTGAAGGCGGGCTGCTTCCAGAAATCCACCAACTGGGGCTTGAGACGAAAAATGCCGGATTTTCTGTCCAGGATAAAAAAATCCGTTGCCTGATTGCTGAGAAATTTCAGCGGCATGGTGTTCAGCTTGGTCACGACTTTGCGCAATGGGAATTGGTGTGGATGGGGGGACCGCGCCAGCTCATCATAATCGTGCAACCGGTCGGGGTGGGTCAGATAGTGGTTGAAAAACCCCCGGGCGATGTCTTCCACCTGCCATTCTGTCCCGGAAAGATGCAGCAAGGTTAGAAGGACCACCATTTTGTAAGATTTCGAGGGCTTGAGATCCATCTCGATGTGCTTGAGGAACTCCTCTGCCGGGGTATCCAGGAGCGTCAGCTCCTCTCCCTCCAAGCCTTCTTCGCAGTAGAGCCGCGTTCGCAGCCAGCCTCCAAAGTGACGGATGAACACATAAGGATCCACATCATGGCTGTTTCCGATGAAATCGAGCAAGGAGGGCGACAAGCCGTCCAAATTTTCTTTTATTTCCTGGTAGAGAGCTTTCAGCAGTTCGTCCCGGCTCAATTCGCCCTTGATGATTTTCCTGATCTCTTCATCCCAGATGCGCGTGACGTCCAGGTCCGCGTCCACATAACAGGCATCCGGAAAGGCGCTCATCTTCTTCCCGTCCCGTATATGCCTGGCAAAGTGTTCGCCCGACGTGTAGCCTCGCAGGGCAAGGGGGGCCACATGAGCTTTCCTGAAGTTACCTACAAAATCAATGACCACCAGATATTCTTTGCCTTCGCAGAGCCTGAGCCCCCGTCCCAACTGCTGAAGAAAGACGGTGAAGGACTGCGTGGGTCTGAGAAACAGCAGATGGGACAACTCAGGAATGTCGATGCCCTCGTTAAAAATATCCACCGTGCAGATAACCTGGAGTGGATCACGGTCAGCCTGCAGCCGCTGAATCACATTTTGCCGCGTGAACTCGGGATCTTCCCCCGATAAAGCCACAGAAGGGATACCATGCAAATTGGTGAGGCGCTCGGCAGTATAGCGGGCGTGGGAAACGGAACTGCAAAAAGCCAGTGCTTTCGTCTTGTTCCCCCAGGGCAGGAATTTTCTGAGATTTGTGGCCACTATGCTCGTGCGGGTATCGTTTTCGAGAGCCC
>SLCH01000069.1 GCA_007125915.1 Syntrophobacteraceae bacterium
CTCCCTGTGAATCTTGGAGGCGTCGATGGCGTAGCGCCTGTCGTGTCCGGGCCGGTCCTCCACATGGGTGATGAGGGCCGCGTGGGGCCGGAAGGGGGAATGGGGTCTCAATTCGTCGAGAAGTCCGCACAGGGCCTGGACCACCTCCAGGTTGGTCTTTTCGTTGTGGCCCCCCACGTTGTAGGTTTCTCCCAGGCGGCCCCGGGTGACGATCAGGTGGAGGGCCCGGGCATGATCTTCCACGTAGAGCCAGTCCCGGATCTGTTCCCCCCGGCCATAGACGGGCAGGGGCCTGCCCTCGAGCCCGTTGAGGATCATGAGGGGGATGAGCTTTTCGGGAAACTGGCAGGGGCCGTAGTTGTTGGAACAGTTGGAGAGGACCGCCGGGAACCCGAAGGTGCGGTGCCAGGCACGCACCAGGTGATCCGCAGAGGCCTTGCTGGCCGAATAGGGGGAACTGGGGGCATAGGGCGTTTCTTCAGTGAAAAGCCGGTGCGAGTCTTCCAGGTCCCCGTAAACTTCGTCCGTGGACACATGGTGGAAGCGGAACCCCTCTTTGAGCGGGGAGGGCAGTCCCTGCCAGTAGCTGCGGGCCGCTTCCAGGAGGGTGTAGGTTCCCACGATGTTGGTCTCGATGAAGGCTGCGGGGCCGTCGATGGAACGGTCCACGTGGGATTCGGCGGCCAGGTGCATGACCGCATGGGGCCGGTGGCGGGCGAAAACATGGTCCAGGGCGGCGCGGTCGCAGATGTCCACCTGTTCGAAATGGTACCGTTCGCTGGGCAAAACGGGAGCGAGAGATTCGGGGTTTCCCGCATAGGTCAGTTTGTCCACATTGACCACGTGGTGAGAGGTGGTGCCCATGAGGAGCCGAATGACCGCGGAACCGATGAAGCCGGCGCCGCCGGTGATGAGAAGTTTCATGGAAACCCCCCTATTCCCTTTTCCCCAGTTTTTCCGCATACCAGGTGAGCGCTTCCCGCAGGCCCTCTTCCAGGGTGTGAGTGGGTTGGTATCCCAGGAGGTCCTGGGCCCGGGAGATGTCCGCCTGAGAGTGAAGCACGTCCCCGGGGCGGAAGTCACGGTGGATGGGCTTGAAGTTTTCCAGGTGCGGATGGTCGGGAAGGAGGCCCGTTCTCAGAGTTTCAAAAAGCTCCTTGAGGCTTTTGCGGCTGTTGAGGGCCACGTTGTAGGTCTGGTTGAGGGCTTCGGGGCGGTCGGCCGTGGCCGCCAGGAGGTTGATCTGAATCACGTTTTCCACGAAGCAGAAGTCGCGGCTGGTTTCTCCCGTGCCGTTGATGTAGAGGGGTTCGCTGTGCATCATGGCGATGACCCACTTGGGAATGACGGCCGCGTAGGGGCCTTCGGGGTCCTGGCGGGGGCCGAAGACATTGAAATAGCGCAGTCCCATGGTTTCCAGGCCGTACGTTCGGGAAAAGTTCATGGCATACAGTTCGTTGGCCAGCTTGGACACGGCATAGGGGGAGAGAGGGTTGCCGATTCGATCTTCCACCTTGGGAAGATCGGGATGGTCTCCATAGAGGGCGCTGCTGGAGGCGTACACGAAGCGTTTGACTCCCGCGTCCCGCGCCGCCAGGAGCATGTTCACCGTCCCCGTCACGTTGCTGTCATGGGTGGAAAGGGGATCTTCAATGGATCTGGGCACGGAACCCAGTGCCGCCTGATGAAGGACATAATCCACCCCGGTGCAGGCTTTATGACAGGTGGGCAGGTGGCAGATGTCTCCTTCCACGAAGGTGAAACGCTTTTTCTGTTCCGGGGACACCAGGGAGAGAACTTCTTCCAGGTTGCGCAGGTGGCCCGTGGCCAGGTTGTCGAGCCCAACCACCGCCTGGTCCAGTTTGAGAAGGGCTTCCAGAAGGTTGGATCCGATGAAGCCGGCCACTCCCGTCACCAGCCATGCTTTGGGAGAGGATCGCAAAGTTTTTTTAATGTTTTCGTAGGTTTTCATGTTTTTTCTTTCAGGCTTGCCGGTTTTGGTGGAGGCCGCAGGCCCCGTGTGGGGTCAACACCGTGGGGGGTAGTGTGCCCGCAAAGAGAAGATTATCCGCAGAGATTTAGCAAATTTCACGCCTGATGCAGAATTTTCAAACTCATCGCTGGGTTCTGCAATGGACTTCTTACCGGGATTGGATGAAAAAGGGAAGCCGTTTGATCTTCGCACGGTTTTCCCGCAATGTTGACATAGATTCCTTTGTGCGCTACGAGAGCCTGAACGGGGTTTTGCTGCAGGGTGCTTCGGGCGGCCGAAGAAGGCTCCTTTGTGCACCTTTGTGCACGGGCGGGAGTTTCCCAAAAACGTCTGCGGGGCTGTGAATCCTGCATGGAAGGAGAATTCTATGGAACACGATGCATCCCGGGTTATGGACCAATGGAAAAAGGCGCTGGAAGACGCCTGGCGGGACATGCCCAAAAGATTTCGCACCGAGCGGACCGCACGCCGGACCCTACAGTGTTGTCTCTACGCTCAGGCAACGGCCATGGGCTACAAAGCCGTGGCCGATTTTCTCCCCCCGAGGGTGGCCGACCGCCCCGTGGACCTCATCGTTCTCGATGACAAAGAGGCCATTCTCTTTGCCGTGTGCCTGGACAGCGTCATCACATTGGCGGCCGTCAAGAGCCTGGACAGTTTCGATGCCGGGAACAAAATCATTTTCACCATGAGCTCCCTGGAAAAGAAGGTCCAGGAAAGCCGGTTTTTCCTCAAGGGGGAAATCGTCCACCACCATCTGCAGCGAGACGGGGGCGCCGGGGTGTGAACCGTCGGCCCCCGAGGGGATTGTACCCATGGCCTTTTGCCTTGACAGCACTGGGTCCGTGTGACATAAAGAAAGCGAACTGTAGAATTTTCGTAATGCTCTTCACGACGGATGTGATTCCATCTCCCATGTTCAGACTCCGCTCTCCTGAGCACTCCACGCTCCCGGGGCCGCAGCCATAAAACACAAGAATCTCTTTGATTCTCAAGCGGCGCATGCAAGCATATGACCAGGCAAATTATCTCTTCAATATAGATCTAGATAAGACAGCTGTCCGGCGATATTCGTGTTGACAATCCAATCGTTTTTATATAAGGGATTGGGTAGAGTGCATTAAACTGCAGGTTTCGCTTGCGTTACAAAACATTTCGATCGTTTGCAGTCAATGCAGATAGAAAGGAGGTGAAGCGAAGGAGATCGAGTCATGGTTCAGACGATTTTTGGATGGGTTTTTGTTTTTTTTGTTCAGACCAACTCGTGAGTATGCTGCCCTTCCTATGCTTAATGTACTATTATTCTGATAGATTCAATCTTAGCTGCGCATACTGATTTTCCATCGCTCCAGAGTTGGCCGTTTCCTTTCTTTTAATTCTAAAACATTCATATCAACATTTTTACTTTTCACCACAACCTGATGGGGGATCTGCTTCCCGCCGGAATGATGTCCGGTGAAGGTCTTTTTCAGGTGACAAGCGCCAGGTTCGGCTTTCAAAAAAGATTGATTTCATGGGTCTTTTGCAGGGGGCAGTCATGTCCCTGGGGAGTCGGGTGATCTCGAAGTGTGAGGAGACGCCTGCGCGGATTGACTGGATTGCCGCGATTTTTTAACGCAATGCTTTCTTAAGACAGAGAGGTTAAAAATATGGCAACTGTTCAAGCACCAATACCACGTTGGCTTCCCCTGGTGGGGGGAATTCTTGGAAGTACCACCTGCGGTCTTTTGTTGTATGCATGGAGTGTTTTTATTCGTCCTCTTTCCGCGGAGTTCGGCTGGACGCGTGCAGAAATCGCTCTGGCCTTCGGTATTTGCTGTTTTGTATTCGGTATGACCACCATTCCTTCCGGTCGTCTCAGTGACAGAATCGGTCCCCGCAAGGTCGTGCTCATGGGTGCCGTACTGGTCCTCATCGGCTTCGTCCTTTCAGGGTACATTCAGTCCAAGTTCCAGCTCTACATCACCTACGGCGTCATCTGCGGCATCGGCGGTGGTATGATGTATCTGCCGCCCATTGCCACGGGGCCCAAGTGGTGGCCCGACAGGAGGGCCCTGGCCACCGGCTTCGCCATCGTGGGTCTGGGTCTCGGATCGTTCATCATGGCCCCCATCGCCACCTGGATCATCGAAAACCATGGCTGGCGAGAAGTTTTCATCTGGGTCGGTATCGCCATGGGTATTCTGGGCGTGCTTTCGGCCCTTTGTCTGCAGAATCCTCCTGCCGGATGGAAGCCTCCCGGATGGTCGCCTCCACCTCCTCCTCCCGGTGCTTCCGCCAAGAGCCAGGAAGACTACACTCACGATGAAGCCAAGGCCACTCCCCAGTTCTGGATGCTCTACGTAGCCTTTTTCTGCTC
>SLCH01000029.1 GCA_007125915.1 Syntrophobacteraceae bacterium
CCCGGCAAAATCCTCGAGGGCTCCCTGAGGGTCCGTGCATCGCCATGAGACAAGGTGCCGAAAGACTTGGTGGCGTTCGGTGCCCATTTATTTGGCATCGGGAACCTTTTGTGAACCGACCCTGTGCGCATGGCTTTGAAAATTATAATCCACGAGCAAAGAGGTTTGCACAGAATCACCCGTTCGCCGGGTGGAAATGAAGTCAATATAATGCGTTTTGCCCTCATAATCGGGGAAGGTGATGCGGTCTCCATCCTGAAACCCGCCGCGATGAAACCAAACTTCCGTAGGAAGCATCCATGTTTTGCCAAACTTGTTTTCAAATTTGAAATAATCCACGGCATCCCGGGGAAACTGCAGATAGAGGCACAGTTCCTCATCGGTCGCGGGACGGTTGATCTTGCCCTGGAGTTCTCTTCGCCTGGCTTCAAGATCTTCGTCGGGAGGCCTGGTGATGCCTCCTTCTTCTTCCAGGATTTGCCGCCACTTTTTCCCGTCCTTGCGATTGTGCTCCAAGACCTTTTCATAAATCCAGTCTTCGGGTTTGTAGATGGGAAAGGGACCATAACGCTCCAGCAGCAGCCTTTTCAAATCATCGGTGGGATTACGGTAGCGCCCATGAAGCACGTTGTTGACAGCAGTGGTCCAAAAAATCTGGCTTCCTGGAGTCACGGAGCAAATATTCCCCAGTTCTTTATTGACGTCAATGAGTTCACTCAGCACTTCGTGGATTCTTTCAAGCAAACCCACCCTCTCAGCCTGCTCAAAAGCTATGTTTGCCGCACCCCCAGGCAATTTGTGACGCTTCACTGTGGGATCAAATCCGTGATATGCGCTTTGAAAGCGCTCGTAGATCCGCCGTTCCCGCCGCAAAATGTCGGAGGCATCCACCAGGGGCTGCACCTTGAAGCCGGGGGCCTTCATTCCGTAATCCCTGAGAGTTTGCATCATGCTCAGGGCCGGAGCCTGGCTGTAAATTCCTCCGGCTCCATGGTCTGAGACCTCCACGATCTTGACCCCTTCCATCACCGCGGCAACCATGCGGCCCAAATCATTCCCATCCGTATTGTGCCCATGGTATTCCAGGAGCAGATTGGGGAACCTTCTGCGAATGGCCGCCACCAGATCCCCAATGCGCCTCGGTGTTCCCAGGGCCGAATGATTCTTTATGGAGAGAATGATGTCCTCTCCCGTGACCGAGAGAATTTCCTTCACTTTGTCCAGATAATAGTCGTCCGTGTATCCGTAGCCCGTGTTGAAACAGATGGAGGGCATGAGGATCTTTCCCGCGTTCCGGACTTCTTCTGCCACAACGGTGAGGTTGGGCACGTAATTGAGAAAGTCGTAGATGCGCCATACGTCGATGTAACGGGAAAAAAGCCTCACGGCCATGCGCAGAACATTGTCCGGGTAGGGACGGTATCCGAAGAGGCTTCTGCCGCGGCACACCGCCTGAAGGAGTGTGCGGGGCATGGCTTTGCGAACGAGCCTCAGCTTTTCAAAAGGGTTGATCTGCTTCCTCATGAGATCCACGTGGACGGATGCCCCGCCGCATATTTCAAAAGCAAAGTAGCCCGTTTCATCGCGGTAGGGAGCCACCTTCAGAGTGGTGTTGGGCATGATGCGGCACTTGAAATCCGACTGGGACAAATCCCTTTCATTGTTGGTCATGAAATAGCCGGAAGTCTGCCGCAAACGATCCAATATCTCGGCACTGGACATGTGGGGTGTGATTCTTTGAAAATCAGGCATGTGAGAGGACTCCTGCTGTGAATGAATCTTCCTTGAGAAAAACACCAAGAGGGGAAGTGATAAGCACCAGCTGGTGCAAAAAAACTACCACTGACCCTGCGCCTCGGCTCTGCATCAAAGAACGAATAAGGAGAGTTCAGAATTCGGCGTGTGGGTTGTAGCCATGGGCGTTGATTTCCGCCACAAGGGCGGCCAGCCTGTCCGTTTCGGGCACTTCTTCTTCATAGTCGAGCAGTTCCGGATGAGACTCTATGTAGGAAGTGTCAAATCTCTGAGCAAGAAAATCCGGTTCTTTCATGATCTGCTTGTAAAAGGGGATGGTGGTCTTGACCCCGGCGATGATAAAACCGTTGAGCACCCGGCTCAGGCGCTGCACCGCTTCTTCCCAGGTGAAACCGTAAACGGTGAGCTTGGTGAGCATGGAATCATAGTAACGGGGTATTTCGTAACCCTGATAGACGGCGCCATCCAATCGCGTGCCATGCCCTCCCGGCGACTGGTAAATCTGAACCAGCCCGGGACTCGCCATGAAATTGCTCTTGGGATCCTCCGCATTGATTCTCAGCTCGATGGCACACCCTCGAAAAGAAATGTCCTCCTGCCTGAAAGCTATGGGCTCCCCCGCCGCAATGCGAATCTGTTCCCGCACAATATCTACACCCGTGATCATTTCCGTGACCGTGTGCTCAACCTGAATGCGGGTGTTCACTTCAAGAAAATAATAGAGATCATCTTCATCCAGCAAAAATTCCACGGTTCCCGCGTTCAGGTAATTGCAGGCCCTGGAAGCCTTGACCGCCGTGTCACAGATCTCATCGAGCAAAACCTTCGGGAGATTGGCGGGAGCTATCTCGATCATCTTCTGATGGCGTCTTTGGATGGAGCAATTTCGAGTGCCGAGATGAATGACACTCCCGTGATTGTCCGCGAGGATCTGAACCTCCAGATGACGGGGGTTTTTCAAACCTTTTTCCAGATATACGGCTTCATTTCCGAAAGCCATCCGCGCTTCGGACCTTGCCCGTTTCAGGTTGGCAAGGAGTTCTTTCATGCTGGCCGTATGGCGGATTCCCCGGCCGCCTCCTCCCGCAACCGCTTTTACCATGATGGGGAATCCATATTCTTCCGCAAAGGCGATGGCCTCTTCATCCCCTTCCTCCCCTTCCGGCAGAATGTCCGTGCCGGGAATGGATCGAATGTTGGCCTCATTCATGATGCGGCGGGCAATCACCTTGCTTCCCATATCACTGATGACCTTGGGAGGAGGGCCTATAAAAACAAGGCCCGCCTCGGTGCATTCTTTGGAAAAGTTGGGGTTTTCCGCCAGAAAACCATAGCCGGGATGAATGGCCCCGGCTCCCGCACCGAGAGCCGCCTGGATAATGCGTTCGATATTGAGGTAATCTTTTCTTGGGCCGGAACCAATGCAAACGGCCTCATCGGCCTTCATGACGTGCAGTGCCATTCTGTCCGTTTCTTCATACACAGCGACGGTTTTGAGCCCCAGTTCCTGCGCAGACCGCATGATACGAATCGCTATCTCACCTCTGTTGGCCACTAGAATCTTGTTGAACATACGATGCCCTCACTTTCTCAGACAGCATGGAAAAGGGATGTCAGCCGACTCGCACATGGCAGCGGGCAGTTCCACAGGCCTGGTTCCTACAGTCCAGGATTTCACAAAAGATTCAATGATTGGTTCAGGAATGATTTTGACCGGCAAACGTATGAAAACCTTCAAATTGCATGAACATATCAACCGGCGAATTCTAATAGCACAACTGAGGGTGGAACTTCAATGGAAAGGCGTGGAAGATGGGTGCGAATGAATAGAATTCTTGAAAGTTCCTGCGATAGAGGAGCAAGGGGCCCCTTGCCGGCCTATCTCACTCCGCTGAGACCCCTCCTCAACCGCTTTTTCTGGTTCAGAAGATTCAAAAAATTCCGGTCCAGCAGATGACACTTGAAGGGCTTGATCACTGCGTTCACCCCCCATTTGGGCCGATCGTCGTCCATGAGCAGGTCCTTGATGCTGTTCCAAGTCTTGACGTTGTAGTAGTCGCAGGTTTTGCCTTCATTGAAAAACTCGCAGTGCTGCTGGCTCACATATTTTTCATATTTTCTGCAGTATTTGATCTTCATCTAAACCCCCTTGTTGCCATAAAAATAAATGACTCTCCATGTGATTTCTAAACAATATAATCAGTATGTTACCATAAGTCCAGCTGAACCCTGCAAGAAGGGGACAACGGAAGGCGGTATTGTGCCCTCCCATGGCTCCATTTTCGACGTCCCCAGGATCAGGAGTTTCCATGATCTCTCCCATCAGCAGTGCACAAGGTTCAATAGGGTCTTCAGGCTTGGGCTACGGGCACAGCTGAGAAGACCGGGCTGCGAAACCTCACAAATCAGCGGCCCGCAAGGGCTTGAAGCCCACGGAGATGGACCATTGCAGGGAAACCCCCTTCACCGGGGCCCTTTTGAATTCAAATAATCCTCTTTACATCTTCTTCGAGAACCATTATAAACATCCACGTCGCAGGCCAGTAGCTCTAACGGTTAGAGCACCGGACTCCAAATCC
>SLCH01000116.1 GCA_007125915.1 Syntrophobacteraceae bacterium
CGATGTATTCAAATAAGGTGCGTTCCTTGGTGGTGATGAACACCGTGGCGGGCATGCCTGGTGAGAGGGTCAGTCCCTGTTGCTGAAGATCCTCGGGTTCGATTTCCGCATGAACCATGAAAACGGGCATTTCTCCATAGGGGGTGCGTGTGAGGGTGCTGTCGGGGGACACATAGACCACCGTGCCGCCCACGGGGGTCACTTCCCTCTGGCTGAACGCCGAAAGCTGAATGCGCGCATGCTGCCCTATGTGGACGTTGGCGATGTCCTTGGTCTGCACCTGGGCTTCCACGATGAGGGGGCTTTCCCGGGGCACCACATCCATAAGCTTGTCTCCGGGCCGGATCACGGCGCCGATGGTGAACACCTGAAGGTCCATGACGATGCCCGAAACGGGGGCCCGCACCACCAGGAGATTGAGAGCGTCCACCATGGGCCTCAGCCTCTCCTGGGTTTCGAACACTCGGGCCAGGGCTTCCGCATGCTGGGTGGTGGCCCGCTGCACGTATTCTTTACGCAGCTCCACGATGCGCAGTTCCAGTTCGGCGATGCGTTCCCGGGCCTGGGCGATGTTTTGCCATGCCGTGCTTTTTCTCGCTTCCCGGTCCGCAATGTTGCGCCGCAGCTCAAAAATGGGGGTCTTCTCCAGGAAGCGGGCCCTTTCCAGGGCTTCTTTCGCTTTCAGTTCCTCCGAGTAGGCGGCGATGATGCGGTCTTCCGCAGCCACCTGGGCCTGAAGGCCCACAATCTGCTGCTGAATTTGTTCGATCTGGTTTCTCAGGAGGGCCACCTGCCCTTCCAGGGTCTCATGTTCCGAATAAAAAATATCCCCTTCCGACTTGAGAATGTTGGCGGCCTCATCGCCAGGGACGGAAAGGAGATGTTCGGGCCATAGAAGCTCGGAGCTCGAAGCCTGCTGGGCCTGCAGCCTGAAAGCTCGGGCCCTCCACAGAAAAAGCTGGCTTTCCAGGAGGTCCACGTTGGCTTCCACCTTGGTGTCTTTGAGGATCACCAGAGGCTGCTCCGCTTCCACGAAATCCCCGTCACGGACCAGAATTTCCTGCACGATGCCCCCGTCCCGGTGCTGCACCGTCTTGCGGTTCAAATCCACGCGCACGTTTCCTTGAGCGATGACGGCTCCGCTGGTCTTGGCCGTCACGGACCAGATGCCGAAGCCTCCCACAAAAATGAGGAGGATCAGCACGCCGCTCAAAACGATCTTTCGGCGGCTTTCCACCTGCAGCGTGTCGGGCACGTGCAGGGTCTTGTCTTTTTTCATGGTTTTTCTCCTTGAATGTCCCTAGGCGGGAGAACCTTTCACAGCGGCTGGCCGTGCCACGGGCTTGGCGCCCTCTGAAGCCATGAGGGCCCCGAAGACCTGCTGCCTGGGGCCGAACATGGCCACCTGCCCTTCCTTGAGCACGAGGATCTTTTCCACGTTGGCCAGGGTGGAAGGCTTGTGGGAGACGATGATCACCGTGATTTTCATTTCCTTGAGGCGTGCCAGGCAGTGAATGAGCGCCTTTTCCCCCTCTTCGTCCATGTTGGAACTGGGTTCGTCCAGAATCACAATGCGCGGCATGCCGTAGAGGGCCCGGGCAAGCCCCACCCGCTGCCGCTGGCCTGCGGAGAGGACCGCTCCGCCGGCACCCACTTCCGTGTCGTAGCCCTTGGGAAGCTTCAGAATCATATCGTGGGCTCCCGCCAACTTGGCGGCCTCGATGATTTTTTCCGAATCCAGTTCACCCATGCGGGCGATGTTGGCGGCCACGCTTCCGGAAAAAAGCTCCACATCCTGGGGCAGGTATCCCAGGTGGCCTCCCAGCTTCTGCTGATCCCAGGACTGAATGTCCGCGCCGTCCAGCCTCACATGGCCCGCCGTAGCGGGCCAGATGCCCGTGAGGAGACGGCAGAGGGTGGATTTACCCGCGGCGCTGGGTCCCACCAGGCCCATGGATTCCCCCGCGTCCAGCTGAAAGGTGACCCCCTTGATGAGCAGCTGGTTGTGAGCGGCGAAGCTCACCGATTCGCACTTGATGGCTCCCGAAGGGGCGGGAAGATCGAGGCGCTCAGGACCTGCAGGGGTGGAAAACAGCGTGTTGAGGCGCTTGTAGGCGGCCAGGGCTTCGATGGAATGCCTAAGGGTGGCGATGCCCGCGTCGATGGGAGCCAGGGCCTTGCCCATGGTGATGGCTGCCGCGATCATGATGCCCGGGGAAGCCTGTCCCTGAACGGCCAGGTAGGCGCCCGTGCCATAAATGGCCACCTGAAGGAAAAGGCGAAGGCCCTTGATGGAGGCCTGGAGAATTCCCGCCTTCTGGCTGGCCATGCTCTGAAGATTCATGACAACGGTGTTTTTCTTTTCCCAGAGGTTTTGAACCCCCTGCAGCATGCCCATGCTGGTGACCGCTTCGGCGTTGCGCAGAGACTGGCTGATAAGATGCTGGGAACCACTGTTGACCTCATTGGCCTGGTCCAGGGCTCTTCGGGAAACCCGGTCCGCCAGGATGCCCAGGGAGAAGCACAGAATGCCGCCCACCAGGGCTATATAGCCCAGAAAGGGGTGCAGGATAAAAATGAGGATGATGCAAATGGGCGTCAGGGGGAAGTCAAAGAAGGCGATGATGGCCGATCCCGAAGCGAAATTGCGCAGAGCGGCCACATCCCGCATGGCAGCGGTGGGCGGTCCCTGGCGGATCTGGGAGCTCTCCTTCACGGTCCTCTCAAAAACCGTGGATGCCATGTCCTCTTCCATCTGGATTCCCAGGCGCACCAGGAGCCGGTTGCGCACCACGTCGAGCATCACCATGACGCAAAGGGCCACGGCCGCCATGATGGTGATCACCACCAGGGTGTGGACGCTGTAGCTGGTGAGCACCCGGTCGAAGATGAGGAGCATGTAAACGGCGAATGTCAGCTGCAGGATGCTGACAAAGAAGCTGAAGAACCCGCCGTAAATGAAATAGGATCGCCATTGTCGCAGAAACTTGTCCATAGTCGTCAAACCTTTGTGAGTATCACAGCTGAAATTGCCCGTTCCACCTATTCCAGGGAACGCTTGCCTTCGGAGGGCATGGGTCCCACAGCCAAAAGAGGCAGGGATGCCACAAGCCCCTGGTGCATGCCGTCGTGAGCGGTGATCTGAAAGTCGTAGCGTCCCGGCTTGACCAGGGTGATCTCATGGAGGCGCAGGTGCAGCTTCTGAATGCCCGCTTCCAGGTTCCGAAGGCCGAAGCCCGCCACCCGGGCGCCGGGGGACCCCGCCCCCAGGCAGGAAACCTGGAGAGAAAGAGACGATGTGGGTGCTTCAAATTCCATGAGAAGACCGATGCTCACGTCGCTGAGGATGAAAGGATACTGCCGGGGCCGCACCTGCTCGAGAATGTGGATGAAGGAAAAGGTGTTGGTGAACTTGTCAAACAACACTTCTTTGCAGAGGGCGCAGGTCACGACTTTCATGGGAGCCTTGCTTTTTTCTGAAGGGGTTGGTGCATTTCATAAAGGGTGGGAGCGCCGAAGTAATCCACGCTCTGATGATTGACCACCACGTACTTGGTTTCCTTGGCCAGCACATTCACCTGCACCTGCCGGTTCTGCTGCACGAGCACCTGGGTGCGCACCAGTTGCAACTCCCGGTGATTGCCGCTCAGGAGATGGACCAGGAGCATGTTGAGGGAAACCCCTTCCTTTTCGGCCATGAGAGCCAGTTTGGCGTGGAGGGACTTGGGAATGCGCAGACGAAGCTGGCCGCTGAAATCCCGGTCGTTTTTGAGAATGGCGGGAAGATTGTCCTCCTTGGGAGACTCCCCCTCCCCTTCCCTTTCCACTTGTGCCACAAGGTTTTTTTCGCCCATGATGCCCCCGAAAGAATGTGAAGCCCCGTCCTGCCCCATGAAGGATGCGGCTGAGGGGACTGGTACCAGGTGCGGTACCACGTGTCAAGAAGTAATTGACCACTGAATAAAAAAAGCAGCGCCGAAGATGTAGCACCCTGGAAGGTGCCCCACCCTCCTCCCTGGGACCCCTGAGCCCCAGCTCGGCATGGATTTTGGTGGGCTACGACATTTCCTGTTTGGGGTCATGGTGGTGGGTGATTGGAAGGTGCCGGTCTGGGCTCGGTGGTCCCAGGGGGCTTCACTGGAAGGCTTTTGGGGTGTTTCATGGAGGGTCTTTTGTGAGGAAGCGAAGCTTCCCGGGAAATTCAGTGGAGACGGTGGCTCGGTGTTGAGATCCGTAGATCCGTAGGGTGGGCAGAGCTTTATCCTGCCCACCGATTTTTCATTAAAACTCGTTCACGTATGAGAAATGGACAA
>SLCH01000232.1 GCA_007125915.1 Syntrophobacteraceae bacterium
AAAGCGGTGGGCACCCAAACCCCGTGCCCACCCTACGGAGTTGCTCCTGCCATCTGGCTTCGGGGCTGGCACGTTTGCCCAGGTCATTTTTGTGAACCCGTGGCGCTGGGGGGCGACCATGAGGGAGCTGTCTTACCCACCACTTCCTGCACGATGGAGTAGGGGTCCGCTTCCTTGTTCTTGATTTGCTGCACGAGGGTGTCCAGGGAAATGCCGTTCCCCTCCAGGCGTTTCAAAACGGCTTTGTAAGCTTCGTCCCGAATGGCTTCGGTCAATTGGTACCGGGCCCGCTTTTCCAGCAGCTGGTCCAGCTGCCCCCGATCGTTGGCCATGAGGTACTTGCGGTGTTGGCGGATGCCTTCATAGAGCTGCTCAATGCCCACTCCCTTTTGGGCCTGGGTTTCAAAAATAGTGGGCGTCCACGCATCCTCCTCCTTGCGCCTGAATCCCATTTCAACCAGGTTTCTCAGTTCACGTATGGTCTTTCGAGAGCCCTCTCTGTCGGCCTTGTTCACCACAAAGATGTCCCCGATCTCCATGATGCCCGCCTTGATGGCCTGAACTTCGTCTCCCATGCCGGGTATGGTCACGAGGACGGTGGTGTGAGCGTTGTTGGCGATTTCCACCTCATCCTGTCCCACCCCCACTGTTTCCACGAGGATCACATCTTTTCCCATTGCATCCATGACGTTGATCATGTCGTTGGTGGACCGGGTGAGGCCCCCGAAATGTCCCCGGGTGGCGAGGCTTCGAATGAAGACTCCAGGGTCGAGAAAGTGTCGCTGCATGCGAATGCGGTCTCCGAGAATGGCTCCCCCCGTGAAGGGGCTGGTGGGATCCACGGCCAAAATGGCCACGGTGAGCCCCTCCTTGCGATACTGGACGGCCAGCTGATCCACAAGGGTGCTCTTGCCCACTCCAGGGGAGCCCGTGAAGCCGACCACGTGCGCTTTTCCCGTGTGGGCGTACAATTCCTTGAGGACAGGCTGCACCGACGGCATCTGGTCGTCGATGTCCCGAAGAAGCCGTGCCGCTGTTCTCAGATCTCCCGCAACGATTTGATCCACAATTCCCATTTTGCCCATCCTGCGGCCCGTTATTTTCCGGTGGAGTGAAGTCCGAAAATCAAGCCACCATGGGCTGCCGGGGTTTGATGTTTTTCCGAACCCATGAAATGATTTCCTGAAGTTTGGCGCCCGGTTCAAAGATTTCCCGAATGCCCAGGGCCTTGAGCTTGGGAATGTCTTCAAGGGGAAAGATGCCGCCGCCGATCACGGAAATGTCTCTGGCATCATGTTCTTCCAGGAGATGCATGATGCGGGGGAAGGAGTAGGTGTGAGCCCCCGAAAGGATACTGAGGCCGATGAGGTCCACATCCTCCTGAAGAGCCGTGTTGACGATCTGCTCCGGGGATTGGTGGCACCCCGTGTAGATGACTTCAAAACCTGCATCCCGAAATGCCCTGGCAATGACCCGGGCACCCCTGTCGTGACCGTCGAGTCCGGGCTTGGCGATGAGTATGCGCAGGGTTCTCTCGCTGTTCATGGGCTCTGAATCCTCCTTGCAAGCTTCATTGGAATGGAAAGCTCTCCTGAAACATGTGAAGACAAAGTTTGCACGTGTCAGAAAGAGCCGGGATCGGTGTAGGTGCCGAAAACTTCCCGGAAAAGGTCGCAGCATTCCTGCTCGGTGGCTCCGGCGCGAACGGCGTCAATGAGAGCGGGCATGACATTGTTTTCCCAGGAAGGAGCCCCCTCGCAGCGCCTTCGCAATTCATCCATGGCCTTCTGCAGCCTGTCCTTGTTCCGCTTTTCCTTGAACTGGCTCACACGGTCGATCTGTCCCTGTTCCAGGCTCTCGTCGATTTTGAGAATGAATTCCAGCTCAGGCCGGTCGGAGGGAAATTTGTTGACGCCGATGATGACCTTCTCCCCCCGCTCCACCTGTTCCTGGTATTGGTAGGCGGCGTCGGCGATTTCCATTTGGGGATAATCCCTTTCAATGGCGGCCACCATGCCGCCCAGGTCGTCGAGCTTTCGAATGTACTGGTTGGCTTCTTCCTCCATGCGGTCCGTGAGGGCTTCCACAAAATAGGATCCTGCCAGGGGGTCGATGACGTTGGCCACTCCGCACTCTTCCCCGAGAATTTGCTGGGTACGAAGGGCGATGAGCACGGCTTCTTCGCTGGGGATCATGTAGACTTCATCGAGGGAATTGGTGTGCAGCGACTGGGTGCCTCCCAGGATGGCCGCCAGGGCTTCCGTGGTGGTGCGAATGATGTTGTTGTAAGGTTCCTGAGAGGTGAGGGAACATCCCGCCGTCTGAGTGTGAAAGCGCATCATCATGGAACGGGGGTTTTGCGCCTTGAAGCGGTCGCGCATGATTCGGGCCCATATTCTCCGTGCCGCTCGCATTTTGGCGATTTCTTCAAAGAAGTCGATGTGGGAGTTCCAGAAAAAAGAAAGGCGGCCCGCGAAGTCATCCACTTTGAGCCCCCTTTTGAGGGATTCTTCCACGTAGGTGATGCCGTCGTAGATGGTGAAGGCCAGTTCCTGCACGGCCGTGGACCCCGCCTCCCGAATGTGATAGCCGCTGATGCTGATGGTGTTCCAGCGGGGGACTTCCCGTGTGCCGAACTCCACCGTGTCCACCACCAGTCGCAGACTGGGATCGGGGGGAAGCATGAGGGTTTTCTGAGCGATGAACTCCTTGAGGCAGTCGTTCTGGATCGTTCCTCCCAGGTTTTTCCTCTGGAAACCCTCATTTTCCGCGTTGGCGATGTACATGGCCCACAAAATGGATGCGGGAGGATTGATGGTCATGGATGTGGTCACTTCTTCGAGGTCGATGCCCGCAAAGAGCTTTTGCATGTCTTCGATGGTGTCGATGGCCACGCCGCACTTGCCGCATTCTCCCAGGGCCAGGGGTGATCCCGTGTCGTATCCCATGAGGGTGGGAAAGTCGAAGGCCGTGCTCAGCCCTGTCTCCCCATGGTTGATGAGGTAGTGAAAGCGCCTGTTGGTGTCTTCCGCCGTGCCCAGGCCTGCGAACATGCGCATGGTCCATAGCCGCGCCCGGTACATGGTGGGCTGCACACCGCGCGTGAAGGGGAACTGCCCGGGGAATCCAATGTCTTCCAGGAAGTCCTTTTCCTGAATGTCGAGAGGCGTGTAAAGTTCTTTCACCTCAAGGTCCGAGACGGTGGAGAACTTCTGGAGGCGCTCAGGCATTTTCTGGAGAGCTTTGCGGTATTCACTCTGCCAGTCCTTGTGTTCTTTCTCCATGCGCTCCAGGGCGCCTTCCGAGAGCATCTTCTTTCCCATTTTTATGATTCTCCTTTGGGGTCTGCAAGAGTTTGCAGGGGGCTTGAAAAAGCTCGCAGCTGTGCAGGCCGGTTTTAAAGAAAAGCGGGCACTGTAACCTCATGTCAATGATGAAAGTCTTTTTTTCTGGCGGTCTGGTATAGGGTCCACAGAGATGGCCCTGTCCGCATTGAGTGCGAGGAAGGGCCGTTCATCGCAGGATCGGACTCATGTGGCATTCATGACGCAGGCAAGACATAAATCGAAGGGTCCGTTCCTGTCAAACAAATTCTGCTTTCAACATCGATGTGGAGAGTAAAGATGACTTGTCAAATGTATTGATCGGCCATCTCGTCGATGAGTTCCTCAATGGGACGGCCCGTCTTTCTCTCCAGTTCCACGCGGGCTGTTTCCAGACGATTCCTCATGCTGGGCTGCTGCAGGTCTTCGATGGACTGCAGAGCGCCTCCTCTGCGCCCCAGGCGAAAGAGCAGCCGTTCATGGTCGTCCAGTGCCAGGTAATGGTCGATCACCGAAAGCATGTTTCCTTTGTCCCGGGGAAAAGTGCCCGATACCCGTTCCAGAAGATTCATGATGTGGTCTGATGTGAGCGTGCTCCGAATCCCTTCCAGGGATTGAATGAAAAGCCGAATTTCCCGCACTGTTTCATCGTCAGAGAGTGGAGTGAAGCGTCCCGAATTTTTTTCCTGGCACAGGGGGGCTCGAGAAGGGATGCGCAGGCTTCTCAGGCGAATGAACTGAGGGTCGACGGCGTTGATCACCCTTGCTGTTTCCACAGCGTGTTCCCGGGACCATTCTTTCCCCCCCAGGCCGGGCATCACATACATGGAAAGGGACATGCCCGCCTGGATGACCTTTTTGCCCCCTGCAATGTGATCCTGGGCGGTGCACCCTTTGCGAACCAGTTCCAAAACAATGTCCGAGCCGCTTTCCAGGCCCACATGGATTCGCTGGAGACCTGCCCTGCGCAGCCGCT
>SLCH01000157.1 GCA_007125915.1 Syntrophobacteraceae bacterium
ACGTCATTCCCGCGAAGGCGGGAATCCAGCTTTTTCAAGACCTTCACGAACCCCGCCTTTGCGGGGATGACGTGGTAGAACAACACACAAATCCTTGAATCATCAGCATTGCCACACGAGGGTGAGGGGGGAGGAAAACATGAAATCCCTCAATCAACAGCATGGGGCATGGCCGCGGACCGTTCTTCTGGAAAACAGGAAAAAATCAGTGGTTGAGCCTTGTTCTTTTCCACGGGCGCGGGAAATTCCTCGCGGCCAAGGGGGGCAAGGTGACACCGGGGACGAAAAGTACAGGCTCTCGGGCCCTTTGGGTGTTTGTCAGAACCGGTTGAGCGGAATGCATTCATGCTTCAGGAACATGATGCCCCATGGGCGTGCTTTGCGGATTCCCGAAAAAGAGAAACGGGTCAATGAAGAGGTTTTTCCAATTATTCATTTGTGACTGGCAGCCCCTCACAATCGGTTTCCCACCCCTCCTCACTGACCCGTTCCGGGAGAAATTCCCCTGAAGATGTTTTTCATCGTGGAACAATCATTTGACACTCTCGCTCAGAGTCTTGCCCGGTTTGAACTTAACGGTTTTGGAGGCGGGTATGGTGATTTTTTCTCCCGTGCGGGGGTTGCGCCCTTCCCTCTCAGATCTCTCGCCCACGCTGAAAGTGCCGAAGCCGACCAGCGTGACCTTGTCTCCAGTGCTGAGGGCATCGGTGATGCCATTGACAAACCCATCGAGAGCCTTTTCAGCCTGAGCCTTGGTGATGTTGCAATCTTTCGCTATCCTGGAAATCAAATCTGCCTTGGTCATGCTCTTTTCTCCTCATTGATCCCTGTTGAGTATAAACCTCTCTAGCCTGTCCACCCGGGTGTTCGATCTCGCTCTTTCACCTCCCTCCAATCTGTTTTTCAGCCCCTTTTTGAACGGACTCAAAAAGTATGTCCGAATATTACCAAGCGGATGTGACTTCTTCAGCGCCCTGCCAGCGCCCTGGATGACAAAAACGGCACGGAATTGATGGATAGCTTGCGGAAGGGCACAATGGAATAATCATACAACCAGCGCAGTCATTTGTTTCAAGGCAGATTGGGCCATCCCTGGAGACAGCCGCAACGCAATCGTCGAAGCCCGCAAATTGGCGCTATTCTAAGTCCTGAACAAACGAAACACAACAGTTTTTAAGCACCTGAGCCATTTGAGGGCGAGATCGGGCCAAGATTGACTTTGAAAGGTCTTTTGCTATACTCCTGTCGGTCCACTTGCGGCGCATGTCCCGGGTTTCCATGCACCCGGCGGCACTCATGATCACGAGAGAAAGGGAAAGGGAAAAGGCATTGCGTCAACCCAAATTCATATTCATCACGGGCGGGGTCCTGTCCTCACTGGGCAAGGGTCTCGCCGCAGCCTCCATCGGGGCCCTCATGGAGAGCAGAGGATTGCGGGTCACTCTGCAGAAACTGGACCCCTACATCAATGTGGATCCTGGCACCATGAACCCTTTCCAGCATGGGGAGGTTTTTGTCACCGATGATGGAGCCGAATCGGACCTGGATTTGGGCCACTACGAACGCTTCACCCACGCGTTGATGAGCAAAAAGAACAATTTCACCTCCGGAAGCATCTATTATTCTGTTATCACAAAGGAAAGAAGGGGCGACTACCTGGGCGGCACCGTGCAGGTCATTCCCCATGTGACCGATGAGATCAAGGCTTGCATTCGCAGCGCCGTGGAAGGGGTGGATATCATCATCGTTGAAATCGGGGGCACCGTGGGAGACATTGAGAGTCTCCCTTTCCTGGAGGCCATTCGGCAGTTCCGCAATGACGTGGGCCGGGAGAATGCGGTGTACATTCACGTGACCCTCGTCCCTTATATGAAAACATCGGGGGAAGTGAAGACCAAACCCACTCAGCACAGCGTCAAGGAGCTTCGAGGCATAGGCATTCAGCCGGATATTCTCCTTTGCCGCACGGAAAAGTTCCTTTCCCCGGACATCAAACGCAAAATCGCTCATTTCTGCAATGTGGAGTCCGATGCGGTGATCACCGCCAAGGACGTGGACTGTATCTATGAGGTGCCCTTGCTCTTTCACCAGGAGGGGCTGGACGAAAAAATCCTCAAGCTCCTCAACATCTGGACGCGCAGTCCCCGCCTGGAAGACTGGGAACAACTGGTCCGGCGCCTCAAAGAACCGAGGCACAGCGTCAATATCGCCATCGTGGGCAAATACATCGATCTGACCGAATCCTACAAGAGCCTCAACGAGGCTCTGACCCACGGAGCTGCGGCCAATGAGGTCAAAGTGAACCTGCAGTACGTGGATTCGGAGAACGTGGAAAAGGAGGGTGGGGAAGCTCTCCTGGAAGGGGCCGATGGAATCCTGGTGCCCGGCGGCTTCGGCGAGCGTGGAGTGGAGGGCAAAATCAAGGCCATACGCTACGCCCGGGAAAACGGCATCCCCTTTCTGGGCATCTGCCTGGGCATGCAGCTGGCCACGGTGGAATTCGCACGGCATGTGGCCGGACTGGAGAAAGCCCACAGCATGGAATTTGACAAGCATTCGCCCCATCCCGTCATCTTCCTCATGAGGGAATGGTTCGACTACAAAAACAACACGGTTATCCGCCGTGATGAATCGGCGGACTACGGGGGCACCATGCGTTTGGGCGCCTATCCCTGCAACCTGGAGCCGGGCAGCTTTGCCCACAAAGCTTATCAGTGCCACGAAGTATCCGAGCGGCACCGGCACCGGTATGAATTCAACAACGACTACCGGGAGATCCTGACTCAGAACGGACTGCGTTTCAGCGGGCTTTCCCCCGACCGCAACCTGGTGGAAATCGTTGAACTGCCTGACCACCCATGGTTCCTCGGCTGCCAGTTCCATCCCGAGTTCAAGTCCCGCCCCATGAATCCCCATCCCATATTCCGTGATTTTGTGAGAAAAAGTCTCGAGGAAGCCAAAAGGAAACACCCGGAAAAATTCGCGGACCGGTCTCAATGCTGACAATTCATACACCTCTTCCATTCCCCAAGGTAAGCCGTCATGGAACCCTTTGATGTTCTGGGACAGACCCTGGGCGGTGATCGCTTCTTTGTCATCGGCGGCCCCTGTGTCATTGAAAGCGAGGAGATGGTCCTTCAAATCGCCGCATTCTTGAGAGACACCTGCCGCAAGCTGGAAATCAGCTGCGTGTTCAAGAGTTCCTACGACAAAGCCAATCGCACTTCCCTGCACTCCTTTCGCGGGCCCGGCCTGGAGGCAGGCCTTCAGATACTGAATCGAGTGCGCCAGGATACGGGGATTCCCGTCCTCACGGACATCCACAGTGCCCCCGAAGCGGCCAGGGCCGCCCTGTTTACGGACATCCTTCAGATTCCTGCGTTCCTGGCCCGCCAGACGGATCTGCTTCAGGCCGCGGGCATGACGGGAAAACCCGTCAACCTGAAGAAGGCCCAGTTTCTCGCCCCCTGGGACATGCGCCATTCGGTGGAAAAGGTGCGTGCCACGGGCAACGACCGTATTCTGCTCACGGAACGGGGAACGGTCTTCGGCTACAACAACCTGGTGGTGGACATGAGGTCCATTGCCATGATGAAAGAGCTGGGCCATCCCGTTGTCTTCGATGCGACCCACAGCGTGCAGCTGCCCGGAGGCCGGGGAGACTCTTCGGGCGGGCAGAGGCAGTATGTGGCGCCGCTGGCCTGCGCCGCCGTCGCCGCGGGGGCCAACGGAGTTTTCCTGGAAATGCATCCCGATCCGGGCAAGGCCTTGTGCGACGGACCCAACTCCCTACCCCTGGAGGAAGTGCCCCCGCTGCTGGAAAAGCTGGTGCGCATCCACCAGATGATCCGAACCTGACCCCGGAAAGCCATCATGAACCGGCCTTCAAAGGGCGTGTTCCATGAACGGGCATAAGGAAGGCTTCATGAATCTTCAGGAAATTTCTCCGGAACTGAAAAGGCGCATGCAATCGGTCAAGCTCATGATTTTCGATGTGGATGGGGTGCTCACCGACGGGCGCGTCATTTATCACGACGACGGTTCGGAAATCAAAGCCTTTGACGTTCAGGACGGCCACGGAATCAAGCTGCTGCAGCGGGCCGGCTTTGAGGTGGCTCTCATCACGGGACGCCACTGCATCGCCGTGGACCACCGGGCCAAAGGCCTGGGCATTCGAAGAGTCTTTCAGGGAATCCACGTGAAAATGGAGGCTTACGAAAAGATTCTTCTGGAAACCGGTCTCGGTCACGAACAGGTGGGATACATGGGCGACGATCTCATCGACATTCCCGTCATGCG
>SLCH01000105.1 GCA_007125915.1 Syntrophobacteraceae bacterium
CGCAAGCCCCTCCCTTTTGAGCGAAGGCAACACAATGGCATCGCATGCTCCCATGAGAGCTGGAGCATCAAGGCGGAAACCCGTGAAATGAACCCGCCTTGCCAACTGGGCTGGCATGGCAGTCCGGGACAGGAGCTTGTCCTGAATACGTCCAACGAGAAGAAAGTGAACGGGACGGTCAGCTCTAACGTTTTTGGCAGCCTCGAGGAGCACATGGATGCCTTTCCTGGGACGCATATTTGCCGAGCTTCCAATGACGAAGGCATCATCGGGGATGCCGAACCGGGCAAGAGAAGCTCGATCCGCAGCATGGTACCAGTTCACATCATGACCCTTATAAATGGTCACGGACCGCTCCGGAGGAAGCCTCATGGCAAGCAGGCCCTTTCGAACAGCGTGGCACACGCAGACGATGCGGTCAACGGAAGGGTTCAAATAGGTGAGCCAGGATCCAGGGTTGAAACGGCTCAGGTTTCCCACGATGCCCCGATAGGCCACCCGTTTCACGGCCATGCCCCTGGAAGCGAGCAGCCCATTGGATAGAGGCCGGTTCAGAAGGGTGTGCATGACATCAAATTGACCTTCTCCAAGGCGTGAACGAATGGCGCGAATACCGGCAAAGTCAACTTTCCGAACCAGGGTCAGGGGGTGGACATGGACTCCCTCTTCTTTCAACGCATCCGCATTGGCGCACCCGGGCCGGACCATCAACTCCACATGGTGTCCCGCGTTCTTCAATCCTCGAAGGAGGTGCGATTCGGGCAAATCCAGTCCTTCCCCTATGAACAGGATACGTTTTCTGGCCATGAAGTGTTTTCCAATTTTTCACTTTCATTCGCAAAGGTCGATGCAATGCTGCCAAAAATCGGTTAACAATTTGGTTTTAATTGTTTAGCCTTCTCCCTTGATTTAGATTTCAAAGTACACAGAGAAGACCACCCTATCAAGGGAGCAATCGTGACGGCGAGCCGCGAACCAGGCGCGGGACTACCCCACAGATCATAGAAAGATTTGGAGGCTCCTGTCTCATGACCGGAAAAACTTCCGATTCCGTTAAGAACAGCAAAGCAATCAACGCCAATCGTTTCATAGACGTCACCTGCGCAATCATAGAGGAAAAGGGGAAGGTTCTGGCAGCCCAGCGCGGCCCCCTTATGAGAATGCCCTTCAAGTGGGAGTTCCCCGGTGGAAAAATCAAATGGGGCGAAACCGCAGAAGATTGCATTATCCGTGAAATTCTTGAAGAACTGGGCGTTGGGATCCAAATCAGGACCCTGCTTCCCCCATCGAGCCATTCTTACCCGGATCTGCATATCCGGCTTCATCCCTTTATTTGCCGGATAACCCGTGGCCACATTGTGCTGGCAGAACACCGGGCCGTTCAGTGGACAACCCGGGACCAGCTCTTGACCCTGGACTGGGCGGAAGCCGATGTGGCCGTTGTCCGGTCCTACCTTGATTATCGCAAGGCAAAAGGAGGGGCGTAATGCGGATCAACACCAATGAGCATGGCTAACCGAAAGAAACTCCACGATGAGATCAAAGCTCCCTTTCGGCATTTATGATGCTGTTATCGATAATCATTTGAAGGATGTCGTCCCCTTCACATACCTTGGCCCCGCTGTCTGCTAGGATCCCACGACGGGACGATCTTCGTACATGGGCCGCCTGTCGATGAGGGCCAGCCAGCCATTGACAACGCGATACCCGAACCAGACGGCGGTGGCTACAAGACCCAGTATGCCGATGAAGGCGAAAAGGGCCACCGCACTTACGGTAAACCAGAGGAGCGAAAACCAGAAAGTCCGAATCTGCCAGCGGAAATGACTTTCCAGCCAGGTTCCTCGCACTTCGTCCTGCTTCATGTAGTTCAGGATTATGCCGATCACTACTGTGATCCCCACAAAAAAGGATGCAGCGTACAGCCCGTAAATGACTGCGGTGAGAGTTTTGAGGGATTCAAGCTTCTGGGCATTTGGTTCCCTTTCGAACTGTTCGGTTTGCGTGTCGGTCAAGATATCCTCCTCCTGCAAGTGGGTGCTTGGGATTGCATGGATCGCAGTTGCCAGGGGTAGCGCCAAGTCAGCATATTCAAGTTTTGGGAAAAAGATTCCAATAGCAGCCATGTGGCTTCATGAACTCCAATGCCGCCGTTTTTCATGAGTCAATCATCTGCCTCATGGAACGCCCCCATGCCTTAAGGGTTTAACCGCATCAGTTCCACCCGTCTGTTTTTTGCCTTGTTCTCATCGGTGTCGTTCGGCGCCACAGGCATGGACTCACCGTAGCCCTTTGCCTGAAGCCTTGATCGGTCTATGCCGAAAAGGACAAGATATTCCAGCACCGATTCCGACCGTCTCTGGGAAAGCTCCAGATTATGGGCTTCGCTGCCGTCGCTGTCCGTGTGACCCTGTATCTCAAGGGAAAGTTCAGGATTTTCGAGAAGCAGTGTCAGCACTTCCTGGAGCTGTTTGTTCGAAGGCTGCTGCAATGTCGCTTTATCGACATCAAACAGAATACCATAAAGGGCCACCTTTCCCTCGTCATCCAGAGCTGCCTTCATTTGGGCCGGACCGAATACCAGGGTCGTTTCCAGAGGCTTCTCATCGATGATGGTGAGATAGGTCGCCCCCGCCCCTACCGAAACTTCGACCCGGCACCAGGTGATGCCCCCGTCTTCACGGGGCAGGGTGAAAACCAGGCCCCTCCCATCTTCCCACTTCACTTCGCCACCTTTCTCAAGAGCGGCAGCCTTGAAATTTTCGAAGTATTCAACCCGTGAGATATCCGTGTTCCGGCTCCCGTCTTCCCTGCATAAATGATAGACCAGCCTGCGGTATTCACCCGAGACGTTGCGCGTTTCGGACCTTCCCGTTTCAGGGTTTTTCACCTGAAAGTCGAAGGCGTTGAAATTCTGGTGGGTGGAACTTCTTTCATAAAGTGTCGATCCGGGAAAGGGACGTATGAGGGGATGTTCCCTTATGTCCTCCCCAATGGCAATGGCCGGGAAAGCCCAGGTTGCCAGCAGCAGCACCGCCGTCAACGCAATTATGCCAGCTCTTTTTTTTAACATTTCATTCTCCTGCTCAGAAGAGTCTGTTGAAACTGAACGGAATCGTTCAATGGACAATCCCTCTTATGTCTTTGGTTTTCTCGAAAAAAGTTTTGAGTGTTCGACACAATATCATGTATCCATCGGGCACTGGATGGAGGACAAAATGGGTTGCCACAGTCTCCCCTGCACTTTTTGAGCCTCCGTAACAGCAAGTGCCCCCTGTTCAGCAACGATGCGGTCCCATTTCTGCCGCACCATGAATATACGTTCAGCGACGCTGAATTCCTCATCTCCGAAGGTGCTGAACATTTCTACATATCTTACTCCAACAGTATCAATGGGCTTTCAAAACAAGCATCAGAACGAGTTCCTGGCGGACCTTTCCGGCAAAACTGCCAAATGGATCAGTTCATCGGATGGGCCTTCCAAGTGGTCGATAGTAAGCACTTTTTAGCTTTTCAGTTTTATGGCTGCGGATAGTGGCTTTCACTTTGTCTCCAGCCTGGAAGGGCGGTCCCGTGTATGCCCGGCAGAGGCGTGACCTGATGGGGTGCAAGTCCCCTTTGTGTGAATTGTGCAAGAGTGATTTTCACATTTGCACAAGTACCAGCCGAAGGCAAGAGTGGAACCGCCAGGAATCGTCCGGAAGAAGCCGGAGTACAAGGGCATGAGCCGCGCGAGAGCGAACGGACCGTGCGGGTGGTCTGAAAACTGGAACACCCGATGTCGGCGGGATTGTTTGCGGACAACCGGAAAGGCGGATGGGGTGTTATTCATAGACAAAAGAATTTAAACGGCTATTCCGCGTATGACCGCATCCCTGCTAATCGAGAATGATCAGGGTGTCGGCGGCTGGAATGATTTGCCACATCCTTGACGGTGCAAAACCGTAACTCGGCTCGAAACTGCGCATCTGATTCATGAGAGAACCGGTGACATCTCTGGTGAAGCCTTTGGTAAACTGATCCATCCAATAGATGCGGGGGGTGTCCGGATCAGTGCGGTCCACAGCCAGGATGACGGAGTGATAGGCGGCGTGGAGCGAGAGTCCGAAAAAATACCATCCGGCGACGTCTGGCCGGGTCATGCCAAGGACCGTTGATTCCGGATCGGGCTGCCAGGTGTCGGCGGCCCTCTGGTGGACCAGCCGGGTTTCCGGACCGGCCATGCCTCGAGCGCGAACCGTCTCCATAACAC
>SLCH01000037.1 GCA_007125915.1 Syntrophobacteraceae bacterium
CGAAAGGGATGCTTTTTCAGCGGAAAAGTTCATGGTCACCCCCATGCAAGGGTTGTCACATGGTCTTCACCCCATACTATCGAAATGATTTCCCTTTGGCAAGGAGGCTTGGGAAATGCACCAGCGTTTCAGGGGTTGTACCCCGTTGAGCATCTTCGCCCCATTGGTCTCGCGCCAAATCATGAAGGGTTTTCACACTTGCTCCCTCCAAAAAGAACTGCCCTAAAGTTTCCTGGGAGATGTGCTCATTTGGACTTTTTTCGTGGCAGCAAAAGAACGGGGCAGGAAGCCAGACGGGCCACATTGTAGGCCACACTGCCCAGAAAAATTTCCGAAAAAAATCCCTTTCCCTGAGTGCCCATGATCACCATGGAACAGTCGCTTTTTCTTAGAAAATCGACGATATTGGCAGTGGGATGACCTTTGAGCTGAGTGGTTTCCACCCGAGGAACTCCCGCCTGCTTCAGACGATCGGCCAACGACTCCAGAAGACCCTGAATTAACGCTTCATCCGCTTCCAGCACAGACGTGGGATGAATCTCAGGAGCATAGAGGCTGTGAAAAACCGTGACCTTTGAAATCCCTTTGGAAGCCAGGCCTTCCAGGAACTCGACGCCCTGGTCGGCAATGGGAGAAAAGTCCGTCGGGTACAGCACATGCCGCAGCAGTTCCCTGGTGCGCAGTTGACAGATGGCCCCCTCCTCATCGGCTCTTAATCGTTTCACATTGAGGAGCAAGGTGGGAAATCTCACGTGGTGCAGAATTTCGTTGGACACCGAACCTAAAAGGGCCTCCCGCCAAAGGGATTTGCCATGAGAACCCACCACAATGAGGGATGCTTGGTGCTTTTCCGCCACCTCGTTGATCACTTGCCCCGGCGTGCCGAGGGTTGTTTCCAAAAGCACATCAAAGCCCTGGGTCTCCAGCAGCCTTTTCTGATCCCTGAGTTTAGGGGGCGCCTCTCCATGCACTGCGGCTTCCCGTTCCTCGAGGGTTCCGCCCATGATAAAGTGGGTCAGAACGGCCTTTTTACAGCCCAAAACCTTGAACTCCTCCCCGCAGCTGAGAATATCGTCCCAATCGGAGGAAAGATCCGTGGCCAACACCATAGTTTCAAACATGAACGAACTCCTAACAAAGGTGAGCAGTCAGCCTAAAATGGTGAATTCTAGCAAATCCACCGGCCAAAAGTCCTTGACACTTCGATCTCAGAGCTACTTCTTGAGCCACTTGAGCACTTCTTCTTTGCTGGGTATTTTTCCCACTGACTTCACTTCACCGTCCACCACCACCGCGGGAGTTCCAAAGACACCGTATTTTCCGATTTCCAAAACATGGGTCACTTTTTCGATGGAAGCATCCACACCACTTTCGGCCACGGCCTCCTGAACCACTTTTTCTGTCTGGGAGCATTTTGCACAACCGGGGCCCAAAACTTTGATTTCCATGATTCATGTCTCCTCAAATCTTCATGGTAAAGGATCGATGGTTTGTCCTCACCTCGCAGGCAGGGGCAATGCAGTTCGCCAGCGCTGTCTCACCCCATGTGAAGGCCCTCTATTCAGGCCATTTGCGCCCTGGGGAAAATCCTGACCTCTAAATACCTTCTACCCTCCGCCCTGGCAGCGACTGGCGGACAGGACAACACACATTCCCTCAAATGAACAGCATTGATCTGGAGCAGTGAATATCCTTTTGAATTTAAATTTCAATTATTCTATTCATTATCCCACAATTATACCAAAAAACATCCCCGCTATGGTCGACAGAACAACAATGATGGACACCAGCACAGCAGTTTTTTTCACCCCCATGACGCCCGCGATGACGAGCATATTGGGAAGGGACAATGCCGGTCCTGCAAGAAGAAGAGAAAGAGCGGGCCCTTTGCCCATTCCCGCGCCGAGAAGGCCTTGAAGGATGGGAACTTCCGTGAGCGTGGCAAAGTACATGAGGGAACCCGAAACAGCTGCGAAGAGATTGGCACTCAAAGAGTTGCCGCCCACGAGGTTTTGAATATACCGTTCGGGAATGAGCGCTTCGTGGCCCGGCCGGCCCAGCAGGAAGCCGGCCACGAGAACCCCGGCCGCCAGAAGCGGCAGGATCTGCTTCATGAACGTCCAGGTGCTCTGCACCCAGGTTTCCAGTTCCTCTCGGGAAAACCATGCTTTCAGCATCCAGGCAAGCACCAGGAGCAAGAAGATCGTCATGTACCATTTGACGGAAAAAATGGCAGCCCACAGTCCCCCTTCACCTGCTGCGGGTGGAGCAAAAGCGGCGAAAACCAGGATGAGAACCATGGTGAAAAGGTAGAGGGAATTTTGCAGCAGAGTCCGTCCCTCCTCCCCATCCTGGGGAAAATGAATTTCTCCCGCAGTGCGCTCTGCATCCTCCTTGCGGAAAATCCAGGCCATGAGAAGCCCTGCAATCACCGCGAGTATGATGGAAAAGATGGCCCTCGCCACACCCAGTTGCCAGCCGAGAACCCTTGCCGTCAGGGCAAGGGCAAGAACATTGATGGCGGGGCCTGAGTAGAGAAAAGCCGTCGCGGGACCGATGCCCGCTCCTCTCGTGTAGATGCCCGCAAAAAGGGGAAGGACCGTGCAGGAACAGACGGCCAGTACGGTGCCGGAAACGGAAGCCACCGAGTAGGAGAGTATTTTTCTGGCCTGGGCCCCAAAGTATTTGAGCACGGAAGCCTGGGAGACAAAAACTGCGATGGCCCCCGCAATGAAGAAAGCGGGAATGAGGCAGGTGAGCACATGTTCCCGGGCGTAGTCGCGAGCCATCATGAAAGCCTCGAAACCGGACTGGCGTATGATGGGATGGCTCCATGGAACGAAATAAAAGGCCAGGAAAACGAGCACGATGAGAAACAATTTGGTGCGCTCTCTCATGATACCCTCCGTGATCTGCGCAAAGCCAGTGTGGCTCGAACTCTCATCAATGGAAAAATGAAGGATGACCTTTCAGGCTGAAAAGGTTTGGGGGCGGGGCTTGGCCGGTCACAATTCCATTCCTCAAAACCGCATGGGGGGATATGCATCAGGCAGTGGCTGAAAAGATCCCTCACTGTTCCGTTAAATGCTGAGGCAGTTTTTCCACAAATTCACGGATTTCATCTCGCACACGCCGGTAATGGGACATGGCTTCCTCTTCTGATGGAACACCTTTGGCCAGGGCGGGAGGATCGTCAAACCCTGCGTGCATGACTCGAGTCTTTGCGGGAAAAACGGGACACGATTGCTGGGCATTTCCGCACAGAGTGATCACGTAGTCGAATTCCATTCCTTCGAGAGTGTCCAGATGCTTGGATTGCTGCCCGGAAATGTCCACACCCGCCTCTGCCATGGCCGTCACGGCGCGCGGGTCTACCCCGTGGGGCTCCACCCCTGCTGAACGGGCGTCGATCCATTGGCCCTGCAAATGCCGGGTCCAGCCTTCAGCCATCTGGCTGCGGCAGGCATTGCCAGTGCACAGGAAAAGAACTTTTATTATTTCTTTTTCCGTCTCCATCATTTTTATGCTCCCCGATTCTCTCATCATAAGAAAATTTGTTGGCACCAATTTCTATATATCGCTGCTAGTCAATATAGTTTTTCTCCGTTCACACGTCAACCATGTTTTTCTTCAGAATATATTGTCCGAATTCGTTGAATTCCTCTTGAAAGCACTCCTGGGAAAAAGGAAAACGCTCCATAAAAATGCTTGCTCCATAAAAAAAACTTATTTTAGCTGGAGTGAATCAGTATGATTAAAGGCAGGAAGGGGGAAATATGACGAGAACAACGTCAGGAACCCAAAAAGTTAAACTTGCCCATGCCGTCAAAATTTCTGTTCTCCTTGCGATGGTGCTTTCGGCCCTTTTTCTCGTCTATTTCACGGAACTGACCGCAAGGATGAACAGTGACTCCCTGAGGATTCTTCTCGACCGCACGGGCTCATGGTCTCCCGTGGCTTTCATAATCCTTTACACCACGGGTGTGCTCCTGTTCATACCCGGGCCCCTTCTTGCGGGTGTGGGCGCCGCAATCTTCGGCCCTTACTGGGGTTTTCTCTACGTTTACCTGGGGGCCATGATGGGAGGAACCACGGCTTTTCTTCTGGGAAGATGGCTGGGAAGGGAATTCGCCGCCTCCCTGGCAGGCCGGCGTCTTCGAAGATACGATGAGGCCATCGAGCGAAATGGATTTGCCACTGTGCTCTACCTGCGGCTGATCTACTCCCCCTACAGCCCCATGAGCTTTGGCATGGGCCTCACGAAGGTGCGCTTCTGGCCTTACTTTCTGGCCACGGCTCTCGGCATTTTCGCAGGCACTTTTATCCTCACGTTCTCCATAGGCACCTTCACCGAGGTCTGGATGTCCGGCCAGTGGGAAAAGCTCCTGACGCCAAGAGTCTTTCTGTCACTGGGCCTCTTTTTCATTTCCCCCTTCATTCCCCTGCTGGTGAAAAGGGTGAGAAAAAGGCGAAAGGCTCCCCTTTCCCCCTGACGCCATGAAGATTTAAACAAAAGGGTGTGAGGCTCACTCAAAACCCGCGGCAAAGGCACGGTTCTTTGGGTTCAAAGTCCTTTCAGCTCGGGCCATGACTCTTTCCTTCCATGAAAGGACCGGTCACGGCGCCATTCCTTTTCCTCCACATGACAGAGACCATCGCCGCCCAAACGTTGAGGAAATCAATCCTCCTGCGTGTCATTGTCCGGGGTTTCCGGGTTTGCCTCGGGAGGATCTTCACCCATGAGATATCTGTGAATGGCCCTTGCGGCCTTTTTCCCCTGCCCCATGGCACTGATGACCGTGGCTGCCCCCGAAACGATGTCGCCCCCTGCGAAAACTCCCGGCTTGGAACTCATCATGGTTTCCGGGTCGGTGATGATGGTTCCTTTTCTTGTCACCTCGATTTCGGGAGATGTCTGGGGAACGAGGGGGTTGGGCTGGTTGCCGATGGAGATGATGACCGTGTCTGCAGGAATGATGAAATTGCTTCCCTCAACGGGAATGGGACGTCTTCTTCCTGAGGCATCGGGTTCGCCCAGTTCCATTTTGAGACACTCCATGCCCGTCACGTGATTCTTTTCATCGGTCAGGATGCGCACGGGATTGGTGAGCAGGTGAAATTCCACACCCTCCTCTTCTGCATGGTGGATTTCCTCAGCCCTTGCGGGCATTTCCGATCGGCTCCGCCTGTAAACGATGGTCGACCCGGCTCCCAGCCGCAGGGAAGTCCTCGCCGAATCCATGGCCACATTGCCTCCTCCTACGGTGATGACCTGCCGGGGACGTATGGGTGATGTGGCGTATTTTGGAAAATCATAGGCTTTCATGAGATTCACTCGAGTGAGGAATTCATTGGCCGAGAAGACGCCAATGGCATTTTCACCGGGAATTCCCAGGAAAACGGGAAGTCCCGCCCCCGTTCCAATGAACACGGCATCGAAATCCTCTTCCAGCAGTTGGTCCACGGTCTGGGTCTTGCCGATGATGTAGTCCGTTCGAATTTCCACGCCCAGTTTCTGAAGACTGCTGATTTCGTATTGGACAATTTCCTTGGGAAGGCGAAATTGGGGAATACCGTACATGAGCACCCCGCCCGCCAGGTGAAGGGCTTCAAAAATGACCACATCATGGCCCCAGCGAGCCAATTCCCCGGCGACGGTAATGCCCGCAGGGCCGGCGCCGATCACGGCGATTTTCTTTCCCGTGGCGGGCGCCTGTTCGGGATCGGGCACCCCGCCGTGCTCCCGGGCATAATCTGCAGCAAAACGCTCCAAACGTCCGATGGCCACGGGCTCCCCTTTCTTTCCAAGAATGCACAGAGCTTCGCACTGGCTTTCCTGAGGACACACGCGGCCGCACACGGCGGGAAGGGCATTTTGTTCTTTCAATTTGAGCAGGGCTTCCACGAATCGGCCTTCTGCAATGAGCCCAATGAATCCAGGAATGTGTATGTTCACGGGACAACCCTGAATGCAACCGGCCTTTTTGCACTGAAGACACCGGCCGGCTTCGAGGATGGCTGTTTCTTCCGAGTACCCCTGAGGAACCTCCTCAAAATTATGACGCCTTCGCCGGGGATCCTGTTCGGGCATGGGTTGGCGGGGAGTCTTTTTTTTCTTCGATTTGGCCTGCGCACCGCCTCGTGCACCGGTTTTCTCTTCCGTCATCTTTGCCATGAATCTCTCCCGAAATTTCTTGACCTATCTGTGACTGCAACTGGAACCACAACCACCACCTGAACCGTGGGGGTGAATCAGAGCATTGAGGTCCACCATTTGAGGCATCGCTTCGATTTCTTCTCTCGAGTAGGCGCTTCGCCGCGAGAAAAGCTCATCCCAGTCCACCCCATGCGCATCAAAGAAGGGACCGTCCACACAGGCAAATCGAGTGCGCCCTTCAATGGAAACGCGGCAGGCCCCGCACATGCCCGTGCCATCCACCATGATGGGATTGAGTGCCACCAGGGTCGGGATTCCCAAAGGTTTTGTGGCTTCCGCCGCCATGCGCATCATGAAAGTGCAGCCAACGGCCACGAACATGGCCACATCAACGCCCCTTTGCACCAGGTTCACAAAGACTTCCTGCACACCGCCCCTCGTTCCCCGGCTGCCGTCCTTGGTGGCGATGATCAGTTCATCAGAAACGGTCTTCAGTTCGTCTTCCATAAAGAGGAGGTAACTGCTGGAAGCTTCGATGACCACGATCACGTGATTGCCCGCTTCCCTGAGCCCTCTTGCAATGGGATAGATAGCCCCGATGCCGTAGCATCCACCCCCAAGAACCACCGTGCCCTTTTTCTCCATGGGCAAGGGCATGCCCAGAGGCCCGCTCACGTGAGCCACACGCGCTCCCACGGGCAGAGAAATGAGCTCACGGCTGGAACGCCCCACTTCCTCGATGATGAGCGATATGGTCCCTTCTGCGCCATTCCAGTCCACCAGGGTGAAGGGTGAGCGCTCGGAAGTTTCCCGTGCCATGAGGATGACAAACTGGCCGGGCTTGGCAAATTTGGCCACCTGGGGAGCCATGATTTTTATGAAATACATGTTGGGAACGACTTCCCGCCTTTCCAGGATTTCAAAACCTTCCTTGGAACTTTCTGTCATTTCCTCCAAAGGAGTCGAAGGCATGCCAAAGGCTTCCAAGGGCCGCACCCAGTCAGCGGCCAAATGGCCACGAAAACGGGAGGGAAGTTGGCGCAAACCCCGTCGAGGTTCCCCGTCGAAAGGGCGGGGCGCGGGGTCACTGCCCACCAGAGAAGTCACTTCCCGGGCAGATTTGAATTCAAAACCTTCCAGCCCCATTTTTTGTGCCAATTGACAAATGATCTGCCACTCGGGTCTTGCCTGGCCGGGAGGGAGACTCACCGCCGGCAGTTCCTTCACTTCTCCGGAAACGTTGCGCCAGGTGCCCTCCACTTCCGAAAGGACGGCCGCCGGCAAAACCACCTTGGCCCCTCGTGCACCGGAAGAAGGGAGACAATCGATGACAACGGAAAAATTCAGGCCCTTCAGGAGCTCGGCGGAAAGAAAATCTCCCCCCGATATGACGGCCCGAAAGCGCCCTTTTTCCAGGTCCGCGGTGAACCCTTGCAATTCCTTTTCCACACCGTTTCTCGAGGAGGGAACCACGATCAACGAAGCACCAAGTCTCTCGGCCAGTCGAGCGTACAGGAAACGGTCCTCGCGGGTCGTCGATTCACTCACCACGATGGCCAGGCTTTCGGTGAATCTGGGCAGCTCACTGGCGGCAAGCTCAAGCGCGGTGTCCCAATCGCAGGGAATCTGATCTTCACCTTCCTGCACAGCGGGCCGAATGAGGCGCTCGGGGGCGTTGACAATCTGAGCCAGGGCAAAGCGTCCCAGCGCGCAAAGGCTCGCCTCCCACTGAAAGGATGTCATGCGCGTGGCAACGAGACGCCTGGACTTGGTGAGGGCAAAGAGCGAACACCCCTCTGCACAGAGGGTGCATGCGGACAAATTCCGGTCATCGGGTTTTCCGTACCACCGGGCAAAGCGGTCTGTGAGGGTTCCCGTGGGGCAGATGTCGATGCAGGAGCCACAGAAGGTGCAGCCGGAAAAAACGTGGCTCTTGTGAAAGGCCGTTCCCAGCCGGGCCCACTTGCCCCGATTGATGATGCTGATGGCAGGTTTTCCATGAATTTTTTCACAGATTCTCCAGCACCGCCCACACAGAATGCACAGGTTGTAGTCGCGATCCATGAAGGGGTCGCTTCTTTCCACGTTGTGGGCCGAATAAAGGGTGGGCAGTCCCAGCTCATTTTCTCCCGCCCTGAGAGCCATCTCACGCAGGCTGCATTCCTCCCGGTTGCTGCAAAACCCACAGCGAGTGGCCCTGCCCGCCTTGGTGGCACCCGGGCGGTATTTTTCGCAGGCCTCCCGGTGCACACAAACCAGGCAGCTGTTGGGGTGTCCCGACAACATGAGCTCGAGAGTCCGGTTCCTCAATGTGGTCAGTTCCGCAGACTGAGTTTTCACGACCATGCCATCCGACGCAGGGGTGGTGCAGGAGGTGGGAAAGCCCCGAACACCCTCGATTTCCACCACACACATGCGGCATGCGCCATAAGGATTGAGGTCCTTGTGGTCACAGATGGTGGGAATGACGATTCCCGCTTCCCTGGAAGCCTGGAGAATGGTCTTCCCCTCCTGGACCTCGACCCCCTGTCCGTCTATGGTCAAGCTGATTGTGCCCATTCGATCTCCCTCACAATATGCTGCGAACCGTCCACCGCAACCGGAAGTGGAGAGAATTGCGGTTGACGGTCAAAGTGTTCTGGGTGTGAACCGGGACCCCTCCGGATCAGTTCACGACCACCGCGTTGAATTTACATGCCTGGCGGCAGGAGCCGCACCGTATGCAGAGGTCCTGGTCAATGTGGTGCGTTTTCTTCTTTTCCCCCGAAATGGCGTCCACGGGACACGCTGACGCACATGCCATGCAACCCGTGCAGGTGTCGGGATCGATGTGGAAAGTGATCAGTGCACGGCAAACTCCCGCAGGACACTTCCTGTCCTCCATGTGCGCCCGGTATTCATCTTCAAAATAGCGAAGAGTGGTGAGGACGGGGTTGGGGGCGGTCTGGCCAAGGCCGCACAAGGATGCCTTCTTCATGGAGTCACCGACCTTGCGCATGGTGCCGATCTGCTCGGGGGTGGCGCACCCCTCGGTGATGTCTGTGAGAGTTTTCAAGAGGTGCTGGGTTCCCATGCGGCAAGGAACACATTTTCCGCAAGATTCGTTTTCGGTGAAAGTGAGAAAATAGCGGGCCACATCCACCATGCAGGACTCTTCATCGATGACGATCATGCCTCCCGACCCCATGATGGACCCCACTTCCGCCAGGTGCTCGTAATCCACGGGGAGGTCCATGAATTGAGCGGGAACACATCCACCGGAGGGGCCTCCTGTCTGGACGGCCTTGAATTTCTTGCCTCCCGGCACTCCTCCCCCGATGTCTTCAATGATGGTCCTCAGGGGAATGCCCATGGGCACTTCAATGAGACCTGTTCGGTTGATCTTCCCGGCCAGGGCGAAGGTCTTGGTCCCCCTGCTTTTCTCGGTGCCGAACCCCTGGTACCACTGGGCGCCCTTTTCCATGATGGCCGAAACGGATGCGAGAGTTTCCACATTGTTGATGTTGGTGGGCCTGCCAAAGAGACCGGACACGGCGGGAAAGGGGGGTCTTGATCGCGGCATGCCCCGCTTTCCTTCAATGCTCTGCATGAGGGAGGTTTCCTCCCCGCACACAAACGCTCCAGCTCCCTTCTTGATTTTTATATCAAAGGAGAAAGAAGAATCCATGACCCTTTCACCCAGGAAGCCTTTTTCCCTCATTTGCTCAATGGCTTCCTCCAGCCGTTCAATGGCCAGAGGATACTCGGCACGGCAATAGACGTAGCCCTGGGATGCGCCGATGGCATAGCCCGCAATGAGAAGGCCCTCCAAAACCGCATGAGGATCCCCTTCCAGAACGGAACGGTCCATGAAAGCTCCCGGATCCCCCTCGTCCGCATTGCAGATGACGTACTTCACGTCACCGGGCGACTTTCGTGCAAAACCCCATTTGACACCCGTGGGAAACCCGGCCCCACCCCGCCCGCGAAGTCCCGATGCGGTCATTTCAGAGACCACCTGGTCCGGCGTCATGCTCAAGGCCCGGTGCATTCCCGAGTAACCCCCTCGAGCAATGTAATGATTCACTCTGGCGGGATCGATCACACCACAGTTGCGCATGACCACTCGAACCTGATGCTGAATGTTGGGCAGCTGGGAAAAGTGTGCGACTCCCTCCAGATCCTCCCCTTCCATCACGGCCATGGCTTTGTCGAGCAAGGGGTTCCCTTCAACCAGATGAGACTCCACCAGAGTCGGCACAAACCCGGGGCCCACGCCTTCATAAAGCACCCGCCGACCATCGGCACCCGTGAGCTCCACAAGAACCTCCGCATAGCACATGCCCAAGCACCCCACCTCGTGGACCCCTGTCTGGGCCGTCAGGGATCGCTTGTTCAATTCATCCTCAAAGGCTTGCATGACTTCCATAGACCCCGCAGCACGGCCGCACGTGGCGGAGCCAATCAAGACGCGAAGAGGCTTTGAGCGAGTGAATTGTTCCCACTCCAGATTTGCCTGCTCTTGGATTTTCTTGAAACTCATTCCGTGTCCTCGATAATTTTTTGGGTCTTCCTGGTGGTCATCCGACCATAGACCTTGTCATCCAAAACCACAACGGGCGCCAAAGCGCAGGACCCGAAACAGGCCACGCGTTCCAGGGTGAAGCTTCCATCTTCCGTCGTCTCCCCCGGCACAACTCCAAGCCTGCGGCTGACTCCTTCCAGGATCAGGCCGCTGCCGCGCACGTGACAGGCGGTGCCCAGGCAAACCTTGAGGCGATGCCTGCCCGGAGGATGAAAGCGGAACTGCGCATAGAAAGTGGCCACCCCATAGACATCATTCTCTGAGAGGTTCAGGTAGCGGGCCACGGCTTCAAGGGCCTCAGGAGAAAGATATTCCATGGTATCCTGAACATCCTGCAGGATGGGGATCAGGCTGTCCCGGGTTGGAGAGTGGTTCGAAAAGATCCGATCGAACTGTTGCTCCGTCAACATTGCTGTCATTCCATTCTCCATTTCATAACAGATACATTCCGAGGATGACAGAGGGCCCGCTCGCCACACGTCTTCAGGGGCGAGCTGAGGCATTTGGAATTTGAATGCCAGTCCAAAAACAAGGCATCATCGGCTCGAAAAGACATGTTTGCAGGGCACTCCGGCTCTTCATAAAACTTCTTCACGCATGATGACCGGTTGTGAACAAAAATCATCCTCACGCAGCGTTATCCATTAACAGGTGAAATTTTGAAGGGCAACCCGCTTTTTGGGGAAACCAGCTCCCAATGGGCCAGCATTTTCCAGCCCTGTCACCAAAGCTCTTCATATGGTATTTTTGCATGGCACAAGGCCATTCCTGCCTTCATGCGAGAACTTCAGGGGCCATATTGACTCTTTTTCCAGATTCTGCGAAGCTTAATTTTTATTTTTACGTCCTTTTGAGAAAAGTTTGGCCACAGGCCCTTGTTTTTGTGCTCTCCCCAGTGCCCGGGCTGTCTTTGAGCCTGCTTTCCCGGCACCGCGGTTGAAATGGTCATTTGCTTATGGCATAGAATTTCACCTGGCACCTTGTTTTCGAGCCAGGAATTTTTTTGCATGGCGCGAGCAAGCGTTATAAGAATTTCTTCACAGCCCTTTGATCAGCAATGCCTGGTCTTCAAAAGTCTATCTCTCAGGGTTCCGGAACCACCTGATGACTGAAATCGTTACAAAACCCTTTGGAACTGCGCCCCGTTTCAATCATTGCGGAGAAACAGCCCTGAGCGTTGAACTGGGGGACACCATCGATCTGGAAACCAACAGGAGAGTCCGGCGGTTATTTGGGAAAATGCGAGAAAATCCTCTCCATGGAGTGCTGTCCATAAATCCCACATACCGGTCCCTTTTTATTCAGTACGATCCCTGGGAGTGCTCCTTTGAAAAGCTGGTCCTGCACCTGGAAGACATGTTGAGACATGAAGGGGACGATGAACCGGAAGACCGCACCGTGGAAATTCCCGTCTGCTATGGGGGTGAGTTTGGTCCCGACCTGCCTTTTGTGGCCTCGCACAATGGACTGACGATCAAAGAAGTGATCGGGATTCACTGCGCCGCCCTTTACCATGTCTTCATGATCGGCTTCACTCCCGGCTTCCCCTATTTGGGGAGCCTGGATTCCAGGCTTTTCACTCCCCGCCGGGACACCCCGCGCATCCGTGTGCCGGCAGGCAGTGTGGGCATTGCCGATCAGCAGACAGGAATCTATTCCGTTGAAAGTCCAGGGGGCTGGCAAATCATAGGCCGGTCACCCCTGAAATTTTTTGATCCCCATGATGATCCTCCCACGCTGCTTCGGGCGGGAATGAAGATTCGATTCAGGCCCATCAATAAAGATGAATATTCCCTCACTTGAAATCATCGAACCCGGCCCCCTCGCCACAGTTCAGGACAGGGGACGGCCTGGTTATCAACACCTGGGCGTTCCCGTTTCGGGAGCCGCAGACCTCTATGCGCTTCGAATCGGGAATCTCCTGGTGGGAAACGACCCTTTCGATGCTTCTCTTGAGATCACTCTGGGAAGGTTTCGCGCCCAATTTCTCAGAGACACGACTTTCGCTGTGACAGGCTCCAACAGCAGTGTTTTTCTGAACCGGACTCCCATCCCCACATGGAGGGCCCTGAAGGCCAGGAGAGGGCAAACCATTCAGCTGCTGCAGACCGAACTGGGGTTCCGCCATTACCTGGTGCTGGGTGGAGGCATTCGCGTACCACTGGTTTTGGATAGCCGTTCCACCTACCTTCGAGGAAAATTCGGAGGTTTTGAAGGGCGAGCCCTGAAGGCCGGGGACGTCCTTCACACGGGTCCCGAAGCCACCGAACCCCTTCCTGCCCGCTATCCCAGGCATCTCATTCCCCCCTACTCCCCCAACCCTCAACTGAGGGTCATTCTCGGGCCCCAGGACAGCGCTTTTTCACAAAGGGGCATTGAAACCTTCATCACCAGCGCCTTTTCTTTGACCGACCGTGCGGATCGAATGGGCTGCAGACTTGCGGGGCCACCCATTGAGCACCAGAGAGCGCCGGACATCCTGTCCGATGGAGTGGCAATGGGGGCCATACAGGTTCCCGGCAACGGTCAGCCCCTCATCCTCCTTGCAGACCGCCCCACAACGGGAGGCTATGCCAAGATTGCCAACGTCATTGCCGCTGACATTCCCCTCATCGCCCAGGCCTTGCCTGGTGCGAGGATCACCTTCAAAGTCATCAGCTTCCATGATGCCCGAGAGATCTACCTTCACAAGGAATTTGCCATACGACGTTTCCTGGCGGGGGACGAAAAGGCCGAAGCATGAAGGAAGTGAAAGGGGCTCATGTCCCAAAAACCATAGACCTCAACTGCGATATGGGGGAAAGCCATGGCCCCTACTCCCTGGGAGAAGACGCCAGAATCATGCCTCACATCACGTCGGCAAGCATTGCGTGCGGCTTTCACGGTGGCGATCCCCTCGTGATGCGAAAAACCGTTCAGCTGGCAAAAGAACATGGAGTCAGCATTGGAGCACATCCCGGGTACCCGGACCTCATGGGCTTTGGACGCCGCATGCTGCACACGTTCAAGGGGGAAATAGAAGCTTACGTGCTCTATCAAATGGGAGCCCTGGATGCTTTTGTTCGAGCAGCAGGCCTTTCCCTCAGTTACGTGAAGCCCCACGGAGCCCTTTACAACCACGTGGCTCAAAATGCAGAGGCCGCACGGGAACTCATCGGCGCCATTCGCGCATATGATCCCCGCCTGTTCCTGTACATGCTTTCGGGGTCATTGTGTGCGGCAATGGCCAGGGAGGCGGGTGTTCGGGTGATCGGTGAAGCCTTCCCCGACCGCGCCTACCTCAAAAACGGTTCTCTGGCACCGAGAGGTCTTCAGGGTGCAGTCATTCATGAACGGCAGACGGTCTGTTCCCGCGTTCTCCAGCTGGTCACCGAGAGCACTCTCCCCACCCTGGATGGAAGCACCCTTTCGGTGGAGGCCGACACACTCTGCATCCACGGGGACACGCCCCAAGCCTGGAAACTGGCAATGGACATGAAAAAGACCCTCCTCGCTCATGGCATGAAGGTGCAAGCGCCCGGGAAATTGGACAAGCGCAGCAAGAATGCAGCGGTGCCCCATACCCCATAAAGGTTAGACCAATAGACCCTCTCTTTGCTCACTTTCCCTTTTCTTTCTTCAAAAAACCAAGCATTGAAGCAGTCCAGTTCCCCGACACACTCCCACAGCCTGGCCTGACAATTTAGCTTAAAATTTGCCTGCTCTTCGTGCGCGTCATGGCTCCACTGGCGGGAAACTCCTTTCAAGCCGGCACCCAGAAAACCATAGACCCTCTCCCTGCTGCTTGTATCCTCTTTCGAAACTTCACCAAATAGGGGCTGATTATTTTCTTGACCTGATATTGGTATAACCAATATAGTGATTTTGAACATTAAGGTCTAATAATTTTTTCCTTTGTTTGGAGGGGCCCATGACCCAGGAAAACTCCAAAGAAAACCAGAAATATCTTTACGAAAGCATAGTGGACCGCATTCAGGACTTGATCATGGGGGGAGAAATCAAGGCGGGCGAAAAGCTTCCTCCCGAAAGGCACATGGCTGAGCGCTTCCGAGTCTCCCGCAGCTGCGTGA
>SLCH01000049.1 GCA_007125915.1 Syntrophobacteraceae bacterium
AAACATGATCCCATGGCACCTGCTCCACCTTGAGTGTGACTCTTCCCGCCACATCGGGTTCAATGACCATGTTGGTCCCCGTGATGTCAGCGATGAGCCTGAGAACATTCCTGACATCGGCGTCCAGCAAATCCAGGCTGATGGGTTTCCCCGAATAACTCCTCATAAATGGGTGAGAGGGAAGCGAGTGATCCCCCGTGCCCTCCGTTTCCCTTTCCATTGACCAGGCAGGTTTGGGATCAAGGTGGGTGCCTGCTCCCTGCAGCTCCGCAGATCTGTCTCCAAGGAAAAACCTTCCCTCCCCTGGAGCATTCGAGGAGCCATGGAGTGCCCCGAAGTGGGCTCTGGCAGGGGGCTCCACTCTGCGGACTTCAGCAGATCCAGAGTCCCTTTGTTTCTCTTCCACCGTTTGCACCGGATCCTCTATTGAGACCAGGGCCTGTTTTTCCCCTTGATAGGGCTGGTTCGGTTCCACACTCATGGTTCCCTGGGTCGCACAACCCAGCACCAATGCCAGACAACCCAAATATACACCAACCCCTGCACAGTAATTTCTCATCCTTCGCATAATGCCCCCACCTTCCTGCCCGCCCATGTCACCTTCAGCGCATTTCATTTTCGTCAAAAGTTTCCCGTGTCAAAGTCCTTTTGTCCCTGCTCACCTGGATCTCCGTTGTGTGGAAGCGGGTGGCGGTTCCACCGGGTTGTCCAGGAATCGATAGGTCTCAATGGTGCAGCCCACTTGCAGCAAACCCTCATTTCTCTGGCGTGAAATGTTGAGGTTCTGCACCCTCAGAATTCGGTCCAGCTTGCTCACCCGGTCCAGGAAGATTCCCAGTTCGTGGTAGGTTCCCACCAGATCCAGTTTGACCGGTATGGCAGCATAAAAACCTTCAACCCGCTCTGACTGGGGCTGAAACAAAATGTTCTCCAAACCCACTTCGGCTCCCAGCTTGGAAACACTTTCCAAAAAACCAGGGATTTCTCTCTGGTCAGGAAGCAGGGTGAGAAGCCGACTGAATTCTTCCTCCGAGTGGGCCAGCCTTTCTTCCAGGACAGCCACCTGTTGTGCGGCGCTTTTGAGCCTGGCCAGATCTCGTTCTTTCTGGGTGACCTGCCCCTTCAGACGGTCGATGTTCCTGGAGAGGTCTTTGTATTGGAAAAAATAGAAGCCCCCGACCAGGACCACCAAAGTGATCACAAAAAGGAGGATCTTCTGCTGCCCGCTGAGAGCCTCAACTTTCTCTTTGAGCGCCAGGGACTGAACCAGGGACTGAAATGGATTTTTGATCATGGCGTCTTCTTTTCCAGCTTGGCCTGCATTTGTGAAAATGAAAAGAAACGATAGCTGATACGAAATTCTCTCAAATTGGAATCGTTCACCCTGACCCTTCTCGAGTGGGTCAGGTGGACACTCCCGGCTTCCACCATGGGTGAAGACTCCAGATTTCGCATGAACTCAACAATGCTCTCGTTGTTGAGAGCTGTGCCATCCAAGGTCACCGCATTTCCCGATTGATGCAGACGTTCAAACCACATTTTGTCGGCCGGCAGTTCTACGCTCAGGGCGGCCAGAACCCTCACCATTGTGTCCCGGTCTTTCTGAAGACTTTGAATGATCGAGGTCTTTTTATCGATCACCTCAGTTTTTTGTGTGAGGTCCCTGAGCATTCGGTCATATTTCGCGTATTGCTGAATCTGTCGATCCAGCTTGGAAATTTGCCCTTCAAGGGAGGCTCTTTCACTGTTCATGGAATACCAGAGATAACCTACCCCCAGAACCACAAGAAAGATGCTCGAGATGTAGACAGTGAAGAACTGGCGGGTCGTGTCCCTGGTTTTGCGAACTTTTGCCGGGATTAGATTTATCTGGATCATTTCTCTTTCGTCTTTCTCAGGGCCAGACCCAGGGGAATGGCCATTTGTGGACCGATATAGTTCAAATAATCCCCATCAAATCCATTGGAATCCCACTGAATGTGTTCAAATGGATTGAAGACGCTCACCTCCACATCCATGTGTTCCCGAAAAACCCGCTCCAACCCTGGCAGACGGCAGGAACCGCCACTCAGATAGATCTTCTTGAGTCTGTTGTCAGGGTAATTGCTGTGATAAAAATCTATGGCCCTCTTGCACTCACCAACCCAGCTTCGAATCACCGAAACGAAAACCTTTTCCAGTTCCCCCTCGGAAATGTTCGGAACAGAATCTCCAAGCTTGATCCTTTCCGCCTCCTCCAGGGCCACTTTCAATTGCTCGCTGATTTGTTCGGTGATCTGCTCCCCGCCAATGGCCAAGCCCCGTGTGAACACGGGAACTCCCCGGACGGCAATGCACATGAGGGCTTTGTGAGAACCGATGTCGATGAGTGCAATACAATCTTCCCTGAAGCCTTCTGTCATTTCCAAGGCGTTGTTGAGGGCAAAGTAGTCCACATCCAGGACATAAACATTCAAGCCGCAGGCCTCCACCGCATTCACATAGTCGCGAATGGATTCCTTCTTGGCCGCTACGAGCAGAACATCCATATTGCCGCTTCGCTCTTTGGATATTCCAAGGATCTCGTAGTCCACGTCGACCTCTTCAAGGCTGTAGGGAATGTACTGGCGAAGCTCTGTCTGCATGCGAGAATTGAGCTCCTCCTCGGTCATCACGGGAATCTCCAGTTTTTTGATCATCACCTCATATCCCGATACGGCCGAGGCGACTTTTTTTTCCTTCACCTTGAGATTTTTTGTCAGTATGTTGACACACTGGACCAAAGCCTTGGAATTCAAGACTCTACCTTCCTTCACTGTGCCCGCGGGCAAAGGCACGACTCCCAGGTTCAACAGCTTGAATCCAGCTCCCTTTTCTGCAAGCTGCACGATCTTTACATAGCTGGAGCCAACATCCAATCCGATCAGTTGCTGTTTTTTAGTAAACATGTGAAGGGTTCCATTCCTGGCAGAGAACAAATGTTTTTGTTGACTTTTTTGTTGTTTTCTACTTTACCATCAGCCGTCAAAGGACAACCTGACACCATTACCATTTCGTATTTCTCAAGCACAAATTTCAAAGGGAGGATGACGCGTTGCACCATCCCATCGAAAAGAATAAAAACCGAGTGCGGTCCAAAAGCATGCTCAGGGAGTATGCGGAGGCAATCATCATCGCCGTTCTCCTGGCTGTGTTCATAAGAACTTTCGTGGTCCAGGCCTTCAAGATTCCTTCCGGCTCCATGAAAGTGACCCTCCTCGTGGGCGACCACATTCTGGTCAACAAATTCACCTACGGCGTCAAAGTCCCCATGACAGACAAGCAGATCCTTCATTTCAGTGACCCCAAGCGCGGGGACATTGTGGTGTTCAGATACCCCGTGGATCCTGCAAAAGACTTCATCAAGCGAGTCATCGGCCTTCCTGGAGATTCCGTGCGGATCGTGGACAAACAGGTGTATGTCAACGATGAGCTTCTGGAAGAGCCTTACATTCAACACACGGATGACCGAATTCTCCCTGCAAGTGTCAGTCCAAGAGACAACATGGACACCATTGTGGTGCCTGAAAACAGTCTTTTTGTGATGGGAGACAATCGGGATGAAAGCTATGACAGCCGCTTCTGGGACTTTGTAGAGCTGAACGAAATCAAGGGAAGGGCCTTCATCATCTATTGGTCCTGGAACAGAGATGGCGCCTTCACCCTGGACTCGGAGGAGGGTGTTGTGAGGTTTGACAGGCTGGGCAAGTTACTTCGCTGACCATGGATCCAGTGGGCTCACTCTTGAAGCAACCCCGGTTGCATCAAGTGATCACATCAGGGGAAATATTTTCCCGACACTCTGGGGAAAGATAGAAACTTCTTCTGTTCATTATTTATGACCGCCTTTCGCCTCCCCTTAAATTACGTGGCACCCGGTTCCCTCTGTGAACGCCCATGAAAAGGAGACCGGCCCTTCTCATGTTCCCCACAGCGGCGACAGGAGTGAAGGGTGTTTCATGTCTTTATCACCGTATCATTCATGCCCATAGAGCAGGCAGCGCTCCCGAGCATCCATAAACTGCTTCAGCTCAACACTCCAAAGCATCGCCAGCTCATCCAGCCCCGCCCCGCTTTCCAGCTTCCTTCGTATTTCCATGTCACCAATCAGTATGTCGATGGGCTGCTTTTCCCATTCATATTC
>SLCH01000097.1 GCA_007125915.1 Syntrophobacteraceae bacterium
GGAGAGCCGGGCATGCCCAGGAGAATGTGCCGTAAAATCTGGAAGGTGAGGCACAGTGTTGTGTCCCTGGTTTCAGGAAGGAGCCAGTTGAGGGTGACCATTCCCCTCGGTGGGCCTTGGGTATCTTCCGAATCCAGAGGGCTGCCCGGGAACGGGACCCTCTGCCAAATGGGTTTGTCCCTTGGGTCCTGCAGGGGAACACAGGAGTCCACCGGCATGGAATCAAAGTCTTTGAAGTACTCATTGACCACTCTCAGCCGTTCCTCCGGGTTGTCGTCTCCCGAAAAGAAGACCCACGCGTTGGATGGATGATAATGAATGCGGTGGAACTCCTTGAACTCCTCGTAGGTGAGCTTGGGAATTTCCCTGGGGTGTCCTCCCGAATCCAGGCCATAGGTGATGTCCGGGAACACAACCTGCTGCGACTTTTCCGCCAGGACGCTTTCGGGGGAGGAGTAGGCGCCTTTCATCTCGTTAAAAACAACACCCTTGTACCCAATGGGAGCATGGATGCTTTCCAGCTCATAGTGCCAGCCTTCCTGCTGAAAGATGTGGGGAGAAATTCGAGGGTGCAGAACGGCGTCCAGGTACACGTCCACCAGGTTGTAAAAGTCCTGGGTGTTCTGGCTCGCCACGGGGTAGCAGGTTTTATCGGGAAAGGTGAAGGCATTGAGAAAGGTCTTGAGAGAACCTTTGAGGAGTTCCACGAAGGGCTCTTTGAGGGGGTATTTTCTCGAGCCGCAAAGAACGGAATGCTCCAGAATATGGGCGACGCCGGTGGAGTTTTTGGGAGGGGTGCGAAAGGTGATTCCGAAAACCTTGTTTTCGTCATCATTGGAAAGGGAAAGCAGGCGTGCGCCGGTTTTTACGTGCCTGTAGTGCCTCGCTCCAGTATTCAGCTCTTCAATGTGGTGCTCCTGCAACAATTCAAATCCGTGTTCCATTGGCATGCAGTCCTCCAAAAAAAGGGGCAGCAGTTTCAGGTTGAGAACTTGGTGTGGGATTTTCCGGGCCAAGAGGCAGCAATAAGAAATTCTCCTTCACGAGCAGGAGAAGACCATGTGCGGGAGAGGCATCAACCCTGCCATTCTTTAAGGTGTCATCTGTACAGGATGTACCCCCGGAGGTCCAGAAAATTTGCAGTTGAAGGAAAAGCAAAATTTGGGAGAAATCAAAAAGTGCGTTTGGTATTTTTGAGGAAAGGAACCGGGGCACATGGAAGAAACCCGCAGCAGTTCAGGGGAACCTGTCTGGTTTGCGCCTGCCCCGGCAAAGATTCGCAGGCATGAAAGAAGAGAGCATTGAACAGGACCATGGGAGGCTGTCCGTCATGAAAATCACCTTTCTGGGCGTTGGAGAATCTTGCGATGAAAACTATCCCAACACCTGCCTCTGGATAGAATCAGTCCGTGATGGCCACAGAAGCTCGGTTCTGCTGGACTGCGGTTTCACCGCTCCGCCTCTGTACTGGAGACAGATCAGAGATCCCGATGATTTGGACGCGTTGTGGATTTCACATTTTCATGGAGATCACTTTTTTGGAACACCCGCATTGCTGCTGCGTTTTTGGGAAAGGAACAGAAGGAAACCGCTGGTTCTCATGGGGCCGAAGGGAGTGGAGAGAATCATCACCTCAAGCATGGAGCTTGCCTATCCTGGCTTTTTTCAGAAATTGAATTACCCTCTCCATTTTCGAGAAGCAAATTCCCGTGAATCTTTGGTTTGTTCGCGCATGAACTGGTCCTTCGCGCAAAACATCCATGGGCAGGAATCCCTTGCTGTCCGTCTCGACAATGGCAAGCATGCGGTGTTCTACAGTGGGGATGGACTCTTCACGGAAGAAACCATTTCTCTGGCAAAGGGTGTGCACCTGGCCGTGCACGAAGCCTTCAGGCTTGAAGGTCACACTCCAGGACACGGCTCCATTTATCAGTGCATTGAGTTCGGGAGAAAGGCCTGTGTGCAACGATTGGCCCTTGTGCATGTGCAGCGCGATGAGAGACGCGGGCGTCATGAAGAGATGAGGCGGCTGCTGAAAGAAGTGGAGGATTTTGAAGTGTTTCTTCCCGAGCCTGGTGACAGCGTGGTCCTTTCACCTTTCAGCGGCTGAAAGGGAGAGAAGGGGAAACATCAGCGCCAAGGGGCACCCGCTACTTCTGGTGCCCTTCAATGCACGCGTCAACTTGAAAAAAAGAATGGCCCCGCGGAGAAAAGTGACTCTTGCGGGGCCATTCTTTTGAATGGCAAAAACATTAGGGTACGGGTTATGGCATGAAGAACTGGCCTGCCGTTTGAGCAAACCTGAAAACGGGTCCGGGCACGGTGCCGAGGAGGAGGATGGATGCCGCAAAGATGCCGCCCCAGACCATGGTTGGGCCGGAAATGTGAAGGGGTTCCTCCCTGGGTTCCATGGTGTACGCGTGGCGGACCATGTTCAGGTAATAGTAGATGGCAATGGCTGTGTTGACCACTGCGACCACCACAAGCCATTCGTAGCCCTGCGCCCAGGCGGAATTGAGGAGAAACAGCTTGCCCATGAATCCTGCAGTGGGGGGCAGCCCCACAAGGGCAAAGGCGCAGACAGCCAGGATGAAGGCAAGAATAGGCGATCGAGTGTACAAGCCGTTCAAATCGTCAAGGACAAGATTGCGGCCGTCAGTGGACATGCGGCAGATGACCCAGAAACAGGTCAGGTTCATGAGGAGGTAGACGAGGCTGTAAAAGCTGGCTGCGGCCAGTCCTTCAGGGGTGCCCGCGACGATTCCGAGGAGGACGTATCCCGCATGTGCCACGCTGGAGTACGCGAGCAAACGTTTCAGATCCTTCTGGACCAGAGCCACAAGGTTTCCAAAGGTCATGGAGGCAGCGGCAAGAACGGCGAGAATGGTGGTCACATGCATTCCCGGTTCGAGCAAAGTGGCGAAACGAATGAGAACCACCACTGCACCGAGCTTGGGCAGGGTTGCAACAAAGGCTGCGGTTTCATTGCTCGCCCCCTGGTAGACATCGGGACACCAGAAATGGAAGGGAAAGAGAGCGAGCTTGTAGAAGAGGGCGCAGAGGAACAGTGTGAGCCCCAGAACTGCCATGGGATAGTGGTCCAGGCTCCAGGAGACGTGTGCCAGTTCGAAAATATAGGTGGTGTGATAGGCCGCCATGATGAACGACAGACCGTACATGGCCACCGCGGTCACCACCGCTCCGAAGAGAATATACTTGATGCCCGCCTCGGCCGCCTGCTGCTTGTCGCGGTTGCGAAGGGGAATGAGGGCATAAAGACTGTAGGAAGAAATTTCGAGGGCGAGATAGATGGTGATGAGTTCCACACCGCTGCAAAGAAGCATGAGGCCGAAGGCGCTCGTGGCAAGGAACAGAAAGTAGTCTGCTCTTTTTTCTTCATCCACGTGTGAAGGGCTGACAGCGTTATAAACTGCCATGGCAAAGCCGATGGCAATGACCAGCTTGAAAAACTGGGACAGGGCATCCACGGAGTAGGCGCCATAAAAGATGGTCCCCTCGGCTCCCAGGCTGAAGACAGATACAATCACACCCACAACAGCCACCCAGGGGAGCCAGATCAGGTTTCGTGACCATGAGGGTTTCCCCACAGCCAGAACGAAGAGGGTGGCGATGATGCCAATCTGGAACAATTCTGGGATAAAGAGATCCGGTCGAAATATCACGGCAGTTCACCTCGCGTCATAATGCCCGATTTCTTCTCCAATCCGGCAAGGTAGGGCCAGTCAATTTGGGCACCCTTGGCCTCTATCAATTTCACCGGCGATTCTTGAGCCTGCTGACTATGGAAAATGAGAACCCGTTCTCCCTGTTCAGTGAAAAAAGAGGGTGGTTGCTCCTTGTGCTCCGCGTGGCGCGTCTCGGTTGTCTGCTCCACGGCCACCACCTGTTCCTTGCGCACCTCAAAATCATGGAGGAGCTTCTCGATGGATGGATTGATGGTCTTGAGAGCCAGGCCAGGTCCGAGTCCGAGATAGATGACCAGGACTGCGAGGGGCGTGAGGTAGACCCACTCTCTCTTGTTGAGGTCGGACCATGTCTTTGCCTGAGTGGGCTGGCCCCAGGCGAGCTTCAGTCCCAGACGCAGCATGTAGGCTGCTGCCAGCATGACACCAGGAATGGCAAGGGCCCCGAGCCAGTAGTTGGCTGCGAAGACACCAATGAGAACCAGTGCCTCGCTCACAAAACCGTTGGTTCCGGGAAAGCCGAAGGACGCGAGGGCAAAGAGGCCAAAGAAGGCCATGTAAGCGGGAAGGTACTTGCCAAGACCCATGTTGTCCGAGATTTCCCGGCTGTGACTGCGCTCGTAGATGGCTCCCACCAGCATAAAGAGTGCTCCCGTGGTGATTCCATGATTGATCATCTGCATCAGAGCGCCTTCAACGCCACGCACGGTGAACACAAAAATCCCCAGGGTTACAAAGCCCATGTGAGCAACTGATGAGTAGGCGATGAGCTTTTTCATGTCATTCTGACCCAGAGCCACGAACCCTCCGTAAATGATCGACACGATGGAGATGGCGATCATGAGGGGTGCGAAATATTCGCTGGCAGATGGGGTGAGGGGCAGGCAGAAACGAAGGAAGCCGTAGGTGCCCATTTTCAGGAGAATGGAAGCAAGAAGCACGCTGCCTGCCGTTGGAGCCTCTACGTGGGCGGCGGGCAGCCAGGTGTGGAATGGGAACATGGGCACTTTGATGGCAAAGGCAATGGCCATGGCAATGAAGGCCCAGAACTGGAACCGGAAAGAATAGGTGCCTTCCATGAGGTCCGGTATGGAGAAGGTTCCCGTGTGAATGAAGAAGGCCACGATGGCTGCAAGAAACAGGGTGCTGCCAGCCAGGGTGTAGAGGAAAAACTTGATGGAGGCGTATCTTTTGTCAGGGCCGCCCCAAACGGCAATGAGCAGATACATGGGGATGAGCATGGCTTCCCAGAAAATATAGAAAAGCACAAAGTCAAGGGCCACGAAAATGCCCACACAGGCGGTGGTCATGAGAAGGAGACAAAAGTGAAATTCCTTGACGCGTGTGCCGATGTAGCTCCATGAGCAGAGGACACAAAGGGGAAGGAGGAGCACGGTCAGGAAGACCATGAGGATGCTGATGCCGTCCACTCCCAGATAATACTGCATGTTCCAGGCGGGAACCCACGACCTGAGTTCAACGAACTGGAATCCCGCATAAGTGAGGTCGAAGGACAGGAGTGGGAGGGCAAGGGCTACCTGTATGAACCCGACCACCAGAGTGAAGATTCTGATGTTCTTTTCGCCACGTACAAAGAAGAGCACTGCCGATGCAATCAGCGGAAAAAACAGGAGTGCACTCAATACGGGGAAAGTGCTCGTATGCATAATGTAAAACTCCGATTGAATCTTGGACCATACATTGAAGAGAAAGTCGGCCATTGTTCTTTCCAGTAGTCCAGCGCTAAGTTCGGAACCAGACCAGAGCAAAAACACCTATTCCGATCACGAGGGCAAGAGCAAGGTAATCCTGAAGCCGTCCGGTCTGCACGTTGCTCAACCCGCCTCCTCCATTTTGCACGTTTTTGGCCGTGCCATCTACAACGCCGTCGATGGCGGCCTTGTCGAAAACGGTGGACATCCAGGCCAGGAGCATGATGACCCGCAATCCAACTCGATTGTAGATTTCACTCCACCAGTTGTCGACCACTTCAACGGGCTTCTTGGCAAAAACGAGGGACAGGGCTCCGCCAAGACGGTAAAAGTAGTCGAAATCAAGGTTGATTTTAGCTTCCGGCTTGAGCTTGTTGCGAAGGAGGTAAAAACCAAGCCCGACAAACCCCAGGAGCTGCAGAGTCATGAGCACGGTCCAGGTGGAGTAGGGTTCAAACTCAACGGGATAGGGCAAAAGGTCGTAAAGAGGCTTGGGGTAGACGCCAAGGACAAAGCAAATGAGACTGGCAGCGCCCATGGCAAGATACATGTTGCCGGGAATGGGCTTGAGGGGTTTTTCCGATTCGGGTTTGGCGAAAAAGGCAAAATAGGACAGTTTGAGGCCCACTGAAAGGAAGGTGCCCACCGCGGCGAATTCCATTCCCAGTGCCAGCCAGTAGTGATGGGCTTCCGCGGCGCCCTCAATGGTCATGGTTTTGCTGACAAACCCCGAGAAGGCGGGAAACCCGGAAATGGAGATGGCTCCAATGATGTACCCCAAAAAGACCAGGGGAATTCGGGAAATGAGGCCCCCCAGTTCCGTGAGTTTGGCCGTGCCCGCGGCGTAGAGCACACAGCCGGCTCCCATGAAAAGGAGACCTTTGTAGACGATGTGCGCATAGGCGTGAGCGCATGCTCCATTGATGGTCATTGCCGTGCCGATTCCGATGCCGGCGACCATGAATCCAACCTGGGACACAATGTGGTAGGCGAGAATGCGGCGAATGTTGTTTTCGATGGTAGCGTAGAAAACTCCGTACAGGGTCATGAGAACGCCCATGACCGCGAGGATTTCAAAACCTGAAAAGCCCCTGGCCAGAACGTACACTGCCGTCTTGGTGGTGAAGGCGCTCATGAAGACGGCACCCGTGATGGTCGCTCGAGGGTAGGCGTCGGGGAGCCATGCGTGAAGAGGAATGACTGCGGCGTTGACCGCAAAGCCGGTGAGGATGAGGTAGTCATAGTAAGCTGCCGTAGAAGGGTCGACAGCGGTGAAGGCGAAGGTGCCGAGATGAGAATACCTGAGGAGAAGCCCGGCGAGGAGAAAAAGTCCTCCGAGGGTATGAAACAGAAAATAGCGGAAACCAGCACCCGTGGATTCGGGCTGACGGTTGAGCCACACCAGGAAGGTGGATGCAACGGACATGAGCTCCCAGAAAATGAAAAGGGTCAGGTAGTCTCCCGCAAAAAGACACCCGAAAGCACCGGCCACATACATGGAAGCAGCTGCATGCTGCGCCCTGTCCTGCACATGCCAGGCATAAATGAAACCGATGAGGGCCTGGAGAGCGAAAACATGGGCGAAGACGATGGCGAGGGCGTCCACCCTTCCAAGGGTCAAGGTCAGGCCGAGGTAGCTGATCTGGCTGAAAGTGCCCGTTTCCATGCTGAGTATGGTGATGAATGCCAGAAGACCCGGAACAGGAAGGAGAAAGCGCCATGAGTTGCTTTGTCCCCGCCATGCCAGGAGCACGACGGCCACGACAATGAAATAGATGCTGGGATGGAAGAATCCGTTAATCACGTTCATAGTAGTCCTCGTCCTTGCCCAAGAATGTGTGTGCCGTGCCTTTGCTCACACGACCGAGGATGATCGCAGCAACGAGTCCAAAAACCGCGAAGAATCCGGGCAGATAATCGTAGACAAAATGCGGGTGATAAGGTCGGATGAAAATGTTCAGTACGACCGTGAGTCCAAGGAAAATGTAGAATGCCGTGAGCCAAAATCTGGTCTTTTCCCTGTTATTGCGAAACCAGTTCGCGAGACTTTTTTCAAATTTCATTTCCACGCCGTTATCCTCCTAAGGCCTTGACAAACTGCTCAAAGAGGTGGGGATAGAACCCGAGTGCCACTGAGATGACAGCAGTGATGCTCAGGGGGACCACCATGGACAAAGGTGCCTCGCGATAGTCCTCAAGCCTTACGTCGGGTGAAGGAACCCCGAAATAACCCTTATAGATGATGTGTCCGAAATAGTAGCTGTTGAGCAGCGTGCTGGCCAGAAGAGCGATCATCAGGGGGACATGTCCGGCGCTGAGAGCCCCGTTGACCAGATACCACTTGCTCACAAATCCACACACGGGTGGCACGCCGATCATGCTCAACGCCGCTATGGAAAAGGCGCCAAAAGTCCATGGCATGCGGCTGGCCATGCCCGAAAGCATGCTGATTTTTTTGATGTGCGTGGCCACATAGATAGCGCCTGCGGCGAAAAAGAGCGTGATTTTGCTGAAGGCGTGGTGGGCGATATGAAGATTGCCGCCGGTCACTGCCAGGGGAGTGAGCATGGCCACGCCGATAATGACATAGGAGAGCTGACTGACGGTTGAGTAGGCCAGCCGCGCCTTCAGGTCATCCTTTGTCATGGCGATGACCGATGCCACGACAATTGTGAATGCGGCCAGGTAGGCAGTGGGAATGCCCAGATAAAGATTGTCCATGGTCTCAATGCCAAAGACTGACAGCATCACTCGGGAAATGCAAAAGACACCCGCCTTCACAACGGCCACCGCATGGAGAAGGGCGGAAACGGGCGTGGGCGCGACCATTGCCGAGGGCAGCCAGTTGTGAAAGGGCATGAGGGCTGCTTTGGCCAGGCCGGCAATGAAAAGAATGTAAGTGATGGTCACTGCCACTGGATTGGCCGTCTCGGGAAACATTCCCTGAGTGATGTCGCCCAGATGGAAATCCAGGGTGCCCGCAAGAACATAGGTCATGATCATTGCCGGGAGCAGGAAAAGCTTGGACGTTCCCATGAGATAGACAAGGTATTTCCGGCCGCCTTCAAAGGATTCGTCGTCTTGATGGTGGGCAACGAGGGGATAAGTGAAGACAGTGATGATTTCGTAAAAAAGATAGAGTGTAAAAATGTTGGCACTGAAAGCCACGCCCACGGCGCCAAAGATGGCCACAGCGAAACACACGTAGTACCGGGTTTGTGCATGTTCGTTGAGGGAGCGCATGTAGCCGATGTTGTAGCTGGTGGCCAGTATCCAGAGAAAGGACGCGACCAGGGCAAAAATGAGCGAAAGACCGTCTACGGCAAATTTGACCTCCACTCCGGGTATGAGGACAAAGAGGGGGTAGAGCCAAATGCCTCCATCGAGCACTGCCGGCACAAGGGAGAGTACAGCCAGGAAAGTGGCAACGCCTGCAACGAAGGAGACGGCCTCCCGGTGATTGGGGTTGTGACGGGCAAGATAGATGCCGAAGGGCGCAATGAGCGTGATGATCAGTGGAATGAGTATGCGTGCACTTAGCAGGGTATCGGCCATGGCTAACCTCTCAAAGTGCGAAGGTTATTGCTTTCAATATGGCCGAAGCGCCTGGACACCACAATGATGATGGCGAGAATGAGCGCTACTTCTGCGGCCGCGAGCCCCATGACAAAAAGCGTGGCCAGTTGGGCCATTGCTCCGGAGGCGGCTGTGAGCTGGCCCGATGCCACAATGCTCAATCCCGCACCGTTGAGCATGAGCTCCACGCTGATGAGCATGCCAACAAGGCTGCGGCGGCGGACAAGGCCGAAAAGCCCCAGCCCCAGCAAGAGCAGAGCGACAAACTGGTACATTTCCAGGTGGGTTATTCCATTCATTTGCCAATTCTCCTCTCAAATCCAAGTATCACCGCTCCGGCCATGGCCACCGTCAGGATGACGGAGATGAGCTCAAAGGCGAGCAGGTAGGGTTCTATGAGGGTTTGTCCCAGCTCGGCCAGGGGAACCTCGGTGGGAGGAACCAGGGGCGTGACCTGCCCGCTCCTTATCATGCCACCAATCACTGCAAGGGGAAGAAATGCCACTGCCAGGGCAGCAATGGATCGCCAGGGAAAGATGTAGGGAGCTTCCTCAGCCCCGGCAGGTGCCCGGGTCAGCATGATGGCGAAGAGTATGAGAATACTCACGGCTCCCACATAAATGAGAATCTGCATGAGAGCGATGAATGGGGCCGCCATGAGCAGGTAACACCCAGCCACACCGAAAAGGGTGAGAATCAAACCCACCAGAGCCCGGACCATGCTCCTGCAGAGAACGGCCATGAGCCCGCCCGTCAAAATGATCAAGACGTAAATTCCAAATGCAACGTAGGCTAAGTATTCCATAAAAACCATCCGTTCGTTGATTGACGGTGACAAAGACCTGGACCGTTCCGGGCGTCTTGAGCTTCAAGAACCCGGGTTACTCCCTGGAAAAAGGTCTTTGGCTGAAAAACCTTCTCCTCTTCAACCCGATGACGAGGCTTTGTACTTTTTGCGCATCCTTTCAAGCAGTTCGAAAACAAATTCCTCTCGAGTAAAACCGGCGAGGTAGGAATTGGTAGAAAATTCAAGAGAGTCCACCGGGCAGGTCTGAACACATTGTCCGCAGAGGCTGCACAGGTTGTAGTCGAGAATAAAAGCCTCGAGAATGCGTTTGACCTTCTTTTTGGGGGCGGGCTTGGGTGGAGCTTCCTCCTTGTCTGCGTCGGGTTGCGCCTCGGCGGCAGGGGGTGGTTCAACCTCCTCTTTGCGAATGACCAGCTCAATGCAATTGGAGGGGCATGCCTTGGCGCACTGCCCGCACAGGATGCATTTGGAAGTCATGGGGTCATCTTCTTTGGGCACCAGCTCGATATGGCCCCGATAGGTGACCAGGTTGTCGACTTCCTGGCGGGGATAGTGGGTTGTGATCTGAGGCATGACGAAATTGTGACCCGTCACTCTCAAGCCAACGAAGAGGCTTTTGATTCCTTGCAGTGTGCTTTGCTTGGGCGTTTTCTTTATCATGGTCACATCTTCACGAAAATCAGGGTGAGCAAAAGGTTGACCAGAGCCAGGGGCAGCAGCCACTTCCAATTGATGTTCAAAAGCTGGTCAAATCGAACGCGGGGATATGTCCAGCGCAGCCAGATGATGACCATTATGAGGGCATACACCTTCAGAAGAAACCACCAGAAACCGGGTGCGCCCGGACCGTGCCAGCCCCCCAGGAAAAGGACAGTGGCCACGCAGGAAATAACGATGATGTAGGCATATTCCGCCAGGAAAAAGAGCCCGAAGGCCATTCCCGAATATTCCGTGTGGAAGCCGGCAGTGAGCTCACTTTCCGCTTCAGGAAGGTCGAAGGGGGCTCGGTTGGTTTCGGCAACGGCACATATGAAATAGATGATGAAGGCCAGAGGTTGTGTCATCACGTTCCACTGCCAGGGCATCGGGCCCTGATGGTGAACGATGGTGGAGAGGTTGAGGGTGCCGAACTGAAAGGCGATGGCAAGAACCGCCAAAAGAAGGGGAATTTCATAGGCAATGGATTGAGCCACCGCCCGTGCGGCTCCGAGCAGAGAGTACTTGTTTGCGGAACTCCAGCCGGCCAGGCAGAGTGCAAGCACATTGAGGCCGGAAAAGGCGAGGATGAGCAGCAGGCCCAGGTTGAATTCCATGCCGATGAGTCGTGGGCCGAAAGGGATTGTGAGAAAGAGGAGGAAAACAGGCGTGAAGGAAAGAAGGGGAGCGGACCAGTAAAGCCAGGGGTCGGCGACCTTGGGCCTGACCAGTTGCTTTCCCACGAGCTTGACAGCGTCTGCCACGGGTTGCAGCAAACCCCAGGGGCCTACCTCATAAGGGCCGGGGCGGCGCTGTATGTGCCCGGCCACTTTGCGCTCCAGCCACACAAGCACCAGGCCGTTGAGGCCGATGAATGCGGCGATGGCTGCCAGCGCAACGGCGATGTGGATGAGTTCGGGGGCAATGTTCATCGATCAATCTCCGGAATTACCAGGTCAAGACTTCCAAGAATAGACACAGCATCGGCCAACAGGATTCCCTCGGAAACCTCTGCAAACAGGCTCAGGTTGCTGAAACTGGGCGAGCGAAGCTTGATGCGGTACGGTGTGGCCGTTCCATCAGATATGACGTGGATGCCGATGACACCTCGAGCGCCTTCCACGGCACCATAGGCCTCTCCTTTGGGAGGTTTGATCACCTTGGGCATCTTTGGCGGAGTCACGGGGCCCTCGGGCAGCGAGTCGATGGCCTGTTCGATGATGGAGAGGCTTTCCTCCATTTCGTCCATTCGAACGAGATAACGAGCGAGAGCATCACACTCTTCATAGGCGGGAATTTCGAAGTCAAACCGATCATAGATGGAATAGGGCGTGTTCCTGCGGAGGTCGTGTTCCACGCCGGATCCCCTGAGGTTGGGACCCGTCACTCCATATCTGCGGGCCATGTCCACGGGTATGATGCCAATGTCGTCCACGCGGTGGCGAAGGATCATGTTGTCAGTGACCAGATCCTTGTACATGGGCAAGCGGGTTCGCAGATATTTGCAGAACTCTTTTGTGCCGTCAATGAACTGGGGCGTGAGGTCTGCGGTGACTCCTCCGAAACTGTAGTAACAATAGGTGAGCCTGGATCCCGTGATGATCTGGAGAAGATCCATGGCTCTTTCTCGATCGGCGAAACCGTACATGATGGGAGTGAACGCCCCAAGGTCAAGGAGGTACGCCCCCCACCACAGGAGGTGGGATGTGATGCGGTTGAGTTCACAGGTGATGACCCGAATATATTCCGCCCGTTCAGGCACCTCCAATTGGAGAAGCTCCTCCACCGCAAGCACGTAGGCCCAGTTCCAGGCCAGGGCGTGAAGATAATCCACCCGCCCCATATTGGGGAGATATTGCGGGTAGGTTTTCACTTCCCCCATTTTTTCCTGCATGCGGTGCACATAGCCGAGGACGGGTTCAGCCCGAAGAATGTACTCGCCATGGAGTTCGAGTATGATCCGGAGAACGCCATGGGTGGAGGGGTGCTGCGGTCCCATGTTGAGAATGAGCGTGTCTTCCTGAGCTCCCGCCTGAAAGGCGCGAGTGTAGTAATCACCCTGCAGTTGTTCTTGTGCGTAATGTAACATGGCAGTCCTGTGTCAAGTCACGGGATTGTTGGATTAAGCCGCGTCGTCCCCTTGCTCCTGCGGCAGTGGTCACGCTTGCCCCGGCTCCTGGGCCGTTTCATCATCCCCTTTCCTGGCCTTGGCTTTTCCTGTCCCCTTCTTCTTGGGAGTTTCTTCTCCGGCGGTTTCCTGGTCGCCTGAGCTTTCTTCACCTTCAGGGGCGGGTGGCGCCTCCACCAGTTTGCAGCCGGGGAAAATGTCAAGGAATGATTTTTGGGACTGCGTGTCTTTGCGCAGAGGATAGAGGTTTTCTTCGGGCACGAGCAAAAGGGGCTTCAAGTCGGGATGGTCTGTGAACACAATGCCGTAAAAATCATTGCATTCCTGTTCGTGCCATATGGCCCCTTGATACAGTGAACTGATGCTGGGAATCTGGGGCTCCTCGTGGGAAATGAGGACGCGGAAGACTGCCTGGCCGGGCTCTTCAAAGTGGGCGAAATGGTAGGTGAGAAGGTATCCCTCCTGGAAATCCGCGGCGCTCACGTCCTGAAGGTAATACTCCAAATCGAGGATTTTTCGAACTGAGGGCAGAAGGTTTTCAGGTTCGAGACAAAAGCACGCAACCCCCTTCTGCACTTCAGTGCATTTGGGAGCGCCCGCAGCATTGAGTTCATCAACCCAGCTCTGCTTCATACCGCTTCCCCCTGCTTGGGCATCGGCCACCAGCGGCGGCCGGTCATTTTTTCCTGTATCTTGAAAAGCCCTTCCAGGAGTCCTTCAGGGCGGGGGGGACAGCCGGGCACATAAACGTCAACGGGTACCATCTTGTCGACCCCCTCAACGATGCCGTATTGACCCTCGAAATAGAAGGGGCCGCCGGAAATGGCGCAGTTCCCGAGGGCCATGACGTACCTGGGCGCAGGCATTTGCTCGTAGAGCTGGACCACACAGGGGGCCATTTTCCTGGAGACGGTGCCAGCCACGATCATAAGGTCGCACTGCCTGGGTGAAGGGCGGAAAACTTCGGCGCCAAAACGTGCAATATCAAAACGGGCCATGCCCACAGCCATCATTTCGATGGCACAGCAAGCCAGACCAAAAGTCATGGGCCAGAGGGACATGGAGCGGCAGATGTCGAAGATGGTGTTCACCAGTTCCACTTTGACCACAGGAGGATCCTGGGTGTTGATGGCCTGGATCAGGTCGATATCCTCTTGGGCCATGTGAAGACTCCTTTTCTCCAGAAATAAACCAGCGAAACAGCTAGAACAAACAAGAAAATCAATAGTTTAATGAGGGGCATCCATCCCATGCTTTCTGGATAGAACACCGCTATGGGGAACAGATAGAGAATGTCCACTTCAAAGGCTAGAAAAATGAGGGCGTAAAAGTAGTAGTTGATGCCGAAACGAACCCAGGACATGCCGTGGGGAGGCATGCCGCACTCGTATGGTATGTCCAGGGCCCCGCCTTTGGCCTTGGGGGCGAAAAGAAGGGAGGCGATGAGGGGGCCCGCGGCAAAAAGGAACCCTGCCACAAGGAAAAGAATCAATGCAAGATGAAACCAGCTAAAGACCATGGTGGACTCTCCCGACGGATAAGGCCAACGAAAAGCACGCCTTACTGCTCGAAACAATCGTTGCACGCATGCCAAAAGACTGTCACGATTATTAAGGGCTCGATGGTATATTGAAAATGGAACTCATGGAGTTCCATTGCGGTTCGAGAAAGGTCGCTGCCAGGTGCCATTTTGACCGTTCTCAACGGCCGGCGCTCGGTGGGATGGAGAAGTGAACGCCACGATGAACGGCCGATGAGGCACCCCCCC
>SLCH01000118.1 GCA_007125915.1 Syntrophobacteraceae bacterium
CCTGACCCCTTTGTCTGCTTTTTCCCATGTGCCAATGAGCTTGCTGCGGATGCACTGATATGAACTTGAACGCCTATCCACCCACGGTCAGGGAGCTCATTCAAAGGCTGGCCAGGCTGCCCGGTCTCGGTGAAAAAAGTGCCACGCGCATCGCCATGCATCTTCTGCAGTCTCCCAGGGAGGATGTTTTTGCTCTGGCCCATGCCATTCGGGGCATGCGCGGGCGCATTCAGACCTGTTCCCGATGTTTTCATTTCACCGATCAGGACCTCTGCTCTTTTTGTGCGGACCCTGCCAGGAATACGGGAGTGCTGTGCGTTGTGGAGAGCACGGCGGATCTCATGGCCATTGAACAGTCGGGGGCCTTCAGGGGGCGCTACCACGTGCTTCAGGGAGTGCTGGCCCCTTTGGATGCCATTGGTCCCGAGGACATTCGAATCAAGGAACTCCTGAAACGGTTGAAGGAAGAAGAAATTCAGGAGGTGATCCTGGCCACCAACCCCAGCAGCGAAGGAGAAGCCACTGCCCACTACCTGCACAGGCTTCTCAGGGACCGGGGCGTGAAAGTTTCCAGAATTGCTTACGGCATTCCCATGGGGGGCGATCTCAAATATATCGACCGTGTCACCGTGGAAAGGGCTCTCAAGGGAAGGATGGATTTCTGACATTCATGCTGCATATGGCCGACTTTCCGTGTCCTCTTCCAAGCCTTTGGTTTGCTGGAAAGAAATTTGGAAAAGCGCTTGACCTATTTTGCACAACCCTGCTATATGGTACCAAGCTTGTATCAGGCGAGTCCCTGCGTTATTCACCGTGAGCGAGCCGAATTCAAATTGTTGAGGCTGCCTCTGGTGATTTTTAATGGACCGGAACGTTGAGCGTGGAGAGACAAAACATGGTTGAAATTCGATTTCATGGACGTGGAGGCCAGGGGGCGGTGACATCTGCCGAACTGACGGCCCTGGCGGCAATTGAAGAAGGAAAGTACGGACAGGCTTTCCCAAGTTTTGGGCCGGAGCGCCGCGGTGCCCCAGTCATGGCTTTTGTGCGGGTGAGCGACGAACCCATCCGTACGCGTGAAAAGGTTTATGAACCCAACATCGTTGTGGTTCTGGACCCAACCCTTCTTACGATCGTGAACGTGGAGGCTGGACTTCGGGAAGGTGGCGTCGTGGTGCTGAATACCTCCAAGAGCGAAGCGGAAGTCCGCAAGGAAACGGGGATCAAGGCTCGTTTGGCCCTCGTGGATGCTTCCCACATTGCAATGGACACCATGCGGGTCCCCATCACCAACACGACGATGCTGGGGGCGCTCCTGAAAGCTACGGGTCTGATCAAGATGGACAGCCTCAAGGCCCCCATCGAAAATCGCTTTGGCCCCATTGCTCAGAAAAATATTGACGCCTGTGCGCGAGCCTTCGAAGAAACCAAGGTGGAGGGATAAAAAGTGGCTAAGGAAACGGGAATCATCAGTTGGAAGGAGCTCAATCTTGGCGTTGCCATCACGACCCCCGGCAATGCGGCCGAGCTCAGGACGGGTGACTGGCGTTCCCAGCGCCCCGAGACGGACCAGGAAACCTGCAACAAGTGCAGCATGTGCTACATTTTCTGCCCGGACATGGTCTACAGCAAAAACGACGAAGGTTTTTACGTCCAGAATTACTACCATTGCAAGGGGTGTGGCATTTGCGCAAAAGAGTGCCCCGTAGATGCCATCACGATGGTGCAGGAGGAGCATTGATATGAGCAAGCGAGTTGGAATGGAAGTCTCCATCGCTGTAGGTGAGGCGGTCGGATTGTGTAATGTGGACGTGGTTGCCGCATATCCCATCACTCCGCAGACGCACATTGTGGAGCACCTTTCGGAGATGGTAGCTGACGGTCATCTGGACGCGGAATTCATTCCCGTTGAATCTGAACACAGCGCCATGAGCTGCTGCATCGGTTCCACCGCCGCAGGCGCCAGGACCTACACCTCGACCAGCGCACAGGGCTACGCCCTTATGTCTGAAATCTGTTACATCGCTTCCGGGCTTCGTCTTCCCATCGTCATGAACGTGGTCAATCGGGCTCTCAGCGCGCCCATCAGCATCTGGAACGACCATTCGGACATGATGATGAGCCGCGACACGGGCTGGATCCAGACCATCGCAGAGAATGGCCAGGAAGCAGTTGACCTCACCATTCATGCTTATAAGGTTGCGGAAGACCCTCGAGTCCTTCTGCCCTTCCAGGTCAATATGGATGGCTTTATTCTGAGTCACATGATCGAGCCTATTTACATGCCGGAAAGGAGCGAAGTGGATGCTTATCTGCCGCCCTACAAACCGGTCATTCGGCTCGACCCCCAGAAGCCCGTGACCTTCGGTCCCGTCGGCATGCCCGATGTTTACACCGAAGCCAAAATGGCCCAGGACGTGGCTTTCAAGAATTCCAAGGCCGTTGTCATTGAAGCCTGGAAAGAGTTCGGCGACAAGTTCGGCCGCTACTACAAGCCGGTGGAAACCTACAAAGCTGAAGATGCCGAAACCATCATTGTGACCATGGGCAGCCTTTCTGAAACGGCCATGAGCGCTGTGGATCACCTGCGCGATGGCGGTATGAAAGTTGGTCTCGCCAGGATCCGCCTGTGGAGACCATTCCCCACCGAGGAGTTCTTTGACGCCATCAAGGGCGCCAAGAACCTGGTGGTCCTGGATCGCGCCATGAACTTTGCAGGCGACTCCGGGCCCGTGTGCATGGAAATCAAGTCCATTCTGTTTGACCGTGGCCACTCCGCCAACGTGTTCAATTTCATGGCAGGCCTGGGTGGTCGTGACGTAACCGTACAGAACTTCGAAGAGATGGTTCAAAAAGCAGCCACTTCCAAAGCACCGGCAGCCTACGAAATCATCAATGTGAGGGAATAAATGGGAATCGCAGCTGAAGCTCTGAAGGATTTCAAAGGGTTTAACCTCAAGACCAACATGCCTGAAGTTGAACCCATCACAGGTGGTCACCGTGCATGCCAGGGTTGTGGTGAAATTCTGGCCCTTCGCCAGGCCATGAAGGCTCTGGGCACGAACGTGGTGGTCGTGAGCGCCACGGGATGCATGGAAATTATTACTTCACCCTTTCCCCAGACGGCGTGGACTGTGCCCTGGATTCACGTTGCCTTCGAAAACAACTCGGCGGTCATCAGCGGTGTTGAGGCCGCTTACAAGGCCATGAACCGCAAGGGCATCATCAATCAGCCCGACACAATATTTCTGGCGTATGGCGGTGACGGCGCCACGGCGGACATCGGCATGCAGGCGCTCAGCGGCGCCCTGGAACGGGGCCACAACTTCATCTATCTGTGCCTCGACAACGAAGCCTACATGAACACGGGTATTCAAAGGTCTTCTGCGACTCCCTGGGGTGCCACCACAACCACCTCGCCCGCGGGCAAGTACAGCAGCGGACAGGCCACCCAGAAGAAGGATGTTCCGGCCATCGCTGTGGCCCACAACATTCCTTATGTGGCCACTGCGAGCCCCGCATATCCCGTTGACCTCATGAACAAGGTCAAGAAGGCCTCTCTGGTTCCCGGTCCCGCGTACCTCCACATCTATTCGCCCTGCCCCACGGGTTGGCGCTGTGGATTTGACGAAGCCATCACCGTGGCCAAGCTGGCTACTCAGTGCAAGGTTTTCCCCTTGTACGAAGTGATTGACGGGAAATATGTCCTGTCCCGCAAGATCGCCAAGCCCAAGCCCATCAGCGAGTACTTCAAGCTCCAGCGCCGGTTCCGCCACCTGACGGAAGATCAGGTTGCCATGATTCAGGAGCGTTTGGACGCCGAGTACTCTGAGCTCCTCAAAAAGTGTGGTGTCGAAGAAAAGTAATGCCCCCTTGGACCAGGTGCCACTCCATCGGAGTGGCACTTTTTGTTGACAACACAGGGGCGTTCTGTTAATCATGCTCTTCGCTTCACCGAGATCCCCGGTAGCTCAATCGGCAGAGCGGGTGGCTGTTAACCACTAGGTTGGCGGTTCGAGTCCGTCCCGGGGAGCCAGATATCAAAAAGGCCATTTTCCGCAAGGGAAGTGGCCTTTTGC
>SLCH01000178.1 GCA_007125915.1 Syntrophobacteraceae bacterium
CTCCTTTCCGGTACCCATCGAGGATTTCCTTGGTCGGAGCCAGCTCGGGCAGGTGGACGTAATCCATGCGGCAGAGGGTTTTGAGGAAAAAACGCAGGTCGTCTCTGCGGGCAAACCCCGCCAGTTGGGACATGTTGTTCAGGCGGACGTCGACCACGCGCCGGGCACCGCTCGCCCTGAGCAGTCCGAAGAACTTTTCCGCCGGCTTTTTGGTGAAGCCGATGGTGTAAACTTTCAATCTTTCCATGGTTGGTCCTCACGGCTTTCCCCTGTGGAACTCTCAGCGTCGCGGACGTAGGCGATGCGCTCTGCCTGGTTGTCATAGGCGCGCTGGATCAATCCTTCGGGGCTTTCAAACAACCTCAGCTGGGGCATGCGCAGGGCCAGCAGGAGGCGGCGTTCCGCGTCCGACTGGCTTTCAAGGCTCCCGTCTTCCAGGATGTGGCGGATCTGGACGGGCTCGGACCGCAGCGCCCTGCAGATGAGAATCATGCGGTGGCAGGTGACGGGATCTTTTTCGGCACACATGAGGGCGATGCGGAAGGACTGCATGCCGTGGCGCAGCCGATGGAGGCCTTTGAGGAACAGTTCCGTCCGGGCCAGCTGCCCATACTGGACTTTGCCATCCCGGTAACAGGCGGGATCCTCACTGCGTGGGCCGAGTTCCTGTCCCAGGTACACATAGGCAATGTGGTTTTCCTTGAGGGCCTTTTGCAGGTTCTCGCGGTTGAACTGGGGATTGAATCTGCTGTAGGGGCTGGAGCGCACATCCCCCACGGCCTCGATGGCATGCCTTGCCAGGAGTTCCAAAAACCGGTCCATGGAGTGATTGGAGTGACCGATGGTGTAGAGGACGTGAGTCATGGAGTCTTCTTCGCTCATGCTCAAGATTGCACGATGACAGCCGCCGCCAGTTTATAACAGAACCCTTCAAAAGGTTCACTGATGCTGAGGGTCAAAAAAGCGGCGGCCCCCTCCACGGGATAGACTCCGTATTCCTTTTCCAGGTACGTCCGCTCCACCTGGATATCCGTGACCGGAAAGGAGTAATCCGTTCCGCCATGCGAGAAGAGGGCCCGAATCTGTTTGAATCCCTTGGCGTTTTTTTTCACGCTCATGGCCAGGTTTTTCACAGGCACCAGGAGCAGGGAGGGAAAATCCCCCTGGACGACTTCCTCCGTGGGCATGCGGTCGTTCAACCCGCCATGGCTGTGGTGTCCATTGATCCACAAGGTTTTCACATTGTCACACAGATCCGCAAGGCGGGACAATGGGAATTTCCCATTGCCGGTCCAGGATGCACGGGAAATGAGCAGGTTTTCCTTCTGGTAGCCGTGGGGAGCGGGTCCCAAGAACGGAACGGTGATGACATCGAGAAGCCGAGGCGTTTGTCCATCCGTCAGGGTGATTTCCTGGGGGGAAAGGGCACCGATGGGGTCTGAGCTCACGGGACGAACCCATGGTCCCGCAGCATTTTGATCCCATTCCCGCCCGGCGATGCATAAGCCTGAATGCTTTCGGGAATTGGCCAGGCAAACGATGGTGCGGGTGGAGGGGAATGAAACCCTTTCCGCACCATCTCCCATGCCTTCGGCTTTTTCTCTCTGCAGAATGAGGTGATAGAGCCTGAGAACTTTCAAGTCATCCCAGGAGAAGGCTCCGTCAAGGGCTTGGAAAACGGGCTTGAGGAAATGGGCGCCGAGCTTTTCAAACTGCCCCAGGATCTCCTCCCTCTTTTCCGCGGGGAGGTCCACCTCAGCGAGAAGGGCGTCCTTTTTCAGGCAGTGACCTTCCTGAAGAAACCGGTGGAGGTGATCCAGGATGGTTCGCTTCTGGATGCCGAAGTCTCGAGCCAGTTCTTCCATGGAGCGCCCGCTGCTGAAAGCTTCTGCGACGGCGAAGGATCTTTTTCCCGGCGATGCCCCGGAACCACCTGGCGAGGAGGCCCTGTGGCGCGAGGCTGTCTTCTCGATGGAATGTTCACGGCAGTATTGGATGATGACAGGGAGGAAATGGGGTCCGTATTTTTCAAGCTTGGCCCGTCCGATTCCGTGGATGGCCCCCAGTTCTTCTTCCGTTTGGGGAAAATGAAGGGCCATTTCCACCAAAGTCCGGTCCGAAAAGATAACAAAGGCAGGAACATCGGCTTCATCGGCCAGCTCTTTCCGCCTGGAGCGAAGACGCTCCAAGAGGCCCCGGTCATGGTCTCCCGGCGATTCCCGGGATGCTTCACCGTCTGCCTCCCCTTTCACCTCTTCATCGACCCTTCCCCAAAAGGTCTCTTTCCCCCGCAGAACATCCCAGGCCCCTTCCGTGAGGGTCAGCCCCCCGAAGTCGGGATCCAGGTTCAGCAAACCCTTGTGGACCAGCTGGCGGGCCACCTGCTGCCATTGGCTCCTGGTCAGTTCCCTGCCGATGCCGTGGGTGGACAGGCGGTCGTGGCCCAACTGGATGACCTTTGCCGCCGAGGAGCCGCGCAGAACGTTGATGACGTGGTGCGCGCCGAATCGCTCCCCCGTTCGTTTGACACAGGACAGGAACTTCTGGGCGGGCACGGTGAGGTCCCGCAGGGGCTGTTCCTCCGCGGAACAGATGTCGCACATGCGGCACCGGAGCCGTTCAGCAGTTTCGCCGAAATAATTCAACAGGGGAATGCGCCGGCACACTTCCGACTGGGCAAACTGCATCATGGCATGCAGCTGAACATTGGCCGCGCGTCTCTCCTGGCCTTCCTTCTGCTGAATGAGGCGCCTCACCTTGTGGGCATCTCCCGGAGCAAAGAGCAGAAGGCATTCGGCTCTCAAGCCATCCCGCCCCGCCCGCCCGATTTCCTGGTAGTAGCTCTCCATATTCTTTGGCAGATCGTGGTGCAGGACGAACCGTATGTTGGACTTGTCGATGCCCATGCCGAATGCCACCGTGGCCACCATGACCTGCACCCGGTCCCGGGCAAAACGTTCCTGGTTCCGTTGACGGTCCTTTTCGGGCAAGCCCGCATGGTAAGGACAGACGGAAAACCCCTCTGCTTCCAGAACGGCATGGAGGTTTTCCACCTGCGCCCGGGTGAGGCAGTAGACGATTCCCTGTTCATGGGGAAACCGTTGGATGAATGCCCTGGTTTGCTCCATGGGGTTTTTCTTGGGAACGACCTGGAGAAAAAGGTTTTTCCGGTCGAAGCTGGAAACGAATTCGGCGGATTCGTCCAGCTCCAGGGATGTTCGAATATCCTGGCGCACCCTCGGGGTCGCAGTGGCCGTGAGGGCGATGCAGACGGCCCCGGGCATGCGGCGGCGCACCTCACCCAGCTGTCGATATTCCGGGCGGAAATCGTGACCCCATTCAGAAATGCAATGGGCCTCGTCAATGGCCAGGCAATCCATTGGAAGTGATTGGAGGAAGCTGAGCATCTGGGGCTTGAGCAGGGTTTCAGGGGCCGCATAGAGGAGCCGTGCCTTCCCGGCTTGGAGGCCATCGAGTGCGGCCCGGTGTTCATGCACGGAAAGGGTGCTGTTCAGCTGCACCGCGGGGACACCCAGCTGGGTGAGTTGATCCACCTGGTCTTTCATGAGGGAGATGAGGGGCGAGACGACCACGGTGATGCCCTGGAAAATGAGAGCGGGAATCTGGTAGCATAGTGATTTGCCCGCCCCTGTGGGCATCACGGCCAGTGTGTCCCGGCGGGACAGCACATGGCCGATGACCTGTTCCTGCAAAAAGATGAAGGACTCGTAACCGAATACGGATTTGAGAAGTTTCCTTGCTTGCTCCATCATGATCCATAACCTGAAATGAATGGTTGGTCTTCTGCTTTTATACCCTTCACCTGCCTGAGGGTAAAGCCGGGGTTCATTGCCGTGTCTGATTCAAGGGCAAGGTGTTCGACCTGGAGGGAAAAGGGAGAAGAATCCGCCTCCATGCATGAATATCGGCAGCGCTCAAGGTTCACACAAGTGAGAGTTGAACGATACGGGTGCCGGGAACATGCCGCCCTTGGAACGTGGATCGCCGGCGAGGATCCGTGTGGAGCAGCGGAGCCAATGGTGGTCCTCAAAAAAAGCCATTGAAAAATGGTCTCA
>SLCH01000026.1 GCA_007125915.1 Syntrophobacteraceae bacterium
CCCATCTGATCTTCGAGGGGGCTGTCCGACAGGTTCTCCAGGAGGATTTCCAGGTCCATCACATAGGAGTCGGGAGTGAGAGTCATCACCCTGGTGAGCTTCATCTCGTTGGGAATTTCCGTGTGGAAGGACATATGGGTGGCGGGGTCTCCCGGCATGAGTTCCATGCGTGAAGGGGCATCGCTGTCAAAGGGTCTCACGGATGTCTGCCATTCCGTGTGGCGAAGGAAGTCCACGGCCAGGGGCAGAAATCCCGAAGTTTTTGCAGCAACCAGTTCCATGGGCGGGGCATCGGGGTCCACGTACTGGCGGAAGTCTTTCAGCTGAAAGGAGCCCATGCGGGCTCCCGGCGCCAAAATTTTCAGAGTGTAGCGCAGGTCTTCCACGGTCCAGCTCTGGTATTGTTCGTCGATTCTTTGAACGAGATCTTCAGGAATAACCCCCGTGGAGATCCTTGGGGCCGCAGTCCCCGGAGCGGGGTCCACAAAGGGGCTTGGGGCAGAGGGAGCCGGGTCAGCGGGGCGCTCCACCTGCTGGTCCTGGTGATCGGGCGTGACCCAGAGGCCCCCGTAAAAATATTGCCAGAGGAAAAGCACCGCCATCGACAGAACGAGTGCCAGCAAACTTCTTTTTTCCATAAAGCGCGACTCCAGAGGGTTTCACACAGGCGGCTGAACAGGTTCCTGTGGAATGAGTTCAAGGGAAAAGTGGGCGACACGGGACTTTTTCATGGAGCGTTTCACCCTTCAGTTTTTAGCGGGAGATTCATGATTCCTTAGACCTGCTCCTTCAACGGGGTCGTACCCGCCGGGATGAAAAGGGTGGCAGCGGGCCAGCCGCCTGAGACCCAAGTATAGCCCTCGCGCAGGCCCGTGACATTGAATGGCTTCGTAGGTGTATTGGGAACAGGTGGGGACAAAGCGGCAACTGGGGCCTTTAAGGGGTGAGATAAAATACTGGTAGAACTTCAATAGGGCAAGACAGAGAAAGCGGATCATGCACTCGGGCCATCCTGTTTTGAAAACGCTGCCAATAATTCCTTTCCCGTCTCCAGGCACGAAAGCTTTTCAGCCCCGGGTCGAGCAACCACCACGATGTCTTTGCCGGGAAGGGGGACCCGGTGCCTGTTCAACCGGAAGCTCTCACGCAGGCACCTTTTGATTCGATTCCTTTGGGCGGCATTCCAGAATTTTTTTTGCACCACGAGTCCCAATCGGTGATGGGGCAACCCGTTCATTCGGTAGTTGATGGTGAAGTGGGCTGTCCGCCTTCTCTGTCCCTCCTCCCTGACCCGGGCGAACTCACTGGATTTTCTGAGTCGATGAGTCTTGGGAAATGGAAAGGATTGTTGACGGTTGTGAGGGGAGGCAGCCTCGCCCATCATGGAACCCGCTGTCTTTTCGTGCAAAGCTTTGAAGATGGAGGCCGCCTCAGACGGACAGTCGCTTTCTGCCGCGAGCGCGCCGCCTCTTGATCACGAGACGTCCCCCTTTGGTGGACATGCGTACGAGAAACCCGTGCGTTCTCTTTCGTTTCAGATTGCTGGGCTGAAAGGTTCTCTTGCTCATGGGCTTTTCCCCTGGTCTCCATTTTCAATCGGTGATGATGGACAGTTGATGTTCGCGGGAGCACTGTTGTCAGCATTCCCGGGCGACTGTCGGGAACGGAAGATGCCACGACCACCCATTCCAAACTGAGGCAATCATTTCATTGATGCAAAAACGAACACATAATCGAAAAGTTTTTTGTTTGTCAAGTGACAAAAAGGGACTCAGAGGGAAAGCCCTGGGGGGCCATGGCTGGCCTGGAGGTCCTGAGAAAAGGCAGAGAAGGGGATGAGAAGGGAAACAAAATGGGCTTTCCCCCTTCCTCGCCCCTCAAGAAGGGATGCTTGAAGGAAGATTCTTTTTAGTCGCCTTTTCATAGTCATTGAAGATCCACAGGGGCCGTGCTATGAAATGATTCTTTTTGGGTTTTGCACCCATGTTTCTCTTTATGAAGTGACAGGAAGATTTCAAAGGTTCGCAGAGGAGAGAGTGCCGAGATGTTCATCGATCGAATATTGGGTTGGTTTTCCAATGATCTGGCCATCGATCTGGGAACGGCGAACACACTGGTTTACGTGAGGGGCAAGGGCATTGTTCTTTGCGAGCCCTCTGTGGTGGCCGTTCGCCAGGATCACCGCGGTTCCAATCGAGTGCTGGCTGTGGGAACGGACGCCAAAATGATGCTGGGAAAGACTCCGGGTAACATCGTGGCCATTCGCCCCATGAAGGATGGAGTCATTGCCGATTTTGAGGTGGCCGAGGCCATGCTCCGCTACTTCATTCGCAAGGTGCACAACCGCAGGGGGCTCGTGAGGCCGCGCATCATCGTGTGCGTCCCTTCGGGCGTCACGCAGGTGGAAAAAAGGGCCGTGCGGGAATCGGCGGAATCGGCGGGAGCGAGGGAAGTTTATCTCATCGAGGAACCCATGGCTGCGGCCATTGGTGCGGGTCTTCCCATCACGGAGCCCGTGTGCAACATGGTGGTGGACATCGGGGGTGGAACCACAGAAGTGGCTGTCATTTCTCTGGCGGGAATCGTTTACAGCCGCTCCGTTCGTGTGGGAGGGGACAAGATGGACTTGTCCATACTGCAGCACATCAAGCGCAAGTACAACCTTCTCATAGGAGAGAGAACCTCGGAGCAGATCAAGATCACCATCGGCAATGCTCATCCCACGGAAGAGGTGCAGACCATGGCCATCAAAGGGCGCGACCTGGTGAGCGGCATTCCCAAAACCGTGGAAATCAACTCCGATGAGGTGCGCGAATCCATTCAGGAGCAGCTGGACACCATTGTGGAAACCATAAAAATCGCCCTGGAGACGACCCCTCCCGAATTGTCCGCAGACATCGTGGATCGGGGCATCGTTCTCACGGGCGGTGGCGCTCTGCTCAAGGGCCTGGATCACCTGCTGCGGCTGGAAACGGCCCTTCCCATCACCATCACCGAAGATCCTCTGTCCACGGTGGTTCTGGGGTCCGGCAAGGCCTTGGAAGACATAGAAATCCTCAAAGACGTTCTCTCGTGATTCACGGGTTTTTTATTCATTTGGGAGTTTTGCATTTTTTGCAGGTCCATGAGAAAGTGAACCGTCCACACTTCCCGGGACGCCGCAGATGTCTGGAAAACAAAGTGAGTCGGGCCTTTCCCCCGATTCGAGGTTTTCCTCGATGGCGGACTGGATAATCCTCAGTCAGGGTCACACAGTCATGATGGAATGGCTGCGCCGCCTGCGCGGTGCACTTTTAGTCCTGGTCTTCCTGGGCATCTTTTTCTATATTTTTTTCCTCAATTTTCGTCCGGCTCAGCGCATGGATGTCTTGCAGCGCTTCGTGACCGAAATCTTCATGCCGCCTCTTCAGTTGGTGGGAACTGTGACCCGTTCCGTGGAAGACACCATCAAGAAGTATGTGTGGCTCAGGCAGGTGCAGGAAGAGAATGAACTGCTTCGCCAACAGGTGCAGGGGTTGGAGCAGCGGCTGGCCGATTACCGGGAGGCTTTCCTGGAAAATCTGCGGCTGAGGCGCCTTCTGGACTTCAAGAGCACCATTCATGCAGAAACCATAGCGGCTCAGGTGGTTCTTCATGACCCCACGGGGTGGTTCCAGACGCTCATGGTGGACAAAGGCTTTCTCGATGAGGTGGAACCGGACATGCCTGTTGTCAACGATGAGGGGGTCGTGGGGCGCATCCTGGATGTGTCCGATCGCTACTCGCGAATCCTTCTCATCACCGACCCCGGCAGTGCGGTGGACGCCATCGTCCAGAGAAACCGGGTGCGGGGTGTTTTGAGCGGCAAGGATTCCAGCAGTTGCTTTCTGCGATATGTGCGTGGTAATCAGGATGTTCAGGTGGGAGACCTCATCGTCACCTCGGGAAAGGACGGGATTTTTCCCAAGGGACTCCGGCTGGGGGTGGTGCAGGGGGTGGTGAAGGATCCCGTGGATCTCTTTCAGCGGATACATGTGAAGCCCCTCGTAAGACTCACGGCCCTGGAAGAGGTTCTCATCATCAAACGGGACAGCAAGATGCCCGAGGAAATCATGGCGGAGTGATTCCCGCCTTTCTCCAGGGTGCACGGGACTTTTGACGCGTGGCTCAGGTGCCTTACGGAAAGCCCAGCAGCAATTATCACTTCCCGAGAGTATTCATCTACACCTTCGTTCTCCTCATGGTCCAGGTGCATTGGGTTTCTCGATTGCCGGCCCAGGCTCTCAGGATCGATCTCTTCGTGCCCCTCATGTTTGCCGTGGCTTTGTTCTGGCCCCCTTTGGCCGGGCTTTCGTGGGCATTTTTCTGGGGATTTGTGCTCGATGTTCTCTCGGGCAAGTTTTGGGGATTTCATGTGGGAAGCTACGTGGTCACCTGCTGTCTGGTCATCGTCACCATGGAGCGCCTGGAAATGGCAAATCCCTTTTTCCATTTGGCGCTCATCGGGCTCATTTCTCTGGGCCAGTCGATGGTGCTTGGACTTTTTATGTGGTTTGAACCGGGCGAGTCCGTCCTCATTCAGGACATGTGGTGGAGCCTTCTGGCACGTTCCGCTGTCATGACTCTTTCCGCCATGTTCATCGTCCATCCTTTGTGGAAGCTGTCTGAACGGAGGACATGAGTTTCGTTTTCATTTTGAGCCCAACACGACCCTTCTCTGGAATTTCCCGGGCCGGCAGGAGCGGTGGGAGATTCTGAGGGAAGAAAGGTGCCCGCATCATGGCAGAAAAGAATAAAAAAAAGAGCACCTTGCAGATTCTGAAGTTTTCGGATAGCGAAAGCAGCCTTTTCGGGCGGCAGTATTTGCTCCTCACAGGCATTCTCATTGTGGTTCTCATCGTTTATGCCTTGCGCCTGTGGCACCTTCAGATTCTCCATGGAGCCAAGTATCGGTATCAGTCGGAAAACAACCGCATTCGGCTGGAAGACATCCCTGCACCTCGAGGGATCATTTTCGATCGCAACGGGGTGCCTCTGGTGGAAAATCGCCCTGCCTACCATCTGCAGCTCATTCGGGAGGACGTGGCGGACCTGGATGAAACGGTTCGCAAACTGGCCCATCTGTGTGAGCGTGACCCCCAGGAATTTCATGACATTCTGGCGGCCAACAGGCATCATCCCCGATTCATGCCCGTGCGGCTCCTGGCCGATCTGGACCGGGACACCCTGGCGAGGGTGGAAGCGCATCGAGTGCGCCTGCCTGGAGTTGTCCTGCAGCTGGAGCCCAAGAGGGAGTACCTCTGGAATGGGGTTGCGGCTCACCTCATTGGGTACCTCAGCGAGATCACCGAGCAGGAATTGAGGAGTCCCGAATTTGAGGGATATTATCCTGGAGAGGACATTGGCCGGTATGGAGTGGAGAGGGCCTATCAGCGGTATCTCCACGGAAGGCGCGGGGGCAGGCAGGTGGAGGTGGATGCGCTGGGAAGGCGCATGCGCCTCCTGGAAGAAGTCCTTCCCATTCCCGGGCGCAACATCTGGCTGACCATCGACATCGAACTGCAAAAAGCGGCCGAAGCGGCCCTGGAAGGGGAAACGGGCTCCATCGTGGCCATGGATCCCCGGGATGGTGCCATCCTGGCCCTTGCCAGCAGCCCCACCTTTGACCAGGAGAAATTCATTCGAGGCTTCACGCGGGAAGAATGGCGTGCCTTGAGCAATGATCCAGGGCGTCCCCTGCTCAACCGGGCCATAGGGGCAGCCTATCCTCCCGGCTCTGTATACAAGCCTTTTCTGGTGCTTGCGGGTCTGAGTGAGGGTGTGATCGCTCTCGACACCAAATTCAACTGTCCCGGTTTTTACTTTTTTGCCAACAGAAGATACCGGTGCTGGAGGGATCAGGGTCATGGAAATCTGGATGCCGAATCGTCCCTCATACAGTCCTGCAACGTCTTCTATTATCAGACGGGCATGCGTCTTGGAGTGGATCGGATCGCTCACTACTCCAAACTGTTTGGAATGGGATCCCCCACAGGCATCGCCCTTCATGGGGAGCATCCAGGACTCATTCCCACTGCCGAGTGGAAACGAAGGGCTACGGGTGTCCCCTGGCAAAGGGGGGAAACTCTTTCCGTTTCCATTGGGCAGGGTTTCAATCTCACCACGCCCCTGCAGATGGCCCTCTCTTATTCGGCTCTGGCCAACGGGGGAAAGATCTGGCAGCCTTATGTGGTGCGGCGCATTGAAGGGGGAGGCACGGGCGAAGCCGATGAGATGCGCGGCAGGCTCAAACGCCAGGTGCACATCGATCCCAGGCACTTGAACATCGTCCGCTCAGGCCTGCGTGGCGTGGTCCATGAACAGCGGGGGACGGCGCACAGGGCAGTGCAGGACAAATCCCTGGACATTGCCGGAAAAACAGGCACGGCGCTGGTGGTGAGGCTTCCCGACAACGTGAACCGGAAAGTTCATGCCCGGGAGGCAAAGAGAAGGGAGCGGGATCATGCCTGGTTTGTGGGGTATGCACCCTCGGATGACCCTCAGATCACGGTCTGCGCCATGGTGGAGCACGGGGGGCATGGTTCTTCCGCAGCGGCACCTCTGGTGGCGCAGGTGATATCCGCTCATTTGAAGGGGGTGGTCCAGGAGGAGAATCCCTGAAGCCGCTTGCATCATGGGTGGCTCTTCAAGGAATCCACTCTCCGGGAATTTTGAATCCTTTTGCCAATTGGTGTCCTCAGGTGCCGAACTCGCCTCTTTTGGGAAGAAGATTATCCGGCGTGGGGTCATGATTGGGTTTTTAAAGAGATGCGGTGAGGCAGGGGTATGATAGACAGGCGTCTGGTGGAGAACTTTGACTGGGGACTGTTCTGGGTTTTGATGGGGATCATCGGTGTGGGCCTGCTGAGTGTCTACAGCGCATTGTATCTTCAAATTCAGGACAATCCCAGAAGCAACCTTTTCGTCAAGCAGCTGGTGTGGCTCTCTGTGGGGCTGGCCGTCCTTTTTGGAACCCTCCTTTTGGATTACCATCGCTTAAAAACCATCAGCCTCTGGAGTTATCTGCTTCTTATTTTTCTGCTGGTGCTGGTGCTCATTGTGGGGAGGGAAGTGAATGGCGCCAAGAGATGGCTTCAATTGGGAGGCTTTCAGTTTCAACCCTCCGAATTCATGAAGGTCGTGATCGTCATGAAGCTTGCGGCCTATTTTGGGTCCCAGGATGTTCCCGCATACCCCGACTTGAAAAAATTGCTTCCCGCCCTGGGCATACTTTTCATTCCCGTGGTGCTCATTCTGGCGGGTCCCGATCTGGGGACCGCCATGGTGGTCCTGGCGGTGGGCATGACGGTCATCATTTTCATGGGAGTGCGGTGGCGCTATATTGTGACGGCGGCACTGGCCATCATTCCGACCCTGTATCCTCTTTGGGAGTATGTTCTCAAGCCGTATCAGAAAAGCCGCATCATGATACTGTTCAGCCCCGAACTGGATCCTCTCGGTGCCGGGTACCACATTCGGCAGTCCAAAATCGCCATCGGTTCGGGAATGGCCTGGGGGAAAGGGTTTTTGAATGGAACACAGAACAATCTGCGTTTTCTCCCGGAAAAGCACACGGATTTCATTTTTTCCGTCTGGGCCGAGGAGTGGGGATTTGTGGGGTGTGTCTTTCTTCTCCTCCTCTTCGGCCTGCTCGTGTATCTCGGCCTGAGAGTGGCCCGGCGCTCAAGAGATCGCTTTGGCGCCCTTTTGGTGGTGGGCATGACTTCCCTCATTTTTTGGCAGGCCCTCATCAATATCGGCATGGTTCTCGGCCTTCTTCCCGTGGTGGGGATCACATTGCCTTTTGTGAGCTACGGAGGGTCCTCGATCATCACCCTCTGTTTTGCCATTGGAATCATCCAGAATGTGAGCATGCGGCGGTACACCTTTCACACCCAGCGAGGGTGACGGAATGCTTGTCCTGAAGGGCTTCCGCCAATTGTGATTTTTATTACTTTATGCTTGTCAATCACACTGCGTTGTGCTAACAGCTTCGCCTATATTTGGCCTCTGTGCCAATGCTCCCGAGACCAATGCTTCAATGTGCCAAGGGAAAGATGATTGTTTGCGCCATGAGATGCGGGCTGCCTCAGCGGCGGTTTTGTATATTGAATTTCAATGTTCAAACACTATGAAGAGTGAGGGAAGGGCAAAATGATCAGCATCAATGTGACGTTTCTTATTCAGATGGTCAATTTTCTGGTTTTCCTCGTTTTGATGAACTTTGTTTTGTATCGTCCTATCCGTCGCATTCTGGCAGAGCGGCGCCGAATCATAGAGGAGCGGCAGGCGGCAATCGATGAGATGGATGCCCAGGTGGAGGAGGCCGTCAGGGAGTTTGATCTGAAAATTCAGGATGCGCGCCAGGCTGGCCGCAACAGGATACAGGACATGAAAGCTTCGGCCTACGAACAGGAAAAAGATCTCCTTCAGGAGGCCACGGACGAGGCTTCTCGAAGGCTTCAGGACATTCGGGCAAAAATTCATGAAGAAGTGGGCACGGCTCGGGATCAGCTGAAAGGGCAGGTACAGGCCTTTTCCAGGGAGTTGGCGCAAAGAGTATTGGGAAGGAGCATTTGATCGATGCCGAAAACACTGAAAGGGGGCAAGATGAAAAGGAGGTTGACGGAGACCTTTCTTGCCGGAGGATTTGTGCTGGCCTTCGGTGGCGTGGCTTTCGCGGCCGGAGGAGGCGGGGGGCACGAAAACGACTGGAGGGATTTGGCTCTGCGCACCCTCAATTTCGTGATTCTGGTGGCGATCCTCTACAAATTGCTCAATAAGCCCATCGCCAACTTTTTTTCCGCCAGGCGGGAAAATATCCAGAGCACTCTGGAAGATCTAGAGGCAAAGAAACGCGAAGCTGAACGGGTTGCTGCCGAATACCAGGCCAAGATGGCCGCTCTCGAGGGGGAGACGGAAAAGATCATTGCCGAACTGGTGGCCGAAGGGGAAGCGGAGAAGGAGAAAATCATAGAGGCTGCCAAGCGTCAGGCGGAATATTTGCGGCAGCAGGCGGAATTGGCCATTCAGCAGGAAGTCAAGTTGGCCAAGGAGAGTCTGCAGCATGAGGTGGCTGAGATGTCCGTCCAGGCGGCCGAGGAATTGCTGCGCAAGAACATGCAGTCGGAAGATCAGGCCCGTTTGGTGCAGGAATTCTTGTCCCGAGTTGGGGAGGCAAGTCGTTCACAGGGAAAGCCCAGCTGAGGGCCGTTTCCCCGTAAGAGTTTTGGGAAGACCACATGCTTCCCTGTGACGAAAGGTGTTGGAGGCAACGTGAAGAATCTAGTGATCGCAAAACGCTATGCCAAGGCATTGTTCAATCTTGCTGTGGAGGGGGGTTGGATTGGGCAGTATGGGCGTGAGATTCAGGACTTTGTGCATCTCCTGAATGAAAACCCCCAACTGGCCGATGCTGTTCAAAATCCCCTCTATCCGCAGGCAACCCGCAAAGGGGTCTACGATGCGGTGGCCGACAAGGTCGGAGTGTCCCCCATTGTTCGCAGTTTTATGAACCTGCTCATCGAAAAGAAACGCGTGCAGCACCTCGGCGAGATTGTTGAGTACTATCAGAAGCTCGTGGATGAGAACGCCAATATTGCGCGCGCTCAGCTGAGAGCGGCTTCCCCGCTGGACGAGGAGGCGGTGCAGGCCATTTCGGAAACACTGGAAAAAATGACAGGAAAGAAAGTCGTCGTCGAGTTCCAGGAAGACCCCGCTCTTATCGGAGGGGTTGTGGCTCAGATTGGCGATTTGGTTTTGGATGGAAGCGTGAGGCGACAGTTGCTCAACTTTAAAGAATCTTTGAAGAGGGGTGCGTTAGTTTAATGGAAATCAGAGCAGAAGAAATAAGCCAGATCATCAGGGATCAGATCAAGGATTACGAGAAAAAGGTTGAGCTCAGCGAAACGGGGCGTGTTCTTTCCGTGGGCGACGGTATTGCCCGCGTATATGGAGTTGAAAAGTGCATGTCCATGGAATTGCTTGAGTTCCCTACGGAGGTGGGCACCATTTACGGTTTGGCTCTGAACCTTGAAGAAGACAACGTGGGTGTGGCCATCATGGGTGACGACGCTCACATCAAAGAAGGTTCAGAGGTGCGCCGGACCGGTCGTATTGCGGAAGTCCCCGTTGGGGATGCCGTTCTGGGTCGCGTGGTGGATTCCGTCGGCAACCCTCTCGATGGCATGGGCCCTATTGAGGCCAAGGATTTTCAGCGCATTGAAGTCATCGCTCCCGGTGTCATTGCCCGGCAATCGGTCAATGAACCCATGTACACGGGCCTCAAGGCAGTGGATGCCATGACGCCTGTGGGCCGCGGCCAGCGCGAACTGATCATCGGCGACCGTCAGATCGGCAAGACGGCCATCGGTGTGGACGCCATCATCAACCAGAAAGATTCGGGCATCATCTGTATTTACGTGGCTGTGGGCCAGAAGAAGTCCACAGTGGCGCAGGTGGTGGAGACTCTCCGCCGGCATGGGGCCATGGAATACACCATCGTGGTTTCTGCGTGTGCCAGTGACCCTGCCGCTCTGCAGTACATCGCCCCCTTTGCGGGATGCGCCATGGGCGAATACTACCGTGACAGAGGCCGGCACGCTCTGATCATTTACGACGATCTCTCCAAGCAGGCAGCGGCCTACCGGCAGATTTCCCTTCTTCTGCGCCGTCCACCTGCGCGGGAAGCTTATCCGGGAGACATTTTCTACAACCACTCCCGTTTGTTGGAGCGTGCTTCCAAGCTCAATGATGAACTGGGCAGCGGGTCGCTCACGGCCCTCCCCATCATCGAGACTCAGGCCGGTGACGTTTCCGCCTACATTCCCACCAACGTGATTTCCATCACCGATGGCCAGATCTATCTTGAGCCCAGCCTGTTCTTCGCGGGCGTGCGTCCAGCCATCAACGTGGGGCTCTCCGTTTCCCGAGTGGGTGGTGCTGCACAGACCAAAGCCATGAAGCAGGTGGCAGGACGTCTGCGCCTGGAGTTGGCCCAGTATCGGGAGTTGGAAGCCTTCGCCAAATTTGGAAGCGACCTTGACAAGTCCACTCTGGCTCAGTTGAACCGGGGTATACGTCTGGTGGAACTGCTCAAGCAGCCCCAATATCAGCCCATGTCCGGAGAAAGACAGGTCATGTCCCTCTACTCGGGGACCAGGGGCTTTATCGATCAGTTTCCTGTTGAGCGTGTTCAGGAATATGAAGCTCAGATGCTGGCTTTTGTGGAGAGGAAATATCCCGAAATCCTTGAGGAACTGAAGGAGAAGAACGCCATCAGTGACGAGCTCGATGAAAAGATGAAAAAGGCGCTGCAGGAGTTCGCGGAGGTCTTTTAGTTGCGGGGCGTCATTATTCATCATGATTTAGGAAGAGAGAGCGTTTGATATGGCGACATTAAGGGACATAAAACGAAAAATCGACGCCGTCAAAAAGACCTCGCAGATCACCAAGGCCATGAACATGGTTGCGGCCGCGAAGCTTCGCGGTGCGCAGCAGAATATGGAAAAATTTCAACCCTATGCCGAGAAATTCAAAGAGGTGATCAGGCGGCTCGCCGCAGGGGTGGAAGAGGAAGCGGGTTTCGCTTTGCTCACTCCCCGGGCGGAAATCAAGAACATTGAAGTGTTGTTGATCACTGCAGACAGAGGGCTGTGTGGCAGTTTCAACAACAACCTCATCATGATGGCCGAAAAATTTGCGAGGGCCAAAGTGGAAGAGGGTCTTGGCGTCACTGTTTCTTGTGCGGGGAAGAAGGGTGCGGACTACTTCAGGCGCCGGCAGTACAATATAGGACAACGGTTGACGGGGCTTTTGGCCAAGCCCAGCTACGACGATGCCCTCGGTTTGGGCCGTGAGCTCATTGAAAGGTTTGAAGGGGGCGAGAGCGACGAAGTCTATCTCATCTACAGCAAGTTTGTGAGCATGGTGCGGCAGATTCCCACAATGGTGAAGCTGCTCCCCATAGAACCCATGGATCTGGGAGAAGGCCAGGGCGAAAGCGTGGAGTATCTGTTTGAGCCCTCTCATGAAGCCTTGCTGGAAGATCTTTTGCCCAATCACATCTATGTTCAGGTGCTCGAATATCTGTATCAGACCAGCGTGGGGGAGCATGCCTCGCGCATGGCCGCCATGGAAAATGCAACGAGCAACTGCAAGGAGATGGTCCGTTCATTGACTCTCACCTACAATAAAGCTCGTCAGGCCGGAATTACCAAAGAACTCATGGACATCGTCGGTGGCGCTGAAGCATTGAAGTGATAGAGGGCCACCACAGCATGCGCTGTAGTCAAGGAGGTTAAAAACCCATGAACATGGGAAAAGTCGTACAGGTGATTGGTAACGTTGTCGACGTGGAGTTTGGAGAGGGAAATCTTCCCCCCCTTATGACAGCGTTGTTTGTGAGCAATCCGGGTCTTGGGCCCGAGGAAGACAACCTGGTTCTGGAAGTGGCCCAGCACCTGGGAGACAACGTGGTGCGGACCATCGGCATGGACCTCACGGACGGTCTTGTGCGCGGCATGCAGGTGAAAGACTCGGGAAAACCCATCATGATGCCCGTAGGGGAAGCCGTTCTCGGACGCGTCATCAACGTTGTGGGACGCACTGTGGATGGGATGGGAGAAATTGTGACGGACAAATACATGCCCATTCACCGCCCAGCCCCTGATTTCACGGAACAGGACACTTCGGTGAACGTTCTGGAAACAGGTGTCAAGGTCATCGACCTGCTCGTTCCCTTTCCCCGGGGCGGCAAGATGGGCATGTTTGGAGGGGCGGGTGTCGGCAAGACCGTCGTCATGATGGAAATGATTCACAACATCGCCATGCAGCACGGAGGTATATCCGTTTTTGCCGGAGTGGGTGAAAGAACGCGCGAAGGCAATGACCTTTACCATGAAATGAAAGATTCAGGGGTACTGCCCCGTGCCGGACTCGTTTACGGACAGATGACGGAACCTCCCGGAGCCCGCGCGCGAGTGGCTCTTTCCGCCTTGACCGTTGCGGAGTATTTTCGCGATGTGGAAGGCCAGGACGTGCTTCTCTTCGTGGACAATATCTTCCGCTTCACTCAGGCCGGCGCCGAAGTTTCCGCTCTTCTCGGCCGCATGCCTTCAGCAGTGGGTTATCAGCCCACTCTCGGAACGGACCTGGGTGCTCTTCAGGAACGCATCACCTCCACCACCAAGGGATCGATCACTTCCGTCCAGTGCGTTTATGTTCCTGCGGACGACCTCACAGACCCCGCTCCGGCCACCACTTTTGCCCACCTGGACGGAACGGTAGTCCTTTCCCGGCAGATCGCGGAGCTGGGCATCTATCCTGCCGTGGATCCGCTGGATTCCACATCCCGCATTCTGGACCCCAATGTTCTGGGTGAAGAACACTACGCCACCGCGCGGGATGTTCAGCAAATCCTCCAGAAATATAAAGACCTGCAGGACATCATTGCCATTTTGGGAATGGATGAATTGTCCGATGAAGACAAGATCGTCGTCGGACGGGCCCGCAAGATTCAGCGTTTCCTGTCTCAGCCCTTTCACGTGGCGGAAACATTCACGGGTGTCCCCGGAAAGTACGTGAAAATGGAAGACACCATCAGGGGTTTCAAGGAAATCTGTGAAGGAAAGCATGACGATATTTCCGAGCAGGCTTTTTACATGGTGGGGACGATTGAAGAGGCCCTTGAGAAATTCAATGCCATGTCTTCATAGGTGGAAAGATTGGGGAGCGTATGGCGGATAAAATATTGCTTGAAATAGTGACCCCCGAGAAAAAACTTCTCAGTGAGGAAGTGGACATCGTGGTGGCCCCAGGGGAAGAGGGTGAATTTGGTGCCCTGCCCAACCACATTCCCTTCCTGAGCAAGCTCCGAGTGGGAGAACTCAGGTATCGCAAGGGGACCACCACCACTCATGTGGCCATCATGGGGGGGTATGCTGAAGTGTTGCCCGACCAGGTGACTGTCCTTGCCAGTGCGGCTGAAGAAGCGGCCCACATCGATGTGGTGCGGGCCAAGGCAGCTCGGGAGCGTGCCGAAAGGCGTCTCAAGGAGGCGAAAGACCGGTACGAATTCGCGGTGGCCGAAGCGGCACTGCAAAGAGCCCTTGCGAGGCTCAGGATTGCAGAGAAAAAGTAGCGCGCAACAGGTCTTTGGACTTGCAAAGGACTTGCAAAGCCCTTCCCCTTGGAAGGGCTTTTTGCATTTGACTCTTCAGGAATGCAGCCACACAATGGATGTGCAGGTGGCGCAGGGTTGTAAAGGGGTTCACTTCCACCGGACTGACCTTTTGGGGGGG
>SLCH01000028.1 GCA_007125915.1 Syntrophobacteraceae bacterium
CCCCATTCATCCTTCATGACTCCCGAAGAATACAAGGAACTCCAGGTGGAAACGAGGGGTAGATTTGGAGGCCTTGGCATTGAGATCTCCATGCGGGACGACATCCTCACCGTTGTGGCTCCTCTGGAAGGAACCCCTGCGGACCGGGCGGGAATTCTCGCGGGGGATCAGATCATCAAGATTGACGACCAGCCCACTCTGGACATGACTCTTACGGAAGCGGTGCGCAAGATGCGAGGCCCCAAAGGCACGGGAGTGAAGCTGACCATCATGAGGCAGGGTGAACAGAAACCCCTGGAATTCGACCTGGTGCGGGACACCATATCCGTCCAGAGCGTCAGGTTCCGCACCCTTGAACCGGGCTACGCTTATGTGCGGATTTCCACCTTTCAGAGTGGGACGGCCAATGACCTTCGAAAAGCTCTCAACGAACTGGAAGCCGTCAACGATCCCCTCAAAGGCCTGATCCTGGACCTGCGAAGTGACCCTGGGGGGCTTTTGGACCAGGCAGTGGAAGTGGCTGACGAATTCCTCAACCAGGGGCTCATCGTCTATACGGGCGGCCGCCTGGAAAGTCAGAAAATGCGTTTTGAGGCAACGAGAAATCCCAAGCCTCGAGATTATCCCATTGTGGTCCTCGTGAATTCGGGAAGCGCCAGCGCTTCGGAAATCGTTGCGGTAGCCCTGCAGGATCACAACAGAGCGATCATCATGGGTGAACCCACATTCGGCAAGGGCTCCGTACAGACGGTGATCCCCCTCGCCGACGGATCCGCCATTCGCCTGACCACGTCCCTCTACTACACCCCTTCAGGACGTTCTATCCAGGCCAAAGGCATCGAACCGGACATACTGGTGGTGCTTGAAATCCCCTCCCAGGATGGGGAAGACCCCGTCGATCCCCTTCGGCGATTGAGAGAGGTGGACCTTCCACGGCACATGGAAAACTCCAAGCCTTCCAAGGATCCCAAAATGGATGCCGCCCTGGAGGAATCTCAAAGAATCCTCGCCCAGGACAACCAGCTGCGCAGAGCGCTCGATCTGCTCAAAGGCTACCGCATCATGGACAACATTCGAGTCAGGTGACCAGACATGGATGTGAGCACCTGTCCACCAGGGGCCTCTCTGGTAAAAGGGCAGGTGCTCACAACTTAAAGGAGCCCCCATTGGGCCCGGAATTTCATCACATGTCTCAGCTTCAGTCATGATGGGGTGAATCCAGCCCTGGACCTGATTTTGCCGCTGCATGGGAACCACCCATGGGCTCTGACGGAAAATCAAGGAAAGAGCTGCTGAAATGATTCACCGTTTTTCTTCACATCATTCACCATTGCACGCAAACTGACGGGTTCATGCCACCAGCGAGAGATCCACGCAAAACCAGGAAAAGCAGTGGCAGCCGAAGCCGGAAGCCAGCCCCTTCCAAGGGGGCAAAGCGCCCTTCCCGCTCCACCGCCTCCAAGGGAAAAAGGTCCTCCAAGAGACGGGGATCGTGGAGCGTTCCCTTTCTGCCGCTCACGGCCTTGTGGCTGGTCGCAGCTGTGGTCCTTTCGGGCCTCATTTTTTGGGGGCAGGAAAACGATCATCAGAAAAACCCTCTTCCTCCAGTGGCTTCTTCTGGGCTCTCCAGTGGAGGGGACAGGACTCACATGGCCTCCCTGGACCCACAGGGGGCAAAACCCCAGGGCAGGGCTGAACCCACCAAGAGGAAGGAAAATTCGGCTTCAAAGGCCGAGGTGCACCCCGCAAATCCCTCAACCCCGAAAGCATCGGCAGTTTCTGAGACCCGTGAGAAGACGCAAGGGGAGAAATATGAACGCAGGGGTGGGATTGACCCTTCAACCTACGCCACAGGCACAGTGGGTGACAGGGTGGCACCGGTCAAGAACCCGGAGGCTTCATCGAACCGCCGGGCAAGCACACCTGCTCAATCTCAGCTGGGAAACGACGGATCTCCAAAACATCCTGTTTCGCCCCCCGTCCCAATCCCCCAGCCCGTTGCACCTCAGAAAGAAGAACAAACCCTCCTGGCAGCTCTCCACACGGACCCTCTGCCGAGACACAAGATTCCCACGCCGCCTCCGCCTCCACCCCCCCCTTTGAAACCTCCCATTGGGCGTGTTGCCATCGTCATCGACGACTTTGGGCAGGATTTAAAGATGGCCAAGGAATTTCTTGATATTCCCTTGCCCATCACCTTCTCCGTCCTGCCCCACCAGCCTCACAGCAAAGAGATAGCCAGGCTGGCTCATTCCCGAGGGCGGGAAGTGCTGCTTCACATGCCCATGGAACCCAGGGGCTACCCGCAGGTCAACCCGGGAAAGGGGGCGCTCCTGCTGTCCATGAACGCGCAGGCCATTGAGAGTTCCCTGCGCACGGCCCTGGACACGAGCCCATTTTTCAGAGGCGTCAACAACCATATGGGTTCCCGTTTCACCGAAAGCGCTCCGGCCATGGAGCTGGTTCTGCGCGAGCTCGCCCAACGGGACATGTTCTTTCTGGACAGCCGCACTTCCGCATCCAGCATGGGTGTCTTCGCGGCCCGAAAGCTTCAGGTGCCAACGGGCCGGCGGGACGTCTTTCTCGACCATGTGCAAACGGAAGGGTTTGTGCGGTCACAGATCGATCAGTTGATCGCCAAAGCCAAAACCAGAGGATCGGCCATTGCCATTGGGCATCCCTATCCTTGCACCCTCAAGGTGCTCAAGGAGCAGGCCGGCCGATTCGCACAAGAGGGCATTGCTGTGGTCCCCTGCGGGGAACTGATGACCACTTTACCACCTGAATCCAGCAGGTGATGCCGGCAGAAAAGATCATTTTTCCACTTTCCCGTACAAAAAGTCAGTGTCAACAAAGGGCACCGGCTCATCATGGAAGCCCGGCCAAGAAAGGAACCATCCATATGACCAGAAAAATGAGATGCCTTCTCCTTTTCGCCTCATTCTTTTTTCTTATTTGGACTGTTTTCCCCCTCACACTTCTGGCCCAATCATCCCCCGATTCAATGGCTCTCCCGCAGGATCACCCGCAGGCTGCCGTCCCCGCCATTGAAGTGGTGAACCCCATCCACGACTTTGGGGAGTTGATGGAGGGAGAAGTGGCCGCCCATGAGTACGTGATCAGAAATACGGGGGAGGCTGTCCTGAAAATCGAACGCGTGAGCGCAGGGTCAGGGTGGGCAGTCATTCAGTTTGACCCTGAAATCCCTCCCGGCAGCAAGGGAAAAGCCACTCTCGAGATGGATTTGACCGACTATCAAGGGAGCGTCAGGAAAAGCGCCACCCTTTTCAGCAATGACCCGGAAAATCCCCGAACGCTTTTGCAGATGCACGGAATCGTGAACCCCCTGATTCAGGTCCAACCGGGAGACAGGATTTCATTCAGGGGGATTGATAACCACCTGCAGCACAGAGTGATCGATGTGGTGAGCTGGTCTCCTTCTTTTGATTTTAAGATAAAGGAGGTGGAAACCAATCTGGAGGGCAAGGTGGGATATTCCATCGAAACCGTGGAGGAAAACAGACACTACCGTGTCACCCTGTCCAACCTGATTCCCCTGGGAGTGTACAACGGATTTGTGAGACTTAAAACCGATCTGGCCCGAAAGCCCGAGATCACTTTGTGGGTGAGCGGCATCATCGAGGGAGAAATTTCTGTAAAACCCCAAACACTCATGGTGGGCAAGCTCGCCAACAGAGAGGAAGTTCGCCTGGGCACCGTCCTGGTGGTCAACAACCGGGGCGAATCCTTCAAAATCATCAGCATGGACTACGACGAAGACCTTCTGGATCTTCAGAAAAGGCCCCTGACTGCCGGCGACCGAGGATTCAGCCTGGAGATAACCCCCAAGCTCGAGAACATACCCGTGGGCAAGCAGCTGAAGACGGTGCTGTCCATTCAAACGGAAGCTTCATCTCCCCAGAAGCACGAGGTTCAGATTCATGTTCTCAACATGGACATCACGACTGATCCATCCCGTGAGGGGGAGCCATGAGAAAAGGGGAAGTTTCTGGGACAGCAAGGGCCTCTTCACAGGTGACGGAATGA
>SLCH01000128.1 GCA_007125915.1 Syntrophobacteraceae bacterium
AGTTCTTCAAGGCTTTTCCGGTTAAGGGTGCTGCTGCGGGCGTAGGAAGTGACCCGGGTGACACCGGGCACTTTCGCGTTGAGGTGCTCCAGTGCCTGCACCAGGATGTCCGTGGGCAGAAGGAGACTGTTGGCATCCTGAAGAAACACCGTTCCCTTGCCCGTGGCATGCCAGAAGGCCACGCTCCTTTGATGGCTCGTGAAGCCGGGGGAAGATACCACATGGCTCAGAACCACCTCGTTCACCTCACCCTTTTGACCCAGCTGGCCGGAAACCTCCTTCAGCTCTTCAATGATGGCCGCCACCGCATCGATGTCCTCCTTGATCTCTTTCAGGGAGCGGCGGCTGAATGCCTGCCCCTTGTAGACGGGGCAAAAGGTGCATTGGTTCCAGGGGCAATTGCGCGTGAATCGAAGCAGCAGGCTGCCCGCTTCGCTGGGGGGACGGATGGGACCCTGTTCGAAGGTCTTGGGGTGATCCTTAGCGCGTGGCATGATCATCAAGAACGACCTTTCCTCTTTGAAATGCTGAGTGTGCTCACTGCCCTCGAGTGCAGCGAAACTTTAAAAATGGGACTGTTTTTCAACTGGTGAACATTTTTTTTATTCTAGCATGAAAGTCAACCTTGATCATGACTGGAAGGTGGGAGCATAATAACAATTTTGATCTGGGGCTTCCGCCCTTTCATTACAAGAATGCGACTGTTCGCAAGACCAATGGCAGAGAGCCCTTTCATCTTGCAAGGCAGTCATTCAGGACAGTTGGACCAAGAGAAGACAAAGGAAAGAGGTTGCAATGGAAGATAAGGTCACAGCCGTTTATCTCATGGTGAGAGCGGACGAACTGCACCCCCAGGATGGAGGCAAGTATGAAGGTCCCCTCGCTCAGCAGAAGGAAGAGTGCCTGTCCTTTCTCCGGGAAAGGTACCCTGAAGATGTGGAAGGGGCCAGGTTCTACACCAGCCGCTCCGAGGTTATCAAGGACGTGGAGCGGGATTTGTTCAAAAGGCTGGTCGTCAAGGACTTGGATCGCCTGGGGGCGACCAGGGAAGACGTGGACGCCTTCATCTTTGAATTGAATCACCGCAATGTGGAAGTGGTTTCCCTGCCGTGACCGAAAAGTTTGCTTTCATGGTGGCTGGCACTCACAGCGGCTGCGGCAAAACCACTCTCACCCTCGCTCTCCTGGCCAGTCTGCGGGCAAGGGGTCTGGATGTTCAGCCCTTCAAGGTGGGACCGGATTTTATCGATCCCGGCTTTCACCATGTGGTTTCGGGTAGAGAGTCCAGAAACCTGGATGGCTGGATGCTGGGACTCCGCTATAACCAGGAACTCTTTCAGCAGCGCCTGAAGCTCGCTCATGGAGCAGTGGTCGAAGGTGTCATGGGACTCTTCGACGGCTTCGACGGAAGCAGGGAATGGGGAAGTTCCGCGGAAATGGCCAAATGGCTGAACATTCCCGTCCTGCTGGTGGTGGATGCCCGCAGTATGGCTCGCAGTGCCGCCGCACTGGTGCAGGGCTTTCAGAACTTTGACGGCGATCTTTCTTTTGCGGGCGTCCTGTTCAACCGCGTGGGAAGTGTGGGGCACCTCAGGTATCTCGAAGAAGCCCTGGAAAGCGTGGAAGGATCCATGCCCGTGCTGGGAGGAATTCCCCGCGAAGCGGAAGTGGCTTTGCCCGAGAGACATCTGGGGCTGGTCACGGCTCACGAGACAGTTCTCACTGAGGACTGGATGCGCAAGCTGACGGCACTCATGGAGGATCACGTGGCTCTCGATGAGCTCCTGAAAAGATGCGCCTGGAAGGGACTTCTGGACGTTGCCCCTGAAAGGGCTGGCGCCCCTTCCTGGGATGAAAGGGAAAAGGCATCTCCGTTTGAACTTCTTCAGGTTCAGTCCCGATGCACATCCTCCAAAATCCCTGTGGCCGTGGCACGGGACGCAGCTTTTTGCTTTTATTATCCCGACAACTTGGAGCTTCTGGAATCCTTTGGCGCTCAAATCCAATTCTTTTCCCCGCTGGCGGGCGAAACGGTCCCGCCCTCGGCATGCGGCGTCTACCTGGGAGGGGGCTACCCCGAGCTCTATGCCAGGGAACTGTCGGGGCAGAAGGGTTTCCTGGAGGCCCTGAGGAGTGGAGCAGCCCGTGGCATGCCCATTTATGCCGAATGCGGAGGTCTCATGGTCCTGGGGCGCTTCATAGAGACTCTGGAGAGGACCACCCATTCCATGGCGGGGCTTCTGCCCTTTGGAACCCGCATGCTTCCCCGGCGTAAAGCTCTGGGCTACACGGAGGTGCTTCTCCGTGAACCCTGTCTCCTGGGTGATCCCGGAATGGTTATGAGGGGCCATGAATTTCACTATTCGGAAATCGTGGATTCTGGGGAAAGGGCACCGGTCCAAAAGGTTTACGAACTGCGAAAGCGCAAGCATGCTTCCCCACGGATGGAAGGCTACGCGGTCGGTTCCGTCCTCGCCAGCTACATTCACCTGCACTGGGGAAGTGCTCCCAGGGCGGCAGAATCTTTTGTGGCACGCTGCAGAGCGTTCCGCCACCGCCAGTGAGGGTTTCTTTGCATGAAAGAACGAGTGAAGCCACTGATGTTTCTGGGCACCGGGTCCGATGTGGGCAAAAGTGTCCTTGCAGCCGCCTTCTGCAGAATCCTGGCGCAGGATGGTTATCGTGTGGCGCCCTTTAAAGCTCAAAACATGGCTCTCAACTCCTACATCACCCTGGAAGGGGGGGAGATGGGACGGGCCCAGGTGGTGCAGGCGGAGGCGGCCGGGATCGCCCCCCATGTGGACATGAATCCCATATTGCTCAAGCCCACGTCCCAAATGGGGTCTCAGGTGATCGTTCTGGGAAAGTCCGTGGGCAACTTCTCGGCGCGGGAATACTACCAATACAAAAAAGAGCTGGCTTCCCTGGTGAGAGATTCCTATGAGAGGCTTGCCGCCCGGTACGACGTGATCGTGATGGAAGGAGCCGGCAGTGCCGTGGAACTCAACCTGAAAGACCATGATCTGGTCAATATGGCCATGGCTGAAATGGCCGATGCTGCCTGCGTGCTCGTGGGAGACATAGATCGGGGGGGCATTTTCGCCGCGCTCCTTGGAAGCTTCATGCTCCTCACGCCGCGGGAGCAGGAACGCATTGCGGGATTCATGGTCAATAAGTTCAGAGGTGACCCCCAGCTCTTTCAAAGTGGGATTCAAATTCTTGAGGATCGGGGGCAGCGGCCGGTCCTGGGAGTGATCCCCTATTTCAGTCACCTGGCCATTCAGGAAGAAGACAGCGTGGCTTTGACCCGCCGCATGAAGCGAGAGCCTCAACCATCTCGGGATAACGTCATCAGCATTGGTGTGGTGCGCCTGCCGTTCATTTCCAATTATACGGACTTTGACTGCTTTGAACAGGAACCATCGGTGGAGCTGGCTTATTTTGACGATCCTTCAAGGGTCTTTCATTTTGATGCCATCATTCTTCCCGGCAGTAAAAACACATTGGAAGACCTGGATTTTTTGAAGGGCTCGGGTCTCTTTCATGCCATCGTCGCCTACTACCGGAGGGGGGGGACAGTTGTGGGGCTGTGCGGGGGATACCAGATGATGGGCTTGAGTGTGAGGGATCCCCTGGGCGTGGAGAGCCGTCTCAAGGAGGTGGAGGGACTCGGGCTTCTGGACATGGAAACGGAGATGTTTCCGGAGAAGATCACTTCTCAGGTGGAAGTGGTCTGCGCTGCGGAAAAGCATCTTTCTTCCCCGGAGGTGCTCAAGGGCTACGAGATCCACATGGGCAGAAGCCGCTCCCTGGGGAAAGCGGTGCCCCTCTTTCACACCCGTCTCAAGGATGGAGAGCTCTCGAGCCTTTCCGAAGGACTGACCGTGGCCGATGGAAGAGCATGGGGAACTTATATTCACGGAATTTTTGACAATGACTCCTTTCGGCGGGCCTTCCTCCTTGAGGTTCGCCGGAGAACGGGGAAGAGCCATGTTCCCATTTCCGAAGGGTTCAACTATCACCG
>SLCH01000209.1 GCA_007125915.1 Syntrophobacteraceae bacterium
AGTGCCTGAAACGCTCAATTTTTTGCATCATTCTTTTCAGTTCCACCTGGCAGGTGAAAGGATAAAAACAGCTTAGGCCTGAAGTGCCGCGTTCCACAAGGGATCGACATGATTGCTCATGAGTCCTTTCAACTGGACTCCCTGATCACAAGCCCCTGCATGCTTTCCTTTCTGTTGAAGTCCACGGCAAAGTTCAGTGCGGCCTCACGGCTTTTAAATGTACCCACCAGAACACGATTCCAGCGCCCGCTGTCACGGAGGTCCAGGGTTTCAATACGCACCTCGTATCCTTTTTCTCTCAAGCTCTTCATAAGGTTTTGGGCGTTTTCAATCTCTTTGAGGGATCCCACAAGGAGGGTGTAATATTCAGCGGGTTTTTCCATTGAAGGGCCATTTGGTGCACTCACCCTGTCCTCCCCTTGAGATTCCCGGACACCTCTCCGTGGAGTGGGTGTTTCGCTGGTTTTTTTCTCCCTTTTGGTCAGAATGTTTGGTGGTCCCGACGATTCCTGCCGTTCCTCTTGAGTGCCCTGCCCCTGCATGAGGGAGTTTTTCCCGCCCCTTTGCGTCAGGTCCTGAAAGTAGGTGAGGGATGCCACCATTTTCTCCGGTTTTTCCCATGTTTCCGCGACATTTTCCGGAGGGGCAGGCGGTTTCCTGTCCAATGCCAGAAAGCGCAGGAAATCATTTTTGAGGCTGCTCTCCTGATGATCTGTCAGGGGAATTCCTCTTCCAATGAGAACGCCGAAAACGAACATCCACGTGAACCCCATGATGAGGCCCGCAGTTCCAAGGATCATTTGAAGCCGGGTGAGTTCGAGCCGGTAACGTTTGGGCCCGTTCCTGGCTTCCTCCCGGTCTGCACGCGAAGTCTTCCTGGCTGGCGTGGCCATTGAAAACAGCCTTTCTGCTGACAGATTTCTCACATTCTATGTGGAGCATCCACTCCCAAGAGGCCCAAAGCATTGGCAATGACCTGTTTCACCGCCGCCGCCAGACAAAGTCTCGCCTTTGATAGTTGAGTATCGTCCCCAAGAATCCGGTTTTGATTGTAATAACTGTGAAAGCTGGAAACCAGTTCATGCAGGTAATAGGGAATCTGGTGAGGCTCCAGTGACCTTGCGCTGCTGGCGAGGGTGGCGGGATATTCACCGAGCATCTTGAGAAGCATCCTCTCCTGGGGCAGGGTGAGCCTCTGCATGCATTCCTCCATTTGGCGAGGAGACCACTGGAAAGAAAAACCCCGTTCCTGCCCCACTTCAAAGACTCTGCAAAGTCTGGCATGGGCATACTGCACATAAAACACGGGATTGTCATTGCTTTGCGTTTTGGCCAGATCCAGGTCGAAGTCGAGAGGGCTGTCGGATCTTCGGGTCAAAAAAATGTAGCGGGCCGCGTCCTTTCCCACCTCATTGACAACCTCCCTCAAAGTCACAAATTCACCCGCACGGGTGGACATGGCAACGGGCTTTCCGCCTCGAAGAAGGTTGACCAGTTGGACAAGGACGATTTGCAGGTCTTCGCGCTTGCGGCCCATTGCCTGAATGCCTGCGAGCATGCGATCCACGTATCCGTGGTGATCCGCTCCCCAGATGTCCACGAGCAGGTCGTAGTTTCGAAAGAACTTATTCTTATGATAGGCGAGATCCGCAGCAAAATAGGTGCTGATGCCATTGGCTCGAATGACCACCCGATCTTTTTCGTCGCCGAAGTCCGTGCTGCGGAACCATGTGGCGCCTTCATGTTCGTAAATGTATCCTTTTTCCCGCAACTCCTCGAGAGTTTTTTCAATGACACCGGCATCATGGAGGCCCTGCTCGCTGAACCAATTATCAAATCTTATGCCAAAATCATTCAGGTCCTCTTGGATTCCCTTGAGAATGCGCTCACCGGTGTAACGGGAAAATGCGGGGAGAACCTCTTCCAGGGGGACCTTTCTGTAGCGCTCCCCAAACTCTTCAAAGAACTCCCGGGCCAGATCCTTCATGTATTCTCCCTGGTAGTGGCCTTGAGGAAATTCCATTGATTCGTCGAAAAGCTCCTGGTAGCGATAGTACAGGCTTGCACCGAGAGTGTTCATCTGGTTGCCCGCATCATTGATGTAGTACTCCCGGTCCACCCGGTAGCCGCAGGCGCTCAAAAGGCTGGCCAGCACATCGCCCGTGGCGGCTCCACGTCCATGTCCTATGTGCAGGGGGCCCGTGGGGTTTGCGCTGACAAATTCCACCTGCACTCTTCTTCCCAGTCCGAGATTCTGCCTGCCATAATGAAGAGGATCGCTCAAAATCTCATGGAGTATGCCCACCCAGGCCCGGGGTTTGACAAAGAAGTTGATGAAACCGGGGCCTGCGATTTCCATCTTTTCAATAATGCCATGAGGATCTTCAAAGCGGGCCACGATCTGTTCAGCGATCTGCCTGGGGTTGCGCTTGAGCACACGGGTGAGTGTCATGGCCACATTGGTTGCATAATCCCCGTGCTGAGCGGCCCTGGGAGCACTGAGCTCCATGGAGAAGGGGACTTGGTTTGGATGGTTTGCTGATTCTCCAATGGAAGCAATGGCAAGGGAGAGCGATTCAATGATTTTGTCGCGAACGAAGGCCATTTTGGGCGTATCCTCCTCACAAACTTTAAAGTAAAAAATGCTGCAGGCTCATAGAGGTTCATAGGGCCTGGCACGGCATCTGTGCCGTTGAGTCCCCCTCAGGAGCGGACCCCATTGAATTTTATCGGGAAATGGAGGCATCCATATCATTTTTGGCGCGAGGGTCAAGAGCAAAGCTCTTTTCAGGGAATCGGCGGCCGGTGATGAGGCTCTCTGCAAAACCTTTCATTCACTCGGGGAAGGTTCCATTGAGAAAGCGCCGGTGGCGGTTCCTGCCCAGGCTGCAGAAGACCTCGTAGCTGATGGTTTCGCACAGGCGGGCGATTTCTTCGGCGCTGATCCGGTTCCCTTCCTGCTGCCCCAGAAGGACCGCTTCGTCATCTTCAGAAACGTTTTGGATATGGGTCACATCCACGGTGATCAGATTCATGGAAACCCTTCCCACCAGCGGTGCTCGTTGTCCCTTTATGAGAACCGCCCCCTTGTTGGACAGATGCCTTGAATAGCCGTCGTCGTATCCCACGGGAAGTGTGGCGATGGTCGTGACCTTCGAGGTTGTATAGGTTCTCCCGTAGCCGATGGGCTGACCAGCCGACACCTTTTTGATTTGAATCACCCGGGCCTTCAAAGTCATGACAGGGCGAAGGGTCACAGGGTTCAAAAGGTCATCGGATGGAGGGGAACCGTAGAGCATGATGCCAGGGCGTACGAGCTGAAACTGAGCCTGGGGAAGGTCCAGAAGACCCGCGCTGTTGGAAATGTGGGCATACGCAACGTCAAACCCATATTCCCGGGTGAGCTGAAGGGCCTCCTTGAATCTCGCCAGTTGAAGCTCGCTGTAGGTTTTGTCCCCTTCGTCGGCCACGGCAAAATGGGACAGCACTCCCTCCAGGTGCATGCCCGGCAACTCCTTCAGTTGACCCAGGAAAGTTGAAAGCTTCTCCAGGGGCACTCCCAGGCGTCCCATTCCCGTGTCCACCTTCACATGAAAGGAGGCCTTCTTCTGGTGTCTCACAGCCCTTTGGCTCAGTGATCTGGCATGGTCCATCCTGTACAAGACAGGACGGATGTCCTGCGCGATGGCGGCATCCATTTCTTCGGGCTCCAAGCCCAGGAGAACGATTATGGGCAGCTCGAGCCCTGCTTTTCGAAGTTTTTCTGCTTCCCAGTATTTGCTCACTCCCAGGAAGTGACATCTCGACTGTGCCAGTTCCCTGGCAACGGGCACCATGCCATGTCCGTAAGCGTCAGATTTGACCACTCCCAGGATTTGTGTTTCCGGTAAAATGTGCTGGCGCACCTGCATGAAATTATGCCGAAGTGCGGCCAGGTCTATTTCGACCCAGTTCAAGGGCATTGTGTCCTCCTGGAATAGCCAATGGCGAGGGTTGATGC
>SLCH01000066.1 GCA_007125915.1 Syntrophobacteraceae bacterium
ATTTATGAGCGCCCGCAGCTGTTTTGGCGCCTCATGGAGCTGAACAAGGCCTTTTCCATCCAGTGGGCCAATGCTCAGCTGGCCGCTGGTGCGACAGCCATCTGTTATTTTGATCCCGTTTCATCCCCGACCATAATTCCCCGAGACATTTACCTCAAAACGGGATTCGAGGTGGCCAGAGAAGCGATCCGCGCCATCAAGGGACCCACGGCCACTCACCTGGCCTCGGGGCGCAGCCTGGGCATACTGGACGATCTTGCCGTGACGGGAACCTCCATGGTGGGGGTGAGCTGTGAGGAAAATCTTGCCGAACTCAAAAGGGCTGCATCTCAAAAATTAACGATTCTTGGAAATCTCAATGGAATCGAAATGCGCAGGTGGACCCCCCGGGAAGCAGAAACGCAAGTGAAAAGAGCCATTGCGCAAGCGGGGCCCGGAGGGGGATTCATTCTGGGGGACAACCATGGGGAAATTCCCTGGCAGGTGGAAGAAGAGGTCCTCTTTGCCATAGGGGATGCCGTGCGCAAGTGGGGTGAGTACCCGCTCAATTGGGTGAAAGATGAGCGGTGAGTTTTGCATTGGTCTGTGTGAGAATTTTGGCGCTGAAGGAATGGCTGCTGCCCGTGATCTCCATGAGGACGGCGTCCGCCTGAAGCTCTTTCCTTCGCCCTGCACCGGGCCTCGAGGGATGGACCAGCGACAATGGGGTTTTCCTTCTCGCTGGGCAGATGCCCCAATGTGCAGCGTGGTTTTGGGGGGTGCCTGCCTGGGTGTCAGAAATTTGAGCCGCACTGGTGAGACACTGCCTCCTCTTCAAAAGTTTGAGCAGTGCTTTTACCTTGTGGCTCCCAGGGAGCTGGTGGATGATTATCTCCGCAAGGGTGTTTATATTTTGACGCCCGGTTGGTTGCTGCGCTGGAAGGAAATGCTTGACCAGTGGGGGTTTGACAGGGATATGGCCCCGCAGTTTTTCGAGGAGTCCTGTACAGGGCTCGCGCTGGTCGACACGGGGGTTGTGTCCGGCAGCCTTGAGCGCCTGAAAGATTTTGCCCGTTTTGTCAAGCGCCCCTGGGAAAAGGTGACCGTTGGCCTGGACGTTTTGCGCCTTCACATGGAAAAATCCCTTTTGCACTGGAAAGCTGAAACATGCCGGGAGCAAAGGCACCTTGCGGAGAGGCAGTCTGCAGACTACGCCATGGCCTGTGAACTCACGGCACGCATGGCGGAAATAAAAGGGGAAAAGGAAGCCATTGACGACATTCTGGGTCTTTTCAGGATGCTCTTTGCGCCGGAAATCCTCCATTACACGCCCATTGTTGAGCCCGTGAAAGCACATGAAGCCGCCTTTTCAGAGGATGAAGGGGACACACGGTTCCCTTTGGAAAATTTTTACGGGGATCACATGGTGTTGGAATCGGGGAGAGGGTTTCTCATCAAGGTGAGTCACAGGGAGAAAACCCTGGGAGTGGTTCTGGTTGATGGTGTGGCTTTTCCTCAATATTTGAGCCGGTACATCAACCTGGCGATGGACGTGGGAAAAGTGTGCGGCCTCGCCATTGCCAACGCTCGAAGTTACGAAATCATCAAGGGCACGGAAAAAAGTCTCCGCCATGAGATCGAGGAGAGAAAAAAGGCCGAGGATGCCCGCAAGAGAATGGAGAAAGAAGTCCTGAAGCTCCAGAAGCTGGAGGCGGCGAGCATTCTGGCGGGGGGCATAGCCCATGATTTCAACAATCTCCTGGGTACGATCATGGGGAATATCAACATGGCACAGTTGTCAATAGAACCCCTGGAGCCCGTCTCCCATACACTGCAGGAAGCTTACAAGGGAACTTTGCGGGCGGCGGAACTGGTGAAGAAGTTCCTTGTCCTTTCCAAGGCTGGAATGATGAGCAAACTGGCAGCGGACATCACCACCGTCCTCAGAAACTCTGTCTATTCAGCCCTGGATGGATTCCGTGTGGAGAGAAGGGTCTCCATTTGTGAAAATCTCTGGCTTGTGGAAATGGATCCTTTTCAGATAAGCCAGGCCCTGTGCAGTGTTTTGGAAAATGCAGGGGAGGCCATGCCTTTTGGCGGCGCCGTAGACATCAAAGCTGAGAATGTTGAGTTTTCCTGCAAAAGAGAAATGGGCCGGTTTTCCGCCATGAAGCCCGGAAAATATGTGAAGATTTCCATATCCGATTCGGGTCCGGGAATGGAATCCGAGCACCTTGACAAAATTTTCGATGCCTATTTTTCCACCAAGCCAAGGGGCGCCCAAAAGGGAATGGGAATGGGGCTCACCCTGGCCTACTCCATCATCAAAAGGCACGAGGGTTACTTGACGGTCGCATCCAGGCCAGGGGAAGGAACCACCGTGGAGATTCATCTACCCGCCCTGGACAAGGCTGAACGTGCTAGGTGAGGGTCATTCTTTCCTGGAGAGTTTTCCGCTGCGCCCGGCGTTCGCTGTCGCCTCGGGGTATGTGAATGGGTTGGCGGCTGTCGCGGTCGAGGCCAGCCACGTACATGGCCGTGGAGAGGGTGCCGGGGGTGGGAGTGAAATCCTGGAATTGCCGCAGGGGCAAACGGAGCTTTTCAAACTTTTCCGCCAGACGTTTCATGTCTTCTGATCGACAGCCGGGATGGGACGCGATCACGTAGGGTGTGAACTGAGCCCTGATGTTTTTTTCGCGGGCGATACGGCGGGCCAGTTTCAGGAACTCTTCCAGCACACTGGGGCCGCACTTGTGCATGAGGCGCAAAACATGTGGTTCCGTGTGTTCCGGGGCGATTTTCATGGCTCCTGGAGTGTGCCGCTCCAAAAGCCGGGCCAAAAGGCGGGGGGTTCTCAGGAGAAGTTCCATGCGCAGGCCCGAAGAGACGAAGACATGTTTCACGCCCTTCAAAGCCGCAGCGTCCTCCAGCAGCTTCAGCATGGCTTCTTCATCGATTCGAAGGTGGCGGCATATCCGGGGATAGAGGCAGTCCCGGCGTTTGCAGGGGGCGTTTCTGGAGCACGAAACCCCGAACAGGTTTGCCGTAGGTCCTCCCAGGTCGCTGACAGTCCCTCTGAAATCTTTTTTTTCCGACAGCTCCTTCAGTTCCTTCAGGATGGAGTCAGGGCTTCGGCTGACGATCACCGGTCCCTGGTGCCGGGCTATGGAGCAGAAGGAACAGTTCCCCACGCACCCTCGCACAATGGTGACCGAGTTCTGAATCATGCGCCATGCGGGCACATCCCCCATGGAAGGATGGGGAGCTTTCTGGAAGGGGAGTGCATGAACCGCATCCAGTTCGGCGGGTGTGAGAGGAGGAGGCGAAGGGTTCTGGAGCACCCACATGCTTTGCTGCTTTTGAAGAAGGGGAGTTGCAAAAAGTCCTCGCGCATGACGGTCCACGGTTCGTTCCCCATGGAGAAACTTTTTCCTTTCATGGTTGATGTCGTCCCAGGAGGGCAGCTGAACCGCATCTGGAGGAAGGTCTCTTGCCCTGAGTTCCCCTTCAGTGAGTCTTTCGCAGGTTCCTTCAATGGATTGAAGGGATCTGCCCTGTGAAAGCCGCTGAGCGATCTCCAGGATGGCGCGCTCCCCCATGCCATACACCAGCAGGTCTGCTTTGGAGTCGGTCAGGATGGACCCCCGGAGCTTATTCTGCTGATAGTCGTAGTGCACAAACCTTCTGAGGGACCCTTCCAGGCCGCCGAGCACCACAGGGACTCCCTGAAAGGCTCCCTTGCACAGTGAAGTGTAAAGGATGGAAGCCCGATCGGGCCTGCGGCGGTTCCGGCGTGAGCGCTCACTGCCGAAATAGGGATTCCCTTGAGGTGAATAATCGTCCTCGTCTCGAACCTTCCCGTTCCCCGTGTAATTGGCCACAATGGAATCCAGGTTTCCGGCGGTGACGCCGAAAAAAAGCCGGGGGCGCCCAAATTCCCCGAATGCATGGGGAGAATCGTACCGGGGCTGAGAGAGGATGGCTGTCCGGAACCCGTGAGCCTCCAGCCA
>SLCH01000189.1 GCA_007125915.1 Syntrophobacteraceae bacterium
ACGTTAGCAAACCAGCCTGTATCCCCACGCGCTGAATTTTTTCATGCCGCGGGGATGTTTCTGTTTGGGCGCCGTTGCTTGAACTATTGGCCGTCTTTTGATGCAAGACACATGGAAGGAGATGATTGGCATGGGGATTTTTTATCAAAAATCGTTCAAATTGCTGCTGCTCTTGTTTTTCCTCGCCGGTTGCGCTGGCCTGGAAAAACCCTGGGACCGATTCACTCCTGCCGATCTAAAATTGCTTCGGGTGGAAATGCCCCAGGTGGTTCACGAGGATCTGCCTTATGCGGTCCATGTGACATTCCAGAGCCGTGGCGCTCCTCCCATCGAGAGGGCCTGCATACGATGGGTGGCAGAAGAGTTTGGATCGCCTTCGCCTTCCCTCACATGCTATGCATTTGAAGTGTCTTCAGACCAGCCCATCGGGTCTGCCTGCACAAGGTGGCTGGCAGACGGTCCCTATGCCGATGTTTCGCCGCTTTTTTGCACAGATGTGGAAAACGTCAGATATGGAGAGCCTGGAAGTTTCATCGTTCGAATACACACCAGGAATGTCAAGCTTTACTACAACAGAATGGATGTCTATGCGGAATATATTGTTGACGGGGAAATTCGGACCACCAACACGGTCTCCACGCGAATCAGGGTCGAAAGGTAAAGGCTGAGAACTGGCATAATCAGAGGAGGCTGGTTTCCCGTCAGGCTCAGGTGGTGTTCTTTTGTTTTTTTTGTCTTCCATATCAATGTTTTTTCATGGAAATTAATATTTCTCACTCGGGCTTTCAGGTCACAACCAGATTTCACTTGGATCGAGCATTCTCCTTGTGTTATATTTCTCTAAAATAATCTGATGGATGAATGCTGAATTTCACTGTGAATGACCCGATTCCATTTCAAAGTCCAGTTCTTTGCTTCTGCTGTCTATCCTAAAGCACTGAAGCGGATATCATTTGAAAAAGTTAAGTTCAATTAGTTACAGAATCTTCAAATCCACGACCAGAATCATTGGCCCCATGCGCTTTTCTTTTGGAAGCGTCAGGGTTCAGTGGGGTGGCATTCAGTTGGAAACAGAGCGGCAATCATGGAATCAAGAGGCACTTTGCCCGGATAAGGAGGATGCTTATGTCGTCGAGCGTTTACAAGTTCATCGAACTGGTTGGAACCAGTACAACTTCCTGGGAGGATGCAGCCAAGAATGCTGTTGAAACCGCCAGCAAATCTCTGAGAGACTTGAGAGTCGCAGAAATCGCCACATTGGATCTCAAGCTGGAGGACAGCAAGGTCGTTGCGTATCGTGCCAAGGTCAAAATCTCTTTCAAGTATGAGGCCTAGTCTCGCGAGAAATCATATTGACGATACCGTGGAGTTGTGCCCCGCTGGCAGTATCCGTCTCATGTGATCAGAGCTCAACGAAGCCATTTGTCTTTCTTGAGTTTGGGGTTTTCATGGATGTTCAAAGCAATTCGCGTCATTGAGATAAATGGGGATTGTCCGCTCTGTTTCCTTTGTCCCGAAGCGTCTTGAGCAAGTTCAATTGAGCTTGTTGAAAGCCTTCGAAAAATAACTTGAATTATTCCAAGCCGCGAAAGACAAAGCATAGGGGTGTTTCCTGAGCTTTGCCTGCGCGGCTTTTTCCTTTTTGCACGCCCTTGTGATGTCATGAATTCTCCCATGGGTCATCAAAGAAAACATGGACACGTCATCTTGGAATGAGAACATGAAAGCCCCCTTGAGGGGGCAATTCTTTGAAGGATGCTTGACCAAGACATGACCAGGAACGTGACGGGCTGATTCAAAATCGATTATAATGAGTGAACTCGGAAATTTCTCTGCGCTTGGGTGCCCCTGACCCTTTTCCTGGAAACCCCAGGGGTATGAGCGACACCACTTCTACCCCCTCGGGTACCTGAAGTATCTCCTTGACGCGGTCGTGGTCGAAAAGGCCCACCACAACGGTTCCGAGTCCCAAAGCATGGGCGGCAAGGCAGATGCTTTGAGTGGCTATTCCCAGGTCATAAAGAAGCCAGTCCCCAAATTTGGTGGTGACTTCACCTTTGTAATACCCCGAAGCATTGATCTTACCGCAAATGGCCAGAACAATGGGAGCATCCACGATGGCCTTGGCCGCCGGGTTTCCCTTGCTGATGGTCTCTTTGATTTCTTGTTTGGTTTCCCGATTGTTCACAACCACGATTTCCCAGCATTGGGTGTTGGCCCACGATGGTGACCACTGAACCGCTTCCAGTACTTGATTCAGCAGATCCTGCGGCACTTCCTGATCGGTGTAGTGCCGTATGCTTCTGCGTTTCTTGATGACGTCCATAAAGCTTTGCATTTTTTCCCTCCCCGTTTCCATGCAAAAGGGTTTGTGCCAAACGATGAAGAACTGTTTGGCGGTTTCCTTGTAATGAAAGATTTCATAGTTTGGCTGATTCGGCAAGGAAATGCTCATGGAAAAAAACTTTAATTGATGTGTTCTTTCAACGCGGGCTTCAGTTCGGACCAACTCCATGGAACACTTTTGGCTTCTTCAGAACCTTGCCGCCAGGGCCACTCTCTGGGAAGGGGAGACTGGAGGTGCAAAGGGATTTTTAGGGTCGGGTGTGTCACAATCAAACATTTTGCCAGGAGGGCGATCTGCCTTTGGGGCAGGGCGTGGCGCGCCCCGTAACGAAGGTCACCCAAAATGGGATGGCCCATGTGAGCCAGCTGACAACGAATCTGGTGGTGCCGGCCCGTTTCCAGGAGGATTTCCACAAGGCTTGTCTGGTTCGCCGTATCCAGAACCCTGTATTGAAGCCGCGCCTCCTTGCTCGCGCCGCAAGGCTGATCCTGGACGATGGTCGAAAGTTCCCGTCGACGAATCAAATGATGGCAGAGTTTTCCCTGTGGCGGGCTCAAGGATCCTTCCACGATGGCCCAGTAGATTTTGGTGGCTTCCTGTTTGCGGAACTGCGCACTGATTCGTCCTGCCGCTTTGGAGGTTCGGCAGAAAAGGACCACTCCCGCTACGGGACGGTCCAGCCGGTGAACGAGACCCAAAAAGACCTCTCCAGGCTTTTTATGGCGGAATTTGATCCACTGCTTGCACAAATCCAGCAAGGAAGAGTCGTTCGTCGCATCTTTTTGAATGAGCAGACCTGCGGGCTTGTACACGGCGAGCAAATGGTTGTCATGGTAGATCACGGGCCATTGGGCATGAAAAAAATATGTCTCTTGCACAGTTTATAACACTCTTGATAAAGGATTATGCGGGCATTCTGGTCACTGCTGTACTCACCGGTCAAAGGGAACCAAACTCCTTAAGGGCGATTTCATGAATAGAAAAAAGAAAAGCGCTGCTGCCACACCCGCTGCATTGGCAGAACTCCTGAAAAAGTGCGGAATTGGTTTCACTTCTGTGCAAATTGAGCAACTTTGGCAATATCATCAAATGCTTCGATCACACAACGAAGAACTCAACCTGACTCGCATTCACAATTTCGAAAACATGGTCCTCAAACTGTATGTTGATTCCATTCTTCCGGGAGTTTTAACAAAGCTGCCTTCACCCCTCTTGGATTTGGGAACGGGTCCTGGCATGCCCGGCATTCCTTTAAAAATAGCTTTTCCTGAGATGGAAGTCTATCTTGCCGAGAGCCGACAAAAGCGAGTGGCTTTTCTCAAGGAAGTGCTGGATGCACTCAGCGTGTCCGGCCTTGAGGTGATCGGGGAGGGCATTTCACCCGCTTTTCAAAAGCCGGTCAAAGGAGTCATCACTCGTGCGGTGGAGGCGATCCCCGCCACTTTGCAGCGTGTTTCTGGGTGCCTTGAAAAGGATGGACTGGTGATTTTCATGAAGGGTCCAGCTTGTGATGAGGAGATTTTTTCAGCCAAAAAGCAATTTCCCAACGATTACTCCATGGTCATGGACCGCGCTTATCACATACCCGGAACGCCCCATGAGAGGCGCCTGGTCGTTTTTCAGCGTCTCACAATGCGTGAAAGGGAGCGAAGAGCAGCTGCCGTGAAGAAGCATGTGGTGCGATGGGTCGAAAGCGACAAGAACAAGGCTTTCAAAGACACGCGCAAACTGCTCTCGGGAAGGGGCATCAAAAAGCATCTCAAAGCTTTGGTGTTTGGATCCAGACATGTTCTCGACACTTTGAATCACTTCCCGGAAAACTGTGCCGCTTGGATCAGTCGCCCCGATGGGGATCCCCCGCCCGAGAATTCCCCCAAAAACATGATGTGGTATCAGTTTGCCCATGACCTCTTCGATGAATTGGATGTTTTCGGAACAAACCATCCCTTCTTGATCATTCACACGCCTCCCATTGAAGCCTGGGACATGTCCGAACCACTGCCCAGGGGATGCTCATTGCTTGTGCCCTTTCAAGATCCGGAAAATGTGGGAGCCATCGTCCGTTCGGCAACAGCTTTTGGCGTTTCCCGGATCATTCTTCTGGAAGAAAGTGCCCATCCATACCATCCCAAAGCCATGCGCGCCTCAGGAGGGACCGCCCTTCATGCACATTTTTTGTGGGGGCCCAGTGTGAAAGCTCTTCCACGCAATCTTCCCGTGAAAGCTCTCTCCGTCGGGGGCAGGGACATTGAATCGGTGGAGTTCCCCGGGAGTTTCTTGTTGCTTCCGGGGATGGAGGGGCCGGGACTGCCTGAGGAATGGAAAGGGTCGGCAATTGGCATACCCATCGACGCTGGTGTGGAATCCCTCAATGCGGCAACGGCAGCGGCAATCGTCCTCTATGTGTGGTCCAGAAAAGGTTCGCGCGATAAGGAATCGGCTCCCTGAAAAGAAATGCCTCAAGGAAATCCAAGTTAAGAATTCACTTGAGGCATTGATGAATGGAACGCTTCACGTGGGTATTGCTCATTAAGAAACAGCGCCAGTGGCCACGAATTTCACATGGTTTTCCCGGAGCATCTCAGTGATTTATCTTTCAACGGGAATGATGGTGATCGCCACACGCCGGTTCAGCTGTCGGCCCGATTCGGACGCATTGCTCGCGACAGGTCTCGTTTCTCCAAAGCCTCTTGCGGTGATTCTCCGGTGGTCAACCCCCCTTTGAATGAGGGCATTCCTGACGGACAGGGCCCGTTCTTCCGACAATCTCTGGTTGTAGGCTGCAGAGCCGGTGCTGTCCGTGTGCCCGTCAACCATCACGACGGTTTCAGGGTAGCGAAGGAGAGTGTCCGCCACGAAGTCGATCTCATCATAGGCGCCTGGCTTGAGCATGGAGGAGTCCACGTCAAAAAGGACGTCCGAACGGAGTGTTACGGTCAACTGCTGCTGGTGGCGCTCCACGGTGGCTCCTTGAGAGATAGCTTCCAGACGGCGCAGCTCTTGTTCCTGGCGATCCATGTAGCCGGCAATGGCGCCACCTGCAAGGCCTCCAACAGCTGCTCCCGCCAACGCTCCGATGACCGTGGACGTGGTGTCTCTGCCGATGGCCTGGCCCAAAAGGGCTCCTGTGCCTGCACCCACACCTGTTCCGATCACAGCGCCCCTCTGTGTGGGGTGCATGTCCGTCGCACACGCCGAAATAGCGAAGGCTGATGCGACCAATAGCAATACAAAATTCCGTTTCATTCAACACTCCTTTTTTTTATTCTTCTCTGAGGATCGATCCTGGAAAGCATTTCTTGCCTTGGTGAACAGAGGTTCTGGGCGTTCGCCACATGAGTTGCACTCAGCCTTGGGGCTCCGTGCATGCAAACTCCTGACGGACTCCTTCCTGGAACCATGCGGTCCACTGTTTCCAGTGCATATAATCTATTCGTTTTCTCAAAACAACGGCTAATTCATTGTGTCACCATGTTCCCGTCCTGAAGTGAGCGATCGAAGTGAGCGGTGCAGTGGGCTGTTAAACGTGAAATTTCTGTGAGTCGGGAGTGACGCTTCAAATCGGCGGGGGCTTCTTCAGTTGTCCGTGTGAAAGAGACAGCAAAAAAGCCCGCACTGGAGTGCGGGCTTTTTTGCTCATGCGGTCAGGTTGAGGCATAAGACCATTGGAATCATTCAACCTCTTCCTTAACGGAGACCGCTATTTTGTAGAGAATGGTGAGAACAAAAAATCCTGTGGCCCAAATACCCATGGTGATGATCAATTCGGGCACAGTGGGCAGGTATTCTCTTACCTGCTCAAAGGGGTTGGGGATGAAGCCGCCGATCACCAGACCCAAACCCTTTTCAATCCACATGGAGAAGAAGACGCAGAGGCAGGCAATCTTGAGCGTTTTCTCGTCCTTCCTTGTTTTGGGGTTGATGAGGAGCACCACCGCTGCAAGGGCGAGCAAAGCAAACAGCCACATGAACGGCACAAGTTTGCCATAACCGTCAAGGCCGACAAACAAATACAGTAAGCCGTGCTGGTGGGACGGAATATTGCTGTAAAAGGCGGTGAAAAACTCCAGGCCAATGAAGAAAATGCTGACCAGCATTCCATAGAGTACAATCTGTGACAGCTTGTCAATGGCTTCCTTGCCCGCATCAAACTTGGTGTACTTCCTGAGCACAAGAGCGAGAAGGATGAGAAGGGCCGGTCCCGATGCGAAAGCTGACGCAAGAAAGCGGGCAGCCAGAATGGAATGGAGCCACAGATGGCGGCCGGGAAGACCCGCGTACAGGAAGGCGGTCACCGTGTGAATGGAAATTGCCCAGGGAATTGAAAGATAAATGAGGGGTTTCAACCAGCTGGGAGAATCGGTGCCTTTGCGTTCCGCCTCCAGCACATTCCAGCCAATGACAATGTTCAAAAACAGGTAGCCGTTGAGAACGATCATATCCCAGAACAGAATGGAGTTGGGGGAGGGATAGAGAATGACGTTCAAAAGGCGCATGGGTTTACCAAGGTCCACAATGATGAACAGGAGACACATGGTGACGCTGGCAACGGCGAGGAATTCGCCCAGAATGGTGATTCTTCCGAAAACCTTGACGTTGTGCAGGTAGTAGGGAAGGACCACCATGACAGCAGACGCGGCCACACCAACGAGAAAGGTGAACTGGGCGATATAGAACCCCCAAGACACATCTCGACTCAAGCCCGTGATGGTCAAACCTGTGTTCAACTGGTAGAGATATGCGGCGAACCCCATCCCCATCAGAATGAGCAGGCCCATCAAAAGGCGGTAGTATTTTTGACTTCCAGTTAATGCCCTTTCAAGCATATCGCACCCCTCATATGATGTAATAGACGTTGGGACCTGTGCCGAGTTCTGGCCTGCGCTTGATACTGTAATTCTCGGCGAGAAGCTTTCTGACGGGGGAGTCGGCATCCGTGATGTCGCCGAAGGTGAGAGCACCGTGCCTGCATGCTTCAACACAAGCGGGGAAAAGTCCCCGGGCAAGCCTCTCGGTGCAGAAACTGCACTTTTCGACCACGCCGCGCTCCCTTGCCGGATAGGCCATGTTCAATTCCGTCTTGATGTAGGGAATGGGGTCGCGAAAGTTGAAACTCCTTGCTCCGTAAGGGCAGCCTGCCATGCAGAAGCGGCAGCCGATGCAGCGGTGATAGTCCATTTTGACGATGCCGCTTTTTTTGTCTTTGAAGGTTGCCTTTGTGGGGCAGACGCGGACACATGGCGGACTGGTGCAGTGGTTGCACAAAACCATGATGGGGTTGTGTTCGATGTTGGCAATATTGAACTTGGTGGCCTGGTCATGAAAAGTGTCATGGTAACTTTCCTGCCAGAGCCACTTGATTTCTTCCTTGATGGTGCCGATATCAGGGACATTGTGGTACTGGTGGCACGCGAGAATGCAGTCTTTGCAGTCTCGATCCGCCTGTTCCCAACACTTCTTCATATCGACAACCATGGCCCATTGATTGGCCTTGAGGGCTTCCGGGAAATCAGACACCTGGGGGAGAGCCTTTCTCGCGAGCGCTTTCGTAACCGGCAAGGCGCCCAGCCCCAACGCACAGATTCCGCCGATCTTAAGAAAGCTTCTTCTGTTCGATTCCATCACTTGTTCTCCTTGGGGGCGATGTGGCAGGTCCAGCAATAGGGTTGAGATCCGCTCTTGAGTCCGGCATAGACATGGCACGTGTCACAGAATTCGGACTTGTTGGAGTGACAGCGCATGCACTCGTTTTGCAGGCTCATGTTGTACTCTTTGCCGTCCCAGGCCACATAGAGGCGATTGCCATTGCGGACCACTTCCGTGCGCCACTCGTTGAGCAGCTGCATGTGATCTGTCCTCATTTGGTCCTTGGGGAGAACACACTGCTTTTCCGCCATTCTTTGAATGGCGGGTGTGTTGAGACTGGGCTCGGGAGGGGGAGCCGCACTGCCCTTATTGTACCAGATGGGGAACGTGACCATGACGACGAATATGAGCAGTCCCGGTATGATCAGTTTGGCGTTATAGATCTTCATCACTCAAGTCCTCCATTCCTTCCAAAGGATTGCCCCTCAGGTCGGTGGTGCGCTCACCTTCTCCTTCCATCACAATGGCGTTGCCCACCATCTCGTGAACACCGGTCACGTCAACTCCGGGAACCCAATAATTCATGAGAGGGGTCAGCACGGCGCGGTCAATGGCGCAGATGGTTGAGAGCATGTTCACATCGTGCTTGTCGTGGACATACTTGACGGCGTTGGCTCGAGGAAGGCCACCCCTCATGCGCATTTCCATGAATTCATCCGTGTTCAGCCCGGAACCGCTGCCGCAGCAGAAGGTTTGCTCTCGAATGCAATTGGGAGGCATGTCCCAGAAGTTGTTGCAGACATTTTCTATGACATAGCGGGGTTCATCGAAGAAGCCCATTCCCCGTGATGTATTGCAGGAATCGTGGTAGGTCACGCGGAGATGGTCATTGCGGCTGGGATCCAGCTTGAGCTTTCCATTGCGAATGAGGTCCGCAGTGAATTCCACGATGTGGATCATTTTGGTGGACTTGGCGTTATCAAAGACTGTTCCCGTTATGGGGGACTTTGGAACTTCCAGGAAATCGGCAGGGCCGTTCATGGTGTCCATGTACTGCTGAATGACACGCCACATGTGGCCGCACTCACCACCGATGATGTATTTGACACCGAGGCGCTCTGCCTCTGCGTACATCTTGGCGTTGAGTTTCTTCAAAGTGTCATTGTTGGTGAACAGCCCGAAGTTGCCCCCTTCGGACGCATAAGTGGACCAGGTGTAGTCCAGCCCAATCTCATGAAAGAGCATCAGATAACCCATGAGGGTGTAGGTGCCCGGATCGGCAAAGACGTCACCCGAGGGGGTGATGAAGAGGACTTCGGCCCCTTTGCGGTTGAAGGTGGGCTCAATACGGACGCCGTTGACGGCCTCGATTTCTTCCACAAAGAACTCGATCATATCCTTGAACGCGTGCGGCTGAATTCCCAGGTGGTTCCCATTGAGATAGCAGTTGGCGGCGGGACCCACAACCCAGTCGATGTTCACGCCGAGAAGATTGAGAAGTTCGCGGCCTATGATGGTGATTTCCGCCTGGTCAATGCCGTAAGGGCAAAAGAGGGAGCAGCGGCGGCATTCGGTGCACTGGAAGAAATAGTAGAACCACTCTTTGATGACTTCTTCGTTCAACTCGCGTGCGCCGGCGATTCGACCCATGATCTTGCCGGCCAGAGTGAAGTCTTTCCGGTAAACGGATCGAAGGAGTTCGGCCCTGAGCACGGGCATGTTCTTGGGATCGCCAGATCCGATGTAGAAGTGACACTTGTCCGAGCAGGCGCCGCAGCGTACGCAGATGTCCATGAAGACGCGCAGGGACCGGTACTTGTTCAGGCAGTCTCTCATGCCTTCAAAAATGATTTCCTTCCAGTTGGAGGGCAGTTTCCAATCTTCATCCAGGGGAGACCACTCTCTTGGGTTGGGAAGTCCGAGAACTTCCAAATTCTTGGCCTTGCCGGGGTAACACCACGTTCCGGGTTTAAACTCGGGCTTGGTGTCCATCCACCACTTTTGCGGCACATTATAATCAAAAACGAGCTCGTTTGGTTTTGGTACCTTTGCCATCTACTTGGACTCCTTTTCCACGGGTAAACCGGCTTCGATCATCTTCTCCCTGAAGTCGTCCTCATATTCCTCATAGGTGTGGACTTTGACGGGATAGTTCCAAGGATTGACGTGACGTCTCATGCGCGAGTCATTGGGCATGTTGCGTGTGGGACTGAGAAAGATGCCTCCAAGATGCATCAGCTTGCTGAAGGGGAAATAAGCGAGCAGGACGCAAAGGAGGAAAAAGTGCATATAGAAGAGGACACCGATGCCCGAAGGGACCACGGGGTTGAAAGTGACGATTCCCAGTGCCAGTTCCTTCACTTTGACCACATCCACTTTGGAGAAATACCGCATGAGGATTCCCGTCAGTCCGAGGAAGAACAGCAGAAACAGTGGAAAATAGTCTGCCGGCAGGGAAATGTAGCGCACTTGAGGAATGACAACTCTTCTGAGGAAAAGAAATGTGACGGCGGCGATGAAGATCAAGTTGGTGATATAGATCCCGGGAAGACCCACTTGGAGCATGCCGTCGAGACCTTCCAGCCTGTGAACAAATCCGGGGACCGGCTCCGTAAAAAATCTGAGGTGGCGGAGAAAAATGACCAAAAATGAATAATGAAACAAAAGTCCGAAGATCCAGAGCCATTTTTCCCATTGGTAGCGAAGCTTGGGGCCTTCATGATACTCGTACTTGGTGTTGCGGAAAAGAGAGCGGAAGAAAAGGACTTCAAGAGCCATTCTGCCGATGGTGCCGGCAGTGGTGGTGGGGTTGTCCAGCTTGTTCTGTTTGACCCACGGCAGAGACTGCTGCTGGCCGGCAGTGGTGGTGATGTTGTAGGGCACGGGAGAGCGGGCCCATAGGAGAATGCGATAGATGAAACCGACCAGGAAAGTGGCCAAGGCAGCATAGGGGACAACCACTCCGAAAAAATAGTGGAGCCCAGCCACCTTCACTCCCACAAAAACAGCCGCCATCAACGCGATGACCGAGAGTAAGGAAAACTTGATGCCCATTTAACAATCCCTCGTTTTGAAATTTACGTTATAGAATCTTGGCCATTTTTCAATTGCGTGTCATGTTCCGGGATTTCAGCTATCAAGCTCGCCCTTTGAAGAAGTCTGAAAGTCCTGTTTTTCACCTCGTTGACGCGAAGCTCGTACAATTTTTCACGACAGCCCGCATAGACATTGAAAGCCATCAAAGCCAATTCGTCAATCTTGGACTCAAATGCCAAAACCTCACTGGGCGAAACTCTCTTCTCCCGAATTCCCACCTCCACACGATTCCGCACGATCTTCTTCAAGAGAAACACAAAGCCAACGGCCTGGGCGGGGCTGAAGTCCTGAATGGCCCTGACCCGCACCACCTTATCCACCAGGGGAAGCACCTTTTCCCGGTCGAAATCCCCAAGCATCTCATCAATAATTCCCGAAATGCTCTCCGATAGTGTGTAGCCGACGGGATTTGAAAATTGATTCTTATCCTTTTGAAGAAGAGCTGAAGTCTCAGGAGGATAAGTACCTAAAATGAGGTCGAACCAAGCCTTTGAGAGCGCCGGTTTGTCCTCGGCCAGAAATTGTTCGAGACCCATAGTCAAAAAAACCCTTTGCCAGAAGCCTTAAGAAAAAGTTTGAAAAAATCCCTTATGAAATCGACCTATCCCCCCTCTCTGGAAAAAATTAGCGACCACGCATGTCTTTTTCGCATGGTGTCAAATTTGTTGCGCACTCATCCAAAGAGGATGAGGAAAGCTATTGATATTGTGAACATATGCACGTTAAACCAATTGCCATTTTGTGTCAAGCTTGAAAGGGAATGGCCTGAGTCAACGGCGGAAGGGCTTTGAGAAGCCTCATGGCCCATCAAAATCCTGGCTTACTCCGGAGGCTGTCTCATGTCAAGCATTCATCGCCCCGTTTTTCCTTCGTGGTGGTTTTCTGTTTTTCGAATGAGCCGAAAACCAAGATCATCACTCCTTCGATCTGGAGCCTGAAGGACATCCCGATTGGCACATCGAATGGCAGAGGGCTTGCTGTTCCAGCTCCCACCACGGGCAATGCGCTCGGACCTGAAAGATTGATGCAAGGGGTTTATGGAGGGCAGAAGCTTGTAGGCGTCTTGCTGATAATTGTCATAAACCCACTCCCACACATTCCCGAGCATGTCATGAAGCCCGAAATCGTTGGGTTGGAAATGGCCCGTCGGTGCGGTGAAAACAAAGCCGTCTTCACAGTCCATCACGACCCAGGCGGGAAAACGTTCTTGAGCGGTGAGGTCTGCAGCATTGGCAAACGCACAGCCATCTTCCCTGACCGTTCCCCAAAACCGTGCTGTGTGGGTGCCCCCTCTGCAGGCATACTCCCATTCTGCCTCTGTGGGCAGTCGAAAGTCCCCCTCGTTTTTTGCAGAGAGCCACCTTGCCATGGCTCCCGCGTCGTTCCAGGAAACGTGAACAACAGGGTGCGCGTCACTTTGCTTGAACCCGGGATTGGCCCAATTGACTCCGGGCCTGGCAACCCAGTCTCCCGCGTACATCCATGAAAAACCCTGGCGCTCCGCTTCCGTTTGGTAATCCGTTGCTGCTGTGAACTGTGCAAACTCTCCGCGGGAAACCTCCCTGACTCCCATCCAGAACCCGTCCACACAGACCTCCCTCACGGGGCCCTCATGATCTTTCCGCCCTTCCTCTGATGAGGGGCTGCCCATGGAAAAACACCCTTGAGGAATCCACACGAATTCCATGCCCGTCAAGGGTTCTATCCAGGTGGTGTCCAGAGGTTTATTCTGCTCCTGCAGTGTTGCGGTATGAGCTGGTTCCAGCCCCAGCAGCGCCTGCCAGAAGACAAGCAAAAGGAATATGGAAATGACCCTCTGTTTCATGCAGTTTCTCCCGCATTTCTATTTTTCTGTGAAAACTCGCCGCAATTTCAAACCAGACAGAAAACATCCCGTTGAAAATGACCTGCATGGACCCACTCCAAAACCGCTCTGCAACCACAGAATGGCTCCCCCCAGGAATCTCTGCTGTGTCAACCGATTTGGTCTGTGCATGGCCTCAAGACTTGAATTTGTCTCATCTTCACATTGAATCTATGTTATTTTGAATGCGATTCAAAGGCGGTGAGACCCTGTGCAGTGTGCGCTGATTTGCATAAAACCAGTGCCTTGAGTCCACATCACATATATTGAAACCACAGTTCTGGCGAGGCAAAACGTGATCAAATACAAAGGCATTCATCATTTGTCCATGGCCACCCGAGATCTTGAAGCAACCGTTCGTTTTTGGCGTGACCTGCTGGAAATGCGGCTGGTTATCGGTATGGGCAGGCCAGGGTATCGACACTATTTTTTCGAAATCTCTCCCAATAACCTCATCAGTTTTTTTGAATGGCCCCACGTGGAACCGGTCGAAGAAAAAGACCATGGTTTTCCGGTTAAAGGTCCTTTCATTTTTGACCATGTGGCCTTTGAGGTTCAAAAGAAAGAGGACCTGTGGACCTTGAGGGACAGACTGGAGGCAGCGGGATTTTGGGTTTCAGAAGCCATCGATCACGGCTTCATCCATTCAGTCTATTCTTTCGATCCCAATGGGATTCCCATTGAATTCAGCCACAGCGTGGCCCGGTTCAATGTGCGGCAGAACCCCGTCATGGTGGATTCGTCTCCCCATGAGGCAGCCCTGGAGGGTCCCGATCCCCAGAGAGATCGGTGGCCGTCCGTGTCGCAGTGGAGTGTCTCGAAAGAAAGAGATCTTTTTCCCGGTGAAGGGGAAGAACTCTTTGAGGGAAAAAAGAAGAACTGGTGGCAGCATTAGCATTCCCCGCGCCGGGGGAAATTTGACGATGCAGAGGGCTGGCCGTGCAAGGTTGATTCACTCGCCCGGGAGCGCCATGGCGGAAGCCCCATGCACAAGAATGTTCCGCCGGGAAGCAAAGGGAAGCCAAGGACCTCACTCTTCTTCTTCCATCTCCAGGAGCCAGTCGTTGAAAGTCAGTTCAATTTCCCTCTTGGAGCTTTTGAGCCATTTTTTCCATGTGGACATGTCCCTTGATTCCCCAAAGGGACGCTTTTCGTTGGCTTCAATGACGATGGTCAAAATGCGCTCGAGAA
>SLCH01000176.1 GCA_007125915.1 Syntrophobacteraceae bacterium
CATTTCTGGGCGCCGTGGGCCTCTTTGAGGACATCACGGAGCACAAGGAGGCCGAAGAGGCTCTGCGCGCCAGTGAGCAGCGGTATCGAAGCCTGGTGGAAACCATGACCGATGGGCTTCTCGTTCGGGATGAACACGATGTGATCACCTATGTGAATCCCCGCCTGTGCCAAATGTGGGGTTACGAACGGGATGAAATCGTCGGCCGTCCCCTGGTGGATTTTTTGGACGAAGAGAACCGTCTCATCCTGGAGCAGCAATTGGCCCGACGCCGCAAGGGAGCGGCGGATCCTTATGAAATAACGTGGACCGCAAAGGATGGCGGAAAAGTGGCGGCCATCATGTCTCCCAAACCTATTTTTGACGGAGAAGGCCATTTCAGGGGGAGCTTTGTGGTCATCACGGACATCACCAGCCGCAAAAAGGCCGAGGAGGCCCTGGCCCGGCAGGCTCGGGATTTGGCCAGGTCCAACGAGGAACTGGAACAGTTTGCCTACGTGGCATCCCACGACATGCAGGAGCCACTGCGCATGGTGGCAAGTTATGTCCAGCTGCTCGCCCGCCGGTACAAGGGAAGACTTGACGCCGATGCGGACGAATTCATTGAATATGCGGTGAATGGCGCCAAGCGCATGCAGAGGATGATCAACGACCTTCTCGCCTATTCCCGCGTGGGCCGGCGAGGAGAAACCCTGGAATCCGTCGAGGTGGAAACGGCTCTCCACTGGGCCCTGGGGAATGTGGGGGCCATGGTGGAAGAAAACGACGCTCAGGTCTCTCACGACCCTCTCCCCAGCGTGGTGGCTCATGGGGGGCAGTTGGCCCAGCTCTTTCAGAATCTCATCGGCAATGCCATCAAGTTCCGCAGCCAGGCTCCACCCAGGATTCACATTTCTGCTGAGAAGCAAAATAGGGAGTGGGTTTTTTCAGTGCGGGACAATGGAATCGGTTTCGACCGTGAATACAGTGACAAAATCTTTGTGATCTTTCAGAGGCTCCACGGAAAGGGGGTCTACCCGGGAACGGGAATTGGACTTGCCATCTGCAAAAAGATTGTGGAGAACCTGGGAGGCCGCATCTGGGCTGAATCCAAGCCGGGGGAGGGTGCGGCCTTTTATTTTACCATTCCCGAAAGAAGAGGAGGTGGAATGTCATGAGGCGGGGCAAATCGGTGAAGCCCGTGGAGATCCTGCTGGTGGAGGACAACCCGGGGGATGTGAGGTTGACCATCGAGGGGCTCAAGGAGGGAAAGGTCAAGAACAACCTGCAGGTCGTGGAAGATGGCGCCGAAGCCCTCGCCTACCTGAAGCGCCAGGGCAAGTACCAAGATGCCGTGCGTCCCGATCTCATCCTTCTGGATCTGAACCTGCCCAGGAAAGATGGCAGGGAAGTCCTGTCGGAAATCAAGGCCGATGAGGATCTGCGGCACATTCCCGTGGTGGTGCTGACCAGCTCCAAAGCCGAGCAGGACATACTCAAGGCTTACAGTCTCCACGCCAATTGCTACATCACCAAGCCCGTGGATCTGGACCAGTTCATCGCCGTTGTGGAATCCATCGAAGACTTCTGGTTCACGATCGTCAAGCTGCCTCGAGGCGAGGGCAATGGATAAAAGGAGACCGGCTCTCCATCAATCGGGTCTTCAGAAACCTGGTGGACAACGCGCTCAAGTATGGAGGAAGCGGATTGACTTCCATCAGGATTGAATATCGATCAGATGCGGACTTTCACATTCTTTCCGTGAGGGACGATGGAGCAGGCATCAGCGAGGAGGATTCCCGGCGAATCTTCGACCTTTTTCAAAGGCGCGTCAAGGCGGGACAAAGGAGTGTGGAAGGGACGGGCCTTGGTCTGGCCATTGTGAGAGAGGTCGCCGAAAAGCATGGGGGAGGCGTCTGGGTGGAAACCGACCCCAGGGGCACCACCTTCAACATATCCCTTTCCAAAAGGCTCTGAGAGGCACCCGCGGGCGGGGCGCCTCTCGCCGGTACAAAAAGCAGGGAGTCTATTTTTTCTTTTGTTTCTGCTGTCCCACACGCACCTTGACCGTGCCGCCTTTGGTTTCCACTTTCATGTGGGTTGCAGAAGGACAGTTTCCCATGCGCCACTTGGCGGAAGGAGCAATCCAGATGCGGCAATGCTCCTCGACGACATTCTCGCAGCCGTTGCACTGCTCGACGACGGGTTTCCAATCAACAGCGTTGTTCATTTGCGCCTCCAAATCAATTCTCTTCAGATTCCAGCCGGGGCCGGCTTTTCATTGGGCACCGGAACAAATCCCGGAGCGGTCGGTGGCCTTTGGCCACCATAAGTCCTTTGAGTCCTTTTTCAGGCAGAAAACCAAACGCTACTATCTAGCCCGAGTTGCCTGAAAAGTCTATCGAAATTGGAAAAAAACAGGGCAAATTGTCCTTGGCAGACAGTCTTCGGTTGTGAAATGCTTTTGTTTTGTTGGAAGATTCTGCGCTGAAAAAGTTTTTGGGGTGGTCAGGAGGAAGCACGTCCCCTTTTTCCGAAAAATGAAACGTTCAAAATCTGACGCGATGCACCGGCCTCCCTCATCTTGCGACCGCATGCTCGGGGGCCGAAGGATGCGCCTGGGATAAGACATGGGATCGAAATTATTCAGCAGGTTCTACAGTTTCAGGAGCTACAGAAGGTTTGGGACAATTGCCGCCGTACTCGCCAGGCACGGTTTCGGGGGCTTTGTGGACCGCCTTTTCCGCCGTGGGAAAGATAAAGCGGCGGAAGGTTTGGATCGAGGAGCGGCTTCCGCTTCGGGCCTTCCCTCCCCCAGGAGGATTCGCCTGGTTCTTGAAGAACTGGGCCCCAGCTTCGTCAAGCTTGGCCAGTTGATGAGCACTCGAGCGGACATCTTTCCACCCGAATACATCGAAGAATTCAAGAAATTGCAGGATTCCGTTCCAGGCATTCCTTTTCAGGAAGTGAAAGGGGTTGTGGAAAGAGAGCTGGAGAGACCTCTGGAAAGGATTTTTGCCCATTTTGACCCGGAGCCTCTGGCGGCGGCTTCCGTGGGCCAGGTGCACAAAGGGAGGCTTTTCACGGGCGAGGAAGTGGCCGTCAAGATTATTCGCCCGAACATTCAGAAGAAGATTCGTCAGGACATTGGGCTCATGTATGCCCTGGCCGGCCGCATTGAAAGGTCTTTTGAAATGGGGCGCATCATCGGCGCGGTCAATCTGGTGCAGGAGTTTGAACGGATCATCTTTCGAGAATTGGACATGCTCATCGAGGCGGGAAACATCGAGAAATTTGCCGCCAATTTTGACGAGGGGGATGAGATCTACATCCCCAAGGTCTACTGGGACCTGACCAGCCGCTCCGTGCTGGTCATGGAGCACATCAACGGAATCAAAATGGATGATGTGGCCGCCATTCGCGCCCACGGGCTGAATCCCGGGGAGGTGGCCCTCATCGGCCTGCGTTCCTTTTCGAGACAGCTCATGAAGTTTGGTTTTTTTCACGCAGATCCCCATCCGGGGAATACCATCGTCATGTACGACGGGCGAGTCAGCCTGGTGGATTTTGGCATCATGGGCTACCTGGACGAGGAAGCCATGCGCCAGATTGCCAACCTCTTTCTGGGGTATGCGGAGCACGACTATGACATGGTGATGGATGCCCTCATGGATGCGGGGCTGGTGGATGAAGAGCGGATGGATCTTCAGGCTTTCCGCATGGACCTCAAGGATGTGAGCGAGCCCTTTTACGGGAGATCCCTGCAGCACATTTCCGTGAAGGACGTCTATGACCAGGTGATGCAGCTGGTTCTGAAATACCGCATCCGCCTCCCAAGAAATCTTCTGCTCCTCCTCAAGACCTTTATTCAGACGGAGGCTCTGGGAAAAATCCTGGGCAGCGATGCGAGCATACTGGAAGTGACGAGACCCTACGCCCGTGAGCTTCTCCAGAAGGGAATCGACGCCCAGAGCATTCTGAAGAACCTGGGGCGGGACATGCGCACCTCCAGCACGTACGTGAAGGCTGCCCCCAAATACCTGCACAGCATCCTCAAACGCACCGCCGAAGGTCGCCAGCGCATCGAATTCCACCATTCGGGTTTTGAGGACATGGGCACGCGCCTGGAAAAGAGCATGAACCGCCTCACGGTGGGCCTGGTCATTGCCGCATCCATTGTGGCAGCGGCCATGATCCTCAATTCCAGCCAGCGGGTCTGGGAGTTTTCATGGCATTTTCTGGGCGACCAGGCCCTGTCGCTCACCGCCCTTCTGGGAGTGGGCGGCTACGTGATCGCCACGGTGCTGGGAGTCTGGCTCATCGTGTCCATATTCAGGTCGGGCAGATTGTGACAGAATCAGGGCTCCTTTGATCTTGGGCGTTTCAGGCCACCCGGGGTCATGTTTTGTTCAGGACCTCATGCTGAGGCCCGGAGGGATTGGACCCATGGGGAGAACGTGTTGGCAGATGGGAACCGCCATTGTTCGGCGCCTGCCTGCCGAACTCTCCATGGGCATGGCCCTCACAAAAAGAGGAAGCGGGGGCGAACCAGAAGAATGGAGGCTTCCACTTTGGTGATGATGTATTCCGTGACCGACCCCACCACAAAGCGCTCCAGGCCCCGGCGGTTGGCTGTTCCCATCACCAGCAGTCCGGCTCCCCACTCGGAGGTGGCCTTGGCGATGGCTTCCGCAATGCCGTGCATGCCGTAAACCGCATTGACCGTCATCAGCCTTGTTTCCACCCTCAGTCCTTCGTTGACGGTTGCCTTGGCACGCTCCAGCAGTTCAACTCCCTCCTGCTCGTCGTCATCTTCCGAGTCGCCCACCACGTGGACCAGACAGAGGGCGCTGTGGTGTAACTGTGCGATTTCCACAGCTTCAAGGAGCGCCTTTTCGGCGGTCTCGCTATTGTCGATGGCCACCATGATTCTCTTGTACATATTGAACTCCATTCACATAAGGCGGGTTTGGTGTCAAGGGGCGGTCCTGGAGGATGGCTCCCCGGGGCTGCCCCTTCACTGGACTGAGCAGGCGGATCTGGTATCACATGACATTGCTGCTGTCTTTCTTCAGATTTTCAAAATAGTTCCTGATCACCGTTCTGCCCGGCACCTTTTCATTCTGAGTGTACACCATGAAGTGGATGATGCCATGAACCGCCATGGCGATGAGAAGACCTTCGAATATGCCCACTTTGTAAACCAGGGCACCACAGAGAACGGCCAGGATGAGGGCGTAACGGCCATACATGGTCACGTGGGCCAGCCCCGCGATCATTTTGTAGCCCGAAAACATCATGATGGCGGCCAGGGCGAAGTTGGGCAGGTACATGAGGTACTGACTTTGCCAGGTGAAGAAGCCCACCACGAGACCGACGAACAGTATGGAAAACTTGGTGTAAGCACCGGCAAGCTTGTTGGTGGTGCTCTTTGCCAGGCCGTCCAGGTTGGTCATGCCGCCGAAAAAGCTGGAGCCCAGGTTGGCGATCCAGATGGCCAGGAGGCTGTTGTTGCTGTTGCACTTGCGCTTCAATGGATCGATTTTTTCAATGGCCGCATTGCTCATCACCTGTTCGATCACGTCGATCACCGCAAGCATGGCACAAAATAAAAACATATAGACCAAAAGGAGTGCGCTATCAACCTGTGGAATGGGCAGGGCCACTCTGAGGGGCACATCTTCCACGTAGAGCATGGGAACGGAAACGAACTGCGCCAGGACCACGCCTCCAACGATCAACACAAAATAAGGGATGGCGGGCTGCCTGTTTTTGAACTTGGAAAACAGGAACAAAAAGAGGGCAAAACCGGTCATGGATATGGCGAACATCTGTATGCGTGCGGCGTTCCAGAAAACATCGGGAGATTCCGCTCCCGGTGGAAGCTCGTAGGTGAATTCAAAAAATTTGAGAAATATTTTCAGGCCCACCCCTGCGAGCAGTCCCTCCACCAGGTAGGCGGGCACAGCAACGAGAAGATACTTTTGCCAGTTGAATTTCCAGATGACGGCCTGCATCACGGCGGTCAAAAAAATGCAAAAGGCCATGTTTTGAAGGCCGAATGAGGCCACACCCAGCGCCAATACAGGGGCGAGGCCCGCCGCGATGCCGGGGCTGCCGATGTAGTTTCCCGGCCTGATCCAGGCATTGATCCAGCCCACCAGGCTGGCGAAAGCCACCGTGGCGAGTCCCACCTTGATGGGATAGTCGGACATGATGGCTATTCCCACTGTCAAGGGGATGGCCATGGTTCCCGTGATGAGGCCGGCAGCGACGTCGCGTCCCACATACTGAGACTGGAAGGCAGCACTGGGCTTTTTGACCGCAGGCTTGGGAGCGGGAGTGGTTTGCTCCTCGGATTCCTCGTCGTAGGGTTCCTTGGAAAATGCCTTTCTTGGTTTTTTGGATGTCATTGTCTGAGAACTCCTTTTTCAGATAGCTTCCAAGTCATAAACCAGAATCAAAGTTTGATGCGTTGCGGCGTTTCCCGTGCCAGCGAGGCTCTGGAAACCGTTTTTGTCCCAGAAGTTCCAAAGATCGGCCATGGAGCAATGGGTGAAGCGAACGATGGAAGTCTTCAACGTGTGTGTGGCTTTTTGAGGAATGCGGTACGTCCACCGCCCCTTGAAGGTGAGCCAGGTTTTCTCGATCAGCGTTTCCATTTCACCCTGAAAGTCTTTGCCTGGCCAGATCTGGACCATTGCCTCCATGGCTTTCCAGAACTCTTTGATCTCGGAAAGGTTTCTCGCCCAGTCAAGGATTTCCCATTCCGTGCCCTGCTCGGAAAGGTCAAGGGGCAAAGGAGCCAGAGAGATTTCGTGCGGCTCAAAAGCCGCCCCTTTTTGGGCGCAAACCGCTTGAGCCACGTCGGCGAGGGTTTCCACGACCTCCCGCTGTGCCGTAACCAGTGCCGGCGATGCATTTCCCAGCCTGGGCAAAACGAGCCGGAACCAGGAGGAAATGCGCCTGGGAAGCAGAAAGGGGAGGTGGCTCTTTTCCCTTTGCAGGGAAAGGTCCAAGGTTTCCGCCATGTCATCGAGGACGTCTTCATCTTCCATCCCGAGAACCTTTCGGAAATTGTCCTCGAGCAGATTCAATTTCTGATAATCCTTCTGAAGCTCCATCTCCTTTTCGTCCAAATCATGGGCCAGCTCGAGGAAGAGGGCTGCCTCAGCCATCAAGTTCAACATTTCCAGTGATTTTTCGTCAGGGGAGTCGCTTCTCACAGAGCTTTGTATCTGGTGCCGGTTTTCATCCCGGGTTCTGAGGGCCCACTGCTGTGCCATGAAAGCTTGAAGACCTGCTTCTCCGTGCAGGGAGGCAAACTCCTGGCAACTCCTCAACCTCGCGGAAACTTCCGAGGCAAGCACTTCGTTTTCGAGGGCCGCCCACTCCCGGGTTAGGTGCGGGCAACGATTCGCTGCCTCCAGGGGGCGTGAGAGGCGCAGCACGTTCAAAGAGGGAAAGAGCAGGGAGAGAGGGGTGCAGTCCATCTCTCCAAAAGTTGTGTGTGGAAATAGAAAGAAGAGAGGAGTGTGATCGGTCATCTTTTCCTCATTCGAGCAGGGTTTTGTGCGGACTCGTGGCTCCTTCGCTCTCCGCGTTCACAAAGATCCCCAGGGTTTTCGGCCCCTTGTATCGGCACTTTTCCCCTGGGTGCAGAATAGGGGGAGCTGCGGCGTGGCCAGTCTTTCCTGGGCGGCTGCCGCCTTCAGCATGTGCCTTATGGCCTTCTCCCCCTCCGGCCCCACGTCGTGGGTGTAATCGTTCACGAACATCTGGATGTGCTGGTGGATCACCTTGCTGTCCATCTCCTGGGCGTGTTTCCGCATGTAGGGCCATGCCTCATGGGGATGGGCACGGCTGTGGGCGAGGCTTTCCCTTATTTTTTCTTCCATGAAACGAGCTGTTTCTTCGCCCAGCTTGCGCTTCATCACAATGCCTCCCAAGGGCAGGGGAAGTTTGGTTTCATTTTCCCACCATGCCCCCAGGTCGAGAACCAGGTGCAGGCCATGCTCATGGAAGGTGAAGCGGCCTTCGTGAATGACCACGCCCGCATCCACTCTCCCTTCCAGCACCGCCGGCATGATCTCGTGGAAAACCATCTCTTCTTTGGGGCCCTGGTGCGTGCCCTCCAGCTGCAGCAAAAGACCGGCGGTGGTCATCCTTCCCGGAATGGCCATCCTTCGATCCTTGAGATCTCTCATGGAAAGCTTTTCCCGGGAGACAATGACGGGGCCGCATCCCCTTCCCATGGCTCCCCCTGAGCGCAGAAGGCAGTAGTCCCTCAGAAGGTGCACCATGGCGTGAATGGAAACTTTGGCCATGTCCAGGCGGCCCGCTCGAACTTCCCGGTTCAGTTCCTCCACGTCTCCCATGAAGATGCGCAGAGAGAGGGGTTCCAGTGCAATGCGTTTTTGCGCCAGCGCATGGAAAATGTAGGTGTCATTGGGGCACGGGGAAAACCCCAGGTTGAGAGACTGGTGCATGGAAAACCTCTTTGCATGATCCGCGGAAATTCTTGAATGGTGGAACGAGAAAGAGCACTTGAGAGCTGTCAGCGTGAGAGGGAAGATGGAACTGTCAGTCGGGAAGAAGATTTTCTCTGTTTTTCAATTCAAATTCAAGTGTTTTAACCAAAGAAAAACAATGGCGTGGCAGTGGGCGAAGGCCATTGGAAAATTCCAGAACCGTTTGTCTCTCTCGCCCGCGAGGTTGCTCATGCCCCGGCATTCCATCATGGGAACATCATGGCGGTAGCATGCCTGCGCAATCCCGCTCCCTTCCATGTTCTCCGAGAGAGCTCCATGCTGCCTGAAGCGCTGCGCCGCCGTCTCCCGATCACCACTCACCAGGGAGACGGTGAGACTGGAGCCGTGAATCACTCGAAATTGGTCCGCCGGGTCTTTTTGAGAACCGGGTGCTTCTTCTGGTGTGAAAACCTTGCCCCTGGCCGTGTAAATCCCTGGAGGCGTCACTTTTTCCAGTTCCTGATAGACTTCCTGCCGCAGCAGGGGCAGGGCGTCAAAAAAGGACTCATGATTCCGTTTCACAATGGGGATGCCCATTGACCTGGTGGAGGCGGTTCTGCGGGTGCACAGAATGCCCTCGTCCCCGAGAAGGGTTTCCGTGGAAATGAGAACGTCCCCGATCCTGAGCGGTCCTTCGCGGTAGGCGCCGGCACATCCGATGTTCCAGACCTGTTCGGGCCCAAACTCCTGCGCAAGGGCGGAAACGACCGTGGCTCCATTGACTTTCCCCAGGCCCGTGGTTCCGAGGATCACCGCTTTTTCCCCTCGCTGTGCGAGAAAAAAAGTCTCTCCCAAAAAATGAAAGCTCTTTTCAGGGCGCAAAACAGGTATCAGGCCTTGAATTTCCTCGGCCACCGCTGCCAGGATGATGAGCCTTACAGGTTTCATGCATGTGTGTTTCAAGGGATGTTTTTGGTCAGGAATGCGATCCGCTTCCAATTCAAGGTTGCAAGCTATCAGAGCCACTCAAGCCTGTCAATGCGGCGCATGGGGTCCCCCTGGGATGCCCGGGGAAAGGGGCCCTGCCTCGCAGGGGATTCAGGGATGAGTGAATGGGTTCAATGCTTGAGCTTCTCCAGTTGGCTCAAGATGGGTTTCTTGAGATGCTCTCTTTCCTTCCCTGTCAATTTCGACTTCTTCAACTATTCCTCGCCGGCTTGCCGGCATTCCCCCGTCAGGGAAGAGAGCAATCGGGATTATGGATGTCATGGATGAAAGCATTTTGTGGACAAAAGATCAAAATCGTCCTATGTCAGGTGCACCGTAGAATGACAGCCCTTGAACCGCTCATGAAACTTGAACCAGCAGCATGGGGATCATTGCCCGGGGGTGAGGTGGTTCACGGGCTGAGGTTGGGCTCAGCATTTTCTGTTCAGGGCCTTCGTGGGTGATGGAAAAGGAGGGTCCTGACGCTGTTTCTGGCGCATTGTGACCTTGTATTTCAAAGGGCGCCTTTCTTTTTTTTGTCCGGGTTGAAGAGGAGGAAATTGTTTTTATGGAGCAAAGGGATTGCGTGGTCAATTCGCACAACGAATGGGATCCACTGGAAGAAGTGATTGTCGGGCGGCTGGAGGGGGCCAATATCCCATCCTATCACCCCACCGTGACTTTCAATGTTCCTCCTGCCACGGCGAAACTGTACAGAATGGTGGCGGGGAGAAAATTCCCCAGTTTCATGATTCAGCTGGCTCAAAAAGAGCTGGATGAGTTCATTCGCATCCTCGAGGGAGAAGGGGTTGTGGTGCGAAGGCCTGATGTGCAGAACTTTCACGCCAAATACCGCACGCCCCTGTGGGCATCACGGGGGTTTTGCGTGGCCTGTCCCCGGGACCTGTTTCTTGTGGTGGGCAATGAGATCATTGAGACGCCCAGTTGCTGGCGATCCCGTTTTTTTGAACCCTATGCCTACCGGCGGCTTTTCAAGGAGTACTTTCTCAAGGGTGCCAAATGGAGTGCAGCCCCCACACCTGAGCTCTCCGATGACCTGTACGAGGAGGGTTACACCATTCCCCGTGAAGGAGAGCCCATGCGGTATGTCATCAATGAGTTCGAACCGGTGTTCGACGCGGCGGATTTTTTCCGATGCGGCAGGGACCTGTTCGTGACACGAAGCAATGTGACCAATCAGTGGGGGATTGAATGGCTGCGCAGGCACCTTGGATCTCAATACCGCATACACGAAATCGAAAGCCGCTGCCGCCAGCCTATGCACATTGATTCGACCCTCCTGCCCCTGGCCCCCGGCAAGCTTCTGGTCAATCCGGACTATATCGATGTGTCCCGGCTTCCTTCAATTTTCAAATCCTGGGATCTTCTCGTGGCGCCACGCCCTGATCCTGTCCCCGGCCTCATGAGCAAAGTTTCCGCCTGCAGCCCATGGACCAGCATCAATGTGCTCATGCTGGATGAAAAAAGGGTGATCGTGGACAAGTCACAGGTTTCCCTCATCAAGGCACTGAAAAATTGGGGCTTTCAACCCATTGAGTGCGCCTTTTTCAACTACGGCCCCTTTGGGGGTTCTTTCCATTGCGCGACCCTCGATATTCGAAGAAGAGGAACCCTCCAGACCTACTTTTAGGGATGCAGTTGTGTTAAACGTACACTTTTGATCATGTGTCCCCGAAGGCAGGCGGGGCAATGCCGTGCACAGGACACTCCATCATGGTGTCGTCAGGGGACAACTTCTCCTTGTGGATGTGCGCCGGCAGGAGTGAAAAAACGGACGTTTTTGTGAGCAGATCCATGGAATCGAGTGTCGGTGCAGAAAAAAAAGCTGATCCTCAACTTTTGGAGGAAAGGGCGATCAAACCCTCTGCCCTTCAGATTGGAAAAGTCAATGTCGATCCGCCCCTCATTCTTGCGCCCATGGCGGGTGTGACCGACCGGCTGTATCGAAGGATCATGGCGGACCATGGGGCGGGAATGGTCACCACCGAGATGGTGAGCACGCAGGGCCTCATACGTGACCAGGGGGCAACCTGGCGGTTGTGTGCCCAGGATGACGATGTGAAGGTGCCCATGGCCGTCCAGCTTTTCGGGGGGGATTCCCGGGTCATGGCCGAGGCTGCCAGGCGCCTTGAAGACAAGGGGGTGCAGCTCATCGACATCAATGCGGGATGTCCCGTCAAGAAAGTGGTGAAACAGGGTGCGGGAGCTGTGCTCCTCAAAACACCCGATCGCCTTGCCCGCATGGTGGAATCGGTCAAGGCATCCGTCAGCGTTCCCGTCACGGTCAAAGTGCGGCTGGGTTGGGACGAAAACAGCATCAACGTGGTGGATGCGGCCAGGATGCTCGAAAGAGCTGGAGTGGACGCCATCACCGTTCATGGGCGCACCGCCGCACAATTCTATGGGGGGCAGGCCCGCTGGGAATGGATTCGCCGAGTGAAGGAAGCCGTTGGCGTTCCCGTCGTGGGCAACGGGGACATCACATCACCGGCTCTGGCCGATGCCATGTTGCGTCAAACGGGATGTGATGCGGTCATGATCGGTCGCGCCACACAGGGCAACCCCTGGCTCCTGTCAGCGATCATCGCAGGATGGAGAGAGGGGACCACCAAAAATCCCCTTCCAGACTGGATGGATTTTCAAGATCTGGTGGAGAAACATGTGAACCTTTTTCTCGGCCAAAAGCCTCAGGCGGCGGGTCACATTCGAAAAATCATGCTCTGGTACTCCAGGCACTGTCCGGGAGCTGCAGCGCTCAGGAACGAACTGACCCATTGCACCACCGTTGAAGCCATGGTTCAGCTTTTCAGAGTCTGGGTGGAAGAGCTCCAGCACAGGGGACTTCCTTTCATGACTTCAAAGGTTCCGGAACACAGGATGAAAAGGGAACTGCCCACTGAAAATGGGCCTTTCAATTGCAAAGGTTTGAAACCATGCAGGTGATCGTTGCCAAAACGGCGGGGTTTTGCAAAGGGGTGCGCAAGGCGCTGGAGGTCACCCTCGAAGCCATCAAGAATCGAAAGCAGGGGGAGCAAATCTGCACCTACGGTCCCCTCATTCATAACAAGCAGGTCCTCAGCATGCTTGAAGAAAAAGGGGTGAGAGAAGAGGGGGCCATAAAGGACTGCGTGGGCAAAAAGGTGGTCATTCGAGCCCACGGCATTCCCCCTCAGGAAAGGCACGAACTTCAAGGGCTTCAGGCCACTATTCTGGACGCCACGTGCACCCGGGTGGCAAAGGTGCACGGGGTCATCAAGAGTCACACTCGAAAGGGTTACCACACGGTCATCGCCGGGGATGCGGATCATGCGGAAGTCATCGGCCTCTTGGGGTACACGGAGGGTCGCGGGGTTGTCATACGAAAGCCCGAGGAAGTGGATGGCCTGCCTGCCCACTGGGAAAATGTGCTCCTCGTGGCCCAGACCACTCAGAATGAAGAAGTCTTTCATGAGATTTGCGATCGTTTTCTAAAGCGATATCCCCAGGGTGTGGTCAAAAACACCATTTGCGGTTCCACCCATGAGCGGCAGAGTGAAGTGCGCCGGCTGTGCTCCCAGGTGGAAGCCATGGTCATTGTGGGGGGGTACCACAGCGGAAACACGGTGAGGCTTGCTGAAATCGCCAGGGAATGCGGTGTTCCCACCTACCACGTGGAAACGGACCAGGAGCTGGACGAGCAGGAGATGGCCCGCTACAAAACCGTTGGGGTTTCCGCGGGGGCCTCCACGCCCAACTGGATCATCCGGGATGTGGTCAACTACCTTGAATCCATCAAAACAAAGGAAAAACCTGGAAAATGTCCATGGAAAAGGCTTTTGGCCCTCATGACCTACGGGAATTTCTTTGTGGCGCTGGGGGCGGCCTCGTTGCCTCCTTTGGTGAAGGCTCTCACGGGGCTTGAAGTTTCCGTGGCCCGCAGCAGTGTCATGGCCGCCTGTTATGCCTTCGCCATGCACTCTCTGAACATTTACCTGGATCGCAATGCCATTCAGCTGAACGATCCGGGCAGAGCCGCCTTTTACCAAAAGTATCAGCACTTTTTCATGTTCACCAGTCTTCTGGCCGTTTTCATCGCCCTGTGGCTGGCGCTTCAAGTGGGGGTGATCACCTTTCTGGCCATGATTCTTTTCGTCCTGCTGGGGCTGTGCTATGCGGCTCCTTTCATCCTGCCCCGGGAATGGAAGGCGGCCAGAATTCTGAAGATCAGAGACATCCCCACATCAAAGACTTTTTCCGTTCCCATTGCCTGGGCGGGCATAGCCGTTGTGCTGCCCCACCTGTGGCATCTGGGGGAGTCTTTCGGGGCTCTTCTGTACGCTTTCTGGGTGGTTTTTCTGCTGGTGCTGGTTCGCACGACCGTTTTGGACCTCCTCGCCGTTCAGGGAGATCAACTGGTGGGAAAAGAAACCCTGGTGGTCTACTGGGGGGAGAAAAAAACAGGTCAATTTGTGGTGGCTGCCCTTGGGGTGCTGGGGATATCTCTCTTTCTCGGATTTGTTTC
>SLCH01000148.1 GCA_007125915.1 Syntrophobacteraceae bacterium
CCGCCCGGGATCTGGGCATGTCCCCTCACGCCCTGCTCATGGCCGTGGCCATGTCCGCCTCCGCAAGTTTCATGAGCCCCGTTGCCCATCCTTCCAACATCCTGGTGATGGGCCCCGGAGGTTACCGCTTCCTGGATTATATCAAAGTGGGGGCACCCCTCACCCTGGCCACCCTTGCAGCCGTGCTCCTGATCCTGCCCGTATTCTGGCCCCTTTTTCCATGAGGAGCAATCGTTGAGCAGATCATCATGCGATCACCGCCAACCACCAAGGACTCTCACCATGACCGCGAAACGGGGAGAACCCGCTGAAATCATGAAGGAACTGGCCCTTTTTTATGACGACCTGGAACAGGCCATCAAACCCCTCCTCGCCATGCACGCGGGCCGTTTGAAATGTGGCCGCGGGTGCACTTCCTGCTGCGTGGACGAAATCACTGTTTTCCAGGTGGAAGCGGAGAATATTGGAAAAAAGCACGGGGATCTGCTCAGAAAGGGCCGGCCCCATGAACCAATGGCCTGTGCTTTTCTGGATGACCGGGGAAACTGCCGCATTTACGAAAGCCGTCCCTATGTGTGCCGCACACAGGGACTTCCCCTGCGCTGGATCGAGGAAACAGTCCAGGGGCGGATGGTGGAAATGAGGGACATCTGCCCTCTCAACGACACGCACCCGCCCATTGAAAGTTTAGATGAAGAAATGTGCTGGACCCTGGGCCCCTTTGAAGAAAAACTGGCAACGCTGCAGTTGAAGCTGGGCGGATGGGATTTGAAGCGCATCGCCCTGAGGGATCTCTTTGCATGAAAAGGACTGGGGGATTTCGTGCCCCTCGCTCATGGCTCATCATTTTTTCACGGAAGCTTTTCTGGCCCCATCCAGATCGTACTTGTCCAGATAGCCGCGAGGAGTGACCATCCACCCGTTCCAAACATAGGTCTGGCTGTTGCCCACAAGAAGCACGGACTGCATGTCCACCTCTTCCATGGGAATCTCTCCCAGGGTTGTGAGGCAATGAAACTGACCCTCCCTCATGGCCCTTCGAACGATGCCCACAGGGGTTTGCCGGGACTTGTGCCGAAGAAGAATCCTTCGAGCCTCATCCAGAAGGTGCGGTCTCGCCTTGCTCCTGGGATTGTAGATGGCCAGCACAAAATCAGCCAGGGCAGCGGCTTCCAGGCGTTTTTCAATGAGAGACCAGGGTGTGAGGTGATCGCTCAGACTGACCGCTGCAAAATCATGCATCAGAGGGGCCCCCAGGATGGAGGCGGCCGCATTGAAGGCGGCCACGCCGGGAATCACCTGCAGACGAAAATCCGCTCCCCTGGAAAGGGAACCCGTCTCTGCACGGGCCACTGTGAGTCCCCGCTCTCTGCAGAGGTCCAGGACCAGGCCTGCCATGGCGTAGATTCCTGCATCGCCGCTTGAAACGAGGGCAACCCTTCGCCCTTGGGAGGCATGATCGATGGCGTCTCTGCAGCGGTCCACTTCTTTGCGCATGCCGCTGGAATGCACTTCCTTGCCTTCCAGCAAATCCTCTATGAGCTCCACATACAGGGTGTAGCCCATGACCACTTCCGAACGTGCAAGAACCTCCAGCGCCTCGGGAACCATAAAAGGGCGGCCCCCTGGACCCAGACTCACTACGGATAGGTAACCCGGGCGATGGCGAGGGTCACGTTGGCCGTTTTCTCTTTGGGAACAAGGAGGGTATCGGTCTTCGCGCTCAAAAGGGCGGTCGCTTCGCATACGCTTTGCACTCCCACGTGCCTGGCCACCGTGTCCGAGGGAGTGGGCACGCTGACCGTCGCAAGGTCATTTGGAGAAAAGAAATGGAAGGGCCTTTTGAGGCATTCCGCCACTTCCAGAAGCCCTTTTTCGTCAGCCTTGATGTCGATGCTCACCAGGTTTCGAATGGAAAACAGGGAAAGATTTTCCCGGTCAAAAACCGACTCCACAAGCTCCAGCACTTCCCCCGCCGGTGTGCCTCGATTGCAGCCCAAGCCAACCACCAGGTTACGAGGGCGCAGGGCCACGCAGATCAACTCTCTCGGGGCAATCTTTTCCGAAACCCAGACACCTACGGGATCGAAGCTGGAGTCCACCAGGGAGGACCCCCCTGAGTCATAGACCATCCGGCAGGACTCGTGGGTGCAAAAAGCCTTTTCCATGTCACGCCTCCCACTAGGTTCTTCCTGCAAAATGACCGCATCCTCGAGCCCCTCGAACTCTTCGGAAATGATCTCATAAGGATCGAAGATCCAAAAGGGCTGGTCCTCCAGCACGGCGCGGCTGAAACGGCTCAAGACATCGAAGTTTTCAATTTCCAGCTGCTTCTCCCGGGCAATGAGATCCAACGCGGGCCGCCCCTGCACATCGGAGGCGGTGGTGATCACCGCATGCCCTCCCGTCACGGAAGCCACCTCTCGCGCCAGGGCGTTGGCCCCACCCAAATGGCCGCTCAGCAGACTGATGACGTAGTGACCCCTTTCGTCCAAAACCACCACTGCGGGATCGGTGGCCTTGTGCACCAGGAGGGGGGCCACATGGCGCACGACAATTCCCGTGGCCATCACGCAGACCACTGCGTCGTATTTTTTCCAAATTTGAGGAAGTATTTCTCCCAAGCGGCCGAAACCCACCGCACCCATAGCCGTCGCAAATTTATGCCGTTCGGGCACATAGCAAGAAGCCCCGGGAAACCTTTCCCGAATGCGAAAGGCCAGTTTCACCCCATGGCGCGTGATGGCCACGAGAGCCACGTTCATATCACCCATATTCATGCCCTTTCCCGTGGGTCAGAAAAAAGTCAGCGTGGAAATCACCCCCGTGAAAAACTCTCACTGCTCATTGCTCGTTGCTCTGAAACCATGGGCAAAAGAAGGGTCGTACAACATGGATTTCTGGGTCACCCCATGTTTTCTCGCCTTGAAAACATCCCCCACCATGATGAGAGCCTGGCGCCGAATTCCCGACTCCCGTACCTTGGCAGCAACGGTTTCCAAGGTTCCCTCAACAAACTTCTGGTCGGGCCAACCCACACGATAGGCCACGCAAACAGGTGTGTCCATTGGATAATGTTCCGAAAGCTCCAAAACCACTTTCTCCATCTGCTGCACGCTGAGGTAAATGACGAGGGTCGATCCATGGGCAGCAAGGGTTGAAAGGGCTTCTTTCTCGGGAACGGGAGTTCGTCCCGCCATGCGGGTCAAAATGACCGTTTGAGACACTCCCGGAAGAGTGAGTTCCTGCTTGAGGGCCGCCGCCGCCGCAAAGGCCGCCGAAACTCCTGGCACCACCTCACAGGGAATTCCCTCCTTCTCGAGAAGCTCCATCTGCTCCTGAATGGCGCCATAAAGGCTGGGGTCGCCCGTGTGAAGACGCACCACCTTTTCCCCGGCCCGGTGCCCATCCCGCAGGAGCGCATGGGTTTCCTGAAGATTCAGGGGGGCACTGTCATGAATTCTGGCATGGGGCAGACAATCCTTCAACAGGGTTCTGGGCACCAGGGATCCCGCGTACACCACACGGTCCGCCTCCATGAGAAGGCGCCTTCCCTTCACCGTGATGAGTTCGGGATCACCCGGTCCGGCACCCACAAACCAGATGGGATGGGTCATATCAGGGTCCTTCTCCTTCCTTCCCTTTCATTTCGCTGAGAAAATGGAGTTCAGCGTTTTCCTGAAAGGGCTTGAACACGGCCATGACGAAGACAGGGTTGAGCGCTTCAAGGCGCAGCCCTTTTCCGATGGGCACTCCCCGGTTCACCTGGATCTGGCTCACCTCCACAGTGAACCCCCGTTGGCGCCAGAAAGACCGGGCCTCCTCGAGATTTTCGAGGCTCACCATGGTCTGGACCACGCGCCCCTGGGGCTTGAGACGGCGAGCCACTCCTTCGAGAATTTCCCTCAGGTTCCCTCCACTTCCCCCGATGAAAACGCGATGGGGGTCGGGAAGGCCATGGAAAACCTCGGGAGCGGCCCCGCATAAAGCTTTCACTCCGAAACACCGAAAACGGCGCACATTTTCCTGAATGTTCTCAAATCGGCGGGCGTGGCGCTCCATGGCAAAGATTTTCGCCGACGGCACCATTCTCGCCCCTTCGATGGATACAGACCCGCTGCCTGCCCCCACGTCCCACAGAACCTGTCCCGGATGCAGCTGAAGGTGTGCCAGGGAAATGACGCGGACTTCCATTTTGGTGATGAGCCCCGCCTCGTGGTGAAAGGCCCCTTCGGGAAGACCCAGCGGCGGTTCCTGAAACTCCTGCGGTGCCGTGGGGAAAAGAGCCACCATGTTGAGGGGTGAAAAATCCCCTTCCGCAGCCTGGGCAAGATCAAGGCGGCGCACTCTTTCCGTGGGCAACCCCAGGTCTTCTCCCACAGCCATCTCCCAGTGCACACATCCGGCCTTGACCATTTCCCTGGCCATCCAGTCGGGTGATCGCCAGGGGTCCGTGAAAAAGGCCACGGGTTTTGAAGGGGAAAGGCGAGGGAGCCAGCTGGACGGGTCCGCCGAAGCATCACGCCCATGGAAGCTGTAGACGGGCACTCCGTCCCAGGGTTCCTTGAGCCGGGAAAAAAAAACCTGCAGGCTGGTGACATTGGGAAGGGCCAGGACCTTTTCTTTTCCCAGGAGGGCGGTCAACCGACGCCCAATACCGAAAAAGAAGGGATCCCCCGAAGCGAGAACGGCCGTTTTCCTTTGGCGGGAAACCTCCACGATTTGCTCCAGCGACGAGTGGAGAGAACCTTTCAGTGGAATTCGCCCGCCCCCGTGTTCTGGAAAACTTTCCAGGTGGCGCGTCCCTCCAGCCAGAACCTCTGCGCTTATGATCCACTGCCGTGCCTCCTCGCTGAGGTCACCGGCTCCCATGCCCATCCCCACGACCAGCACCAGGGGAGGCTTCCAGTGATCGGGCGTTGGCTTCATGCCCATGGAGAACCCCCTTCCGTATCCGCCAGCAGCAGGCCGCCGTAGTCAAAAAGGAGGACCCGCACCTCCGTGCCGTGGCCCGCAAAATGACGGGAACGATCCCGGGCTTTTCGAGCAACATCCTCCACCACGTTCAAAGCAGATCGTTCCTGAATCAACTCCAGAGCGTGGCGCGCCGTGTTGCACTGAGCAATCTTTCGAGAAAAATCTTTTTCATGGCCTTTTTCCAGCACCAGGCGGGAAAGGGGCTCCAGGTCGAGGGCCACACGATGGGCGTGGGTGTAAGGATGTCCCTGGGCCATTTTGACCGCCTTGCCGAAAAAGACACTGTGCACGATGCGGCGAAAACCCACCCGCACGGATTCCTGGACCCCAAAGGCAAAAAAATCGGCGATTTCCACAAAACATTCCACGGGCAGGTGGGCCAGAAGTTCCCGGGCAAACTTCTCACTTTTGCCCCCCGTGCTCAGCACCACCGAGTGACAGCCGGCGGCAGCGGCGACGGAAAGTCCCGCTTCGATGGTTTCTTCATAAGCCTTGTGGGAAAAAGGCTTGACCAGTCCCGTGGTGCCCAGGATGGAAATGCCACCCTTCACCCCGAGGCGCGGATTCAGTGTGCGCAGGGCCATTTCTTCACCTTTGGGAACCCGCACTTCCACATTGACTCTCAGGCAGTGGTCCCCGGGCAGGAATCCATTGGATGGGAAAGGCAGGAAAACGGAAGCCTTGTCCAGGGCTTGGGGTCCCATGGAACCTTTCTGTCCCCTGCCCCATGGAAGATTCACCTTGAGAAGCTCTTCATACAGATTTTCAGCCATCATGCCCCTTGGCACGGGGTTGATGGCGGGTTCGCCGGGCGGCACGGGCAAGCCCCGTTTGGTGACGTGCCCCACCCCCGGCCCCCCCCTGAGGACAACCCCTGACAGACTCTGGAAAGCCCTTCCCCTTGTTTCTGCGCAGCATGGCGATGAATTCGTCTCTTCAAGAGCGCCCTGAAAGCAGTCCAAGTCCACTGCCGCGGCGATTTCCCCTTTGTGGGTGACATCGGGATCATCTCCCCCGTCCTTGATGACAACAGCCACGGCACCACGGCCTTCCTGTTCTATGCGATCGATGGGAACGGGGAGAAAGTAACCTGCAGGGAGCCTCACAGAGACGTGACGGCTCACTGCTCCCGTCAGGAGAAACCTGAGGGCCGCCTGAGCTGCAGCCGTGGCCGCCGTGCCCGTGCTGAAACCCTTCCGCAGCCGTTTGCGCCGCTTCTTTTTCTTTTCTGAATCATCCGTCATGAACCCATGTCCTGATGGTTTTTACATCATTTGAGTTCTCATCCACCAAAATATATTTCCGGATACAGCTCTCGAAACAGCTTCTCCACAGCGTCCACACAACGGGGGCCCGGTCGTGAAAACATGAACTCGTCCACAAAAATCACATTCCCTTCCCGTACGGCGCGCACCCTCTCAAAGTGAGCGCGCTTTCGAGGGTGGAGAGGATTTCGGTTCATGGGACCCGTTTGAACCACATAAACCTGAGGATTGGCCAGCAGGAGACTCTCGAAATTATATTGGACAATGGCCCTCTCGTTTTGAATGGCATTTTCCCCTCCCGCAGCGGCGATGACTTCGTTGACGATGGAACTGCGGCCGGCGGCAGTGAGGGGCTGCTGACGCACTTCAAAAAAGACTTTTTTCCGAAACTCCATATTGGCGGTGGAGGCTTTCACCGACGCCAGGCGCGCTTTCAGTTCCCCCACCTCGACCCGGGCTTCTTCCTCCCTGCCCGTGAGCACTCCCAGTTTGACCATGACCTCAAAAATCTCCTCGAAGGTGCGGGGAGAGAAGAAGGCTACCGGGATGCCTGCTTCCTTCACACGGGTCATTTCGGGAAGCACGGCCCGGCGGCTCACACTTTGAATCACCAGGTCCGGTTTCAAGCCCACGATGATCTCCACGTTGGGCTTCATGTGCGTGCCCACAGCGGGGAGCCGGGAAACCTCGGGGGGGAAATTGTCCGACTGGGTGCGGGCGATGACCTGTTCTCCCGCGCCAATGGCATGCAGCATTTCTCCAAAGGCCCCATAAAGGGGGATGATTCTCTGAGCGGGTTGTTGAAGAACCACCCTGTTTCCCATGTCATCAACTATTTCCAGGCATGCCCCTTTGGAAGGGGGCCACAGAAAGAGAAGGGCAAAAAACATCGCCCCCAGTGACGAAGGGGAAAGCCTGAAAGTTCTTTGTAGGGGGAGTCGCTGGAAAATCATGTCACAAAGTCCTTTCCCTCATCAAGACCAGCCTTTTGTGGATCCAGCACCTGGAATTTTTTCATACTGGGCCTTGAGGTTCAATCAACAGCATCCCTGCCTTCCCGTCAAGGGATGAAAACCACCTGTTTTTTCCCGGTCCTGGCAACATCCTGCACGAGCACTTCCGTGTCGTAGACCTCCTGAACGACCTGGGAGGTGAGCACCTCGTCCGTGGGTCCATCGGCAACCAGGAGACCCTCCTTGAGAAATATGAGCCGCCGGCAGAAAAGGGCTGCCAGGTTCACATCATGCAAAACCGTCAATATGGTGAGGTTTTGCTCCCTGTTCAAAGCTTCGAGCACACGAAAGATCTGGAGTTTGCGGTTGATGTCCATGGCCGAAGTGGCTTCGTCCAGGAGCAGGATGGGAGTTTCCTGGGCGAGAGCCCGGGCCATGACCACCCGCTGTTTCTCTCCACCGCTGATGCTCATGATCAGCCGCTCCGCAAATTCTCCAGTGTCTGTGATGTGAAAAGCCTTTTCCACCACCCTTTCGTCTTCAACGCTGTCCCCCTGGAATCGCTTCTGGTGAGGATAACGCCCCATGCGCACAATTTCTCGACAGGAAAAGGGAAACCTCACTTGAGAATCCTGAGCAACGGCGGCCATGGTGAGGGCCCTTTCCCTGGGTTTGAGGGAGGCAAGGGCCTTGCCGTTGAAAGCCACTTCCCCCGATGCGATGGGGACAATTCCCGACAGAGCCAGGAGAAGGGTTGTCTTGCCCGACCCGTTGGGCCCCAGAATCCCCAAAAACTCACCGGGTGAAACGGCAAAGGAGACTCCATGCAGGACCCTCCTTTCCGGGTACCCGCAATGGAGATTCCGCACCTGGATCATAGCTGAAGATATTTTTTCCGATGAAGAAGCAGAAAGCAAAAGAACGGTCCTCCAAGGATGGCCGTGACCACTCCGACGGGAATTTCTTCTCCGCTCGGCAGAATGCTTCGAGCCAGCGTGTCGGCAATGAGCACCAGAAGAGCTCCGCACAGGATCACTGCGGGCAGCAGCCTGCGATGGTTCGGACCCAGTACCAGTCTCACGAGATGGGGCACCACAAGCCCCACGAATCCAATGACTCCACTCACGGCCACCGCCGCTGCCGTCACAAGGGATGCGGCCACCAGGAGGCAAAGCCGGACCTGCTGCACGTTCACGCCCAGCTGCTGGGCCTGCACATCCCCCAGGGTGAGGATGTCCAGTTCCCGGGCGAACATGAGAATCACGGCTCCCCCCAGGAGCACATAGGGAATGACGAGCCCCACGTGCACCCAGCTTTTGCCGGCGAGACTGCCCATGATCCAGAAAACGATGGTGGATATGGAATCTTCGTTGAGACTTTTAAGAAGGCTGATCCATGCGGACAGAAAAGTGGAAACGATGATGCCGGCGAGGATCAGGGTTGTGGTGTGAATCCTGCCGTCCACTCTTCCCAGAAGGTAGACCAGGTAAAGGGCCAGGAGAGCGCCTGCAAAAGCGGCAAGGGGCAGGCCGCCCACATTGAGAAAGTTGAGGCCCGTCAGACCCATGAGGATGGCCAGGGATGCGCCAAAAGCCGCTCCCGTTGAGACTCCCAGGGTGAAGGGGTCAGCCAGGGGATTGAGCAGCACACCCTGGTAGACGGCACCGGCAAGGGCCAAAGCGCTTCCCACCACCAGAGCGAGGCAGACTCTTGCGAGCCGCACGTGAAGGACAATGTAGCGGACCGTTTCGTCCACGCCTTCTGCATACGCGGGGACCACGGGGGAAATCCACAGCCGCATCACCGTCTCGTAGGGGATTTCAAAGGGCCCGATACCCGAAGTGGCGAAAGCCACCAGGATGATGGATAAAATCAAAAAAGCAAAAAGAAGGGCCGTGGGAATGTGCAAGAGCCCTCTCCAGGAACTCAGAATGCGCCCCGTGTCCTTTTTTTCCCCCCTGTCTGCATTCAACGAAGAAAATTCCTCCCTGCCCGGCCCCTGAAGTTCAGGGAATTCCTGCAGGCATCAGGTGTCGAAGCCTCTTTTTTTGACAATCATGAGAGACAGGTAGTGAGGCCGCTCCATGTGCTCCAGTTTTTGAAAGTCCATTTCCACCACTTCTTCATTCTGCCCGCAGCGGCTCACAAAGCAGCAGCCCTTCTCCAGCCCCGCCCCCTTGATTTCAGCAAGAAGCTCATTGAAATGCTTGTAGGTTTTCATGAGAACCAGGTTGTCAGAGGCGTGAACGGCCTCGCGGAACCTCTCACCCCCCTTGGCACCGGAGATGATGGTGATGGTCTCCTCCCCTTCTCCCAGAGGCACGTTGGCGGAGGCTGCGGCAGCCTGAAAAGAAGTGATGCCGGGAACCACGGTCACGGTAGCGTGCGGAAGCCGGTGGCGGATTTTGCGCATGAGGTAGATGAAGGTGCTGAAGGTGAGGGGATCCCCGATGGTGAGAAATGCGGCGTCTTTCCCCTCCTGAAGGATGTCGGCAACCTTCTGGCAATTGATCTGCCAGGCACTTTCCAGGCGGTCGGGATCGTAGGTCATGGGAAAGTACAGCTTATCCACGGGGGTGGCGGCGGGAAGATAATCCTTCACGATTTCAAAAGCAACGCTGTAGTCGTTCTTGCTTGAAGCGGCGGTGAAAACGTGCTGCACTTCCTTGAGTATTCTGATGGCCTTCACCGTGAGAAGTTCGGGGTCTCCCGGCCCCACACCAATGCCATACAATGTTCCCAGCATAATCGCCCTTCCTCTATTGTGGCTTTTCCTTCGCCAGTTCAAAAAGCGCATGCAAAATGGCCACAGCAATGGAACTTCCGCCTTTTCGCCCCAAAACGGTGATGGCCGGCTGCAGGTCCATGTTCCACAAATGGTCCTTGGACTCCACCGCCTGTACAAAGCCCACGGGGACTCCCACCACCAGGGCGGGCCTCAGACCTTCCTCCCTGATCATGCGGCAGACCTCCGCAAGGGCTGTGGGCGCATTCCCAATGGCGATGAGAGAACCGTTGAGCCTTTTGGAAATGCGCCTGAAAGCAGCCACAGAACGGGTTGTGTCCAACTCTTCCGCCCACTTCTGGCTTTCAGGGTCAGAAACGGGGGTCGACACTTCATTGCCAAACCACTTCAAGCGCCAGGGGGACAGACCCACCTGAATCATTCTTGTATCGGCAAAAATGGGGCATCCCTCTCGAAGGGCGGCACACCCCTGCTCAATGGCGCGGGGATGGAACCTCATCCAGCGTGCGAAATCAAAGTCTCCCGTGGTGTGAATGACACGGCGCACAATCTGCCACTGATCCCGGGGAAATTGATGATCCCCCACCTCCGAATCGATGATGCGAAAGCTTTCCGCTTCTATTTCGCGTCCAGCACGCACCAGGCCCGGACGATCCAGTCCCTGAACCTCTTGAGCATCTGGGGCCATTTCAGTTTTCCTCTTCACTTTTTCTGGATGCGCCCCAAGTCAAGCTTCAAGTTGGAAGACGCGAAAAAAAAGCCCTCGATCCCTCATATAAAGGGCAGAGGGCCTTTGCAGATTGGACCATTGAGCCCGATCCATCCTTATCTCATTTGCTTTTTGAGGTCAATGGAAATGGGGGGATGCGTTCCCGCGCAAAAAGCGGTCACTCAGCGTCCAAATCACCCGTGAACCCATCGAATAAAAGCTTTGACCCGTGGGAGTCGTTATGGTTAGATTCTCAAGATTTGCTAACGTTCAAAAGCTTGCTCATGACAGGATGTCAAGAGAAGGAGTGTGAAATGACCCGTCTGAAGCGCTGGTTGCTGATCCTTGGGGCCGGCTTTGTTTTTTTGAATCTTGTCATCATCTTCATTGCGCTGCTCGTGGCGGACTTTCTTGTCGATTTCTGGTGGTTTGATTCGCTGGGCTACCTGTTTTATTTTCTCCAGCGCCTCCTTTACCGATACGTGGTCCTCATTTCAGTCACTTTTGCTTTCTTCCTCTTTTTCTTTTTCAATTTTTGGGTCGCTTCCCGCTACCTGGGAACCTACGAAAAGGAACCTGAAGATGACCTGGATTTGATCGCCGACGAAGCTTCTGAATTGAAGATCAAAGCGCGCAAGACCTATAAAGACCTCACGAGAATGTTTCTCACGGGATCACTGTGGGTTTACACTCCCCTGTCCCTTATTCTGGCAGTGATCATCGCGCTGCCCCTCTTTGAACAGTGGGAAATGTTCCTCCTCTACCTTTTCGCTCCCTCCATGGGAATTGCCGAGAGCACCTTCGGCAGGGACGTCAGTTACTTTCTGTTCTCATACCCCATTTACACTCTCGTGCTGCACCGCCTTCTGCTGGCGTTTCTCCTTCTGTTCGCGGCACTGGTGGTCCTCTACCTCGTGGAAAGAAGGATTCTGGCCACCAGAGAGCAAAAGCTCGCCCGGGGGGCGCGATGGCATTTGAGCGCCCTCATACTCGTGGCCTTCTTTATAGAAATCTGGCATTTCATCCTGCAGGCTCACGGTCTCGTGTACAGCACCACGCACCAGCCCCTCTTCTTCGGAGCGGGCTTCACCGAGATGAACATCGTTCTGCCCCTCATCTGGCTCTCCCTGTTTTTTCTCATGGGCACGGCCTTTTCCCTGATCACCTACATCAACGCCCGCAAGGGCATGAAGGTTCTAATCACTTTCACCGTTCTTTTCCTGGTGGCTTTCGGACTTCGCCACTCCACCTTTCTTCCCAAGGTGGTCCAGCAATACATCGTGAAACCCAATGAAATCCACAGGGAGCGCCCCTACATCGAGAGAAACATCGAAGCGACACTGGCCTCCTTCAAACTGGACAACGTGGAGACGCGAGAATTCTCCCCATCTCTTCTCATGCCCGACATCGAAGCTCCCCGCATCAAGGCGGAACTGCGAAACATCCCCGTCTGGGATGGAGAACTCCTGGAGGATGTGTTCCAGCAGCTGCAGCAACTGCGGACCTACTACCAGTTCTCCCCCGTGGACGTGGCCCGCTATTACGTGAACAACGTTTACCAGCAGGTCTTTCTTTCAGCCCGTGAGCTGGACCACGCCATGCTTCCTCCGGGGGCGCGCAACTGGATCAACGAACACCTCTCATACACCCATGGCTTCGGAACGGTCATGGTTCCCGCCAGCCAGGGGGGAGATGAACCCATGACCTGGTTCATCCGCGGCATCCCCCCTGAATCGGACTTCGGCTTCCAAATCAGGCAACCGGCCATTTATCACGGACTGGGCAATTACCCCTACGCCATCGCTCCCAACGACACGGGGGAAATGCACTATCCCAGGGGCGCCACCAATGTGATCTACAACTATACGGGCAAGAGCGGTGTTCCCGTCTCCTCCCTCTTCAAGAAGCTCATTTTCGCCTATTATTTCGGTCACAGGGACGTCTTTTTCACGACCAAAACCAATCCCGACAGCCGGATTCTCTTCCGCCAGAACATTCTGGAGCGCATCAAAACCATCACACCTTTCCTCATGCTCGACCGGGACCCCTACCTGGTGGTGACCGACGACAGGCTCTACTGGATTCAGGACGCCTACACCTACTCAAAGATGTACCCCTACGCAACGCCCTATCACACGGGGCAAAAGTGGGTGAACTACATTCGCAATTCAGTGAAAATCGTGGTGGATGCCTACGATGGCACCGTCGACTACTACATTTTTGAACCCGACGATCCCATCATCACGGCCTACAGCCGCATCTATCCCAGCCTTTTCAAGAGCCGGACGGAGATGCCCCCCGAACTCCTCACTCAGGTCCGATATCCCATGGACATCTTCACTCTGCAGATGCACGTCTATTCCAAGTATCAGCAGAGAGATCCGGAAGTTTTCTACCAGCAGGAAGACAAGTGGGAATTTCCAAAGCTTCACCGAGGCAAGGAGCAGGTCACCATAACGCCCTATTATCTGACCCTGAACCTCATCTCTCCTCCCCGATTTGACTTTCTGCTGCTCCTTCCCATGAGTCCCAAGGGAAGGGACAACCTGAGATCCCTCGCCATCGTGGGCTGTGATCCGCCCTTTTACGGCCAGATCATCATTTACGACCTGCCCAAAGGGGAACTGATTCATGGCCCATCACAGATCAATGCCCTCATCAACCAGGACACCACCATCGCCCAGCAGTTCACACTGTGGGATCAGATAGGATCGGAAGTGTCCCGGGGCAAAATGATCATTTTGCCCGTGGGAGACGTCATTTTGTACATTCAGCCCGTTTACCTCAAAGCTGCCGCTCAGCTGAAAATCCCCGAACTGAAGCGGCTCATCATGAGCCAGGGCCAGGTGGTGGTGATGGAGAGATCTCTGGAGGAGGCCTACGCGGAGCTTCAACAGCGGACGGAAGCGGAAATGGCGCGCATCAGGGAGCGCTTTGGGCCCATTCTCGAAGGTCCCCCGGATCCCGGGCCAACCCGTTTCGATCCCTTGCTCGATGTGCCCCGCATCCTTCCCGATCCCATGCCGCCGTTGATGGACGATTCGCTCTTTCCTGCGGACCCGATGCCCGAGGGAGAGGAAGAAGGGGAACCGGACACCCTTCCTTTTCCACTGGAAGAACCCGTTGAGGAACAACCATGAACAATGGGTGGATCTCACGACGATGAGATCCACCCATTGCTTTTGAGCATGCTATCGGGGGGGATTTTCCCTGGGAAAGGTTTTGCGTGAGGAGTTGCCCATTTTGTCCACAACCTTTTCGAAGTACTCAGCG
>SLCH01000047.1 GCA_007125915.1 Syntrophobacteraceae bacterium
CCAGCGCCCAGTAAGAGAATCCCTGCAAGAATGAGCCATCTCTTGATTTTCATCTCATTGGCACCTCAACCAGGTCTTTGCCTGAGAGTGGCCTTGCGTGCGTGGAAAAGAATAAGGTTTGCCTGATGATTTGTTAAAGGAATAGTTTCAATTCAATATGAGAGGGCCGAAAGTTTTTGTCAAACAAAAAGTATTTAATATCAATGCATTAAAAATCAAAGGAAGGGTCTCTTATCCTTTCTCTCGTGGGCGGCTTCTCATGGAGTTCAGCACATTCCCCCGGTCTTCTGCCTGCAGTCCCCAAGGGTTCACCCTCCCCAAGGAGAGGAAGGGGTTCCTCTGTCGTCCCAGTCGGTCAGAGTTTCCAGTGGTTCGAGGTGAGTCAGTATTTGGACCCCTGGCAAGGCAGCCTTGATATCCAGTTCCAGCTGTTCAAGCAATTGGTGGCCTCGATGCACGGTCCACTCTCCCGGTACCAGAATGTGCACCGAGATGAATTTCCGTGCCCCTGCCTGGCGGGTTCGCAGTGCATGGTATTGAACTCCTCGCGTGCGGTATTGATCCAGCACTTGCATGATGGCGTCCTGTTCCGAAGGGGGAATGGCCGTGTCCAGAAGGCCCAGGGCCGAGCGGCGCAGCAGATGCGTCCCGGTCCAAAGAATGTTTGCCGCGACCACGAGGGCAATGATGGGGTCCAGCCTCTCCCAGCCTGACAGGACGACGGCACTCACGCCCACAATGACTCCTGCCGAAGTCCACACATCGGTCATGAGGTGGTGCGCGTTGGCTTCCAGGGTGATGGAGTTGTAGGTGCGGCCCGCATGGAGCAGAATGCGGGAGACTCCCAGGTTAACCAGGGCCGCCAGCGCTGAAATGCCCAAGCCGATCCAGACTTGTTCCAAGGGCTGAGGATTGACCAGGCGGGGAATGGCCGTCCATGCGATGCTTCCTGCAGCCAGGAGAATGAGTGCTCCCTCGAAGCCGCTCGAAAAATATTCCGCCTTGCTGTGGCCGTAGGCATGGTCTTCATCGGGGGGAATGGAGGCGATGGTGAGGGCGGCCAGGGCGACCACCGCCGCCACAAGGTTGACCACCGATTCCATGGCGTCCGAAAGAAGCCCCACGGAACCGGTCAAAAAATAAGCTGTCCCTTTGAGGCCGATGGTCACCACAGCGGCGAAGATAGAAAGCCAAACATACTTGGTCAGTGTCCAGGTTCTCATGATGCACTTTTCTGATTATGAAGAGGGCACTCTTCAACACTTTGAAGAATGTCAAAAGCCCGCTGATAAATAACCATTGTTGATATCATTGGAATTAATATTCAGGGCCTTTCGTTTTCATTGAAAATCTAATCACGATCAAGATTTCATGGAGCTTTTCCCGCCAAGTGATCTCCAAAAAGGCGGGCAAATTGACGGGAAATGCTTTTAGCCCCTGTCAATTCATCGTTCTTTCCCACGCCTGACCTCAGGCTCACCGGTGGACATCTGTCCATATGAGCATTAGTTTTCTATGTATGCGAAATGATATCGCACGACGTGTGCATATCGAAACCCTTATATTTGGCAATGGAGGGAAAGTCATGAGTGCTGACAATAAAACTATTGATATTTTTTGTGACGCGGTGGCCATGAAAGAAAAAAAGGTGGCTTTGTATGGAGATGCCATGAAATCCTGCCCCGATAAGGTCGGGGTTGAAACTTTCAGGATGCTCAAGGAAGCTGAAGAAAATCACCTGAAAAGCCTTCAGGTTGCCTATGAAGATCTCAAGGTGGGCAAGGCGGATTTGAATGCCTGTAAACTTCATGAGTTCGGGGGCGACGACAAGAAGGCTGACCTTCGAAAAATTGCCGATGAGCATGGGAAAATGCCCAAGGCCTGTCTTGATGACGTGGTGGCCATCACCACGGGAATGAAGCTTGAGGAAGAAAGCATCAAGTATCTTTCGGAACGGCTGAAGGGAGCAACAGATCCGGCAGAAAAACAAGTGCTTGAAAGACTCGTGGCCGAAGAGCGGGAGCACTTTGTGATGCTTTCAGACCTGAAATTCTATTACGAAGACACGGAAAACTGGTTCCTGGAAAAAGGCGGAAGCCGCCTGGATGGAGCAGGCGAGTTTGCATGATGGTTGACCCTTTCCCCCTGTTTGGTGCATATGGTATCCATGCATCTGATCAGGTGTGATTCCATGGCGGCAAAAAAATGCCTGCCATACAGCTGACGTTGCACAGTGGATGTCTCTCTCGGGCCTTTCTCGAACAAAAAATGGAAAGACAGAAGGGCATGAGCCCGAAACTGGTTCACGGGGCTCATGCTTTTTTGCAGTCATTTTGAAGCTTTGAGTTGCGGGGCTGTTCCGGGGGCAGAGATCATTAGGAATGAAAGGGGAATGGAAGGCCCATTACCCATCAATAAACTCAACTCTTTGGAGGTGACTCAGATGGCAAAAAGAAAAAGACACAAAGTGACCGGGCAGTGTCCCCAGTGCGCGTGTGGGGATGTCTCGTTCATTCCTTCCGAGGAAATGATTGAAAAATACACGGGTCCTCAGGAGGAAATGGAGATTTTGTGCCCATCCTGTGGCACCAAGCATAAGGGAAAACTGGAGGTGGAGGAGGAGAAGTAGCCCTTCGGGATGCTCCAGAACTTTCCATGGCCCTGCAGGAACCAGGAGATGTCCAGGAGATGACCATGAGATGAAAAAGTCCCGCTCTGCTTCAAGTTGCTTTGTGGCGCCGGACTGCTTCACTGGGATGAGGGTAATGATGGACGTCTGGTCCCTCATGAGCAGCTCCAAAGGGGAGGTAGTGATGACAACACCGGCACATTGTCCCGGGTTTGAAAAACACAAAAATTTGAGTTCTTTCCTGTGCAAATGCCCGGAATGCGGCAAGGAAAAGGAGATTTTCTCCGACGAATTTCACAAGACACACATCTGCCCCGAGTGCAAGAAAGAAATCGATTTCACCAGGTGCACGCTGGAGGCTTCCGCCTAGAGTTTTTTCCCGGGATCGAAAAGGCCAGGGCTTTATTATGATCAGACTTTGACTTTCCCTGGAAAAACCATTCATGGGTTTTCCACGATTCACATGATGGATGGGGAAGGGGTGCCTTCGAGCCCTTCCCCCTCAAAATACTCTTCCAGAACTTCCCATCCTTGCCCTTCCAATCCCAAAACCCATTCCCTGCAACAAGTCCTGAGTCAAGTGCGGAGGGAATCATGAGCAATCGACTCATTCTGGAAAAAAGCCCTTACCTGCTTCAGCACGCTCAAAACCCCGTAGACTGGTATCCATGGGGAGAAGAAGCCTTTGAAAAGGCCAGGGCCGAAGACAAACCGATCTTTCTCTCCGTGGGCTATGCCACGTGCCACTGGTGTCATGTGATGGAGCGGGAGTCCTTTGAAGATGAACAAGTGGCGGAACTGCTCAACGGGCGCATGGTGTCCATCAAGGTGGACCGCGAGGAAAGACCCGACATCGACCAGGTTTACATGACCGTTTGCCAGGCTCTCACGGGCAGGGGTGGATGGCCCCTTTCTGTATTTATGACCCCCGATGGAAAGCCTTTTTTTGCGGGAATGTATTTTCCCAGGAAGGGCCGCATGGGCATGGTGGGCTTTGTGGATCTGATAGAGCAGATCTCGGAGCTGTGGGAAAAGGACCGAGACAAAGTGCTTCAGCTGGGGGACCAACTGGCCCTTGCCATTCAGCCCCGGAAGAATTCTCCATCCGAGGCAATCCCAGGTGAAGAAACTCTTCGCAAGGGTTTTCAGCAGCTGGTCAAATCTTTCGATGCCACATGGGGTGGTTTCAGTCGAGCCCCCAAGTTTCCCTCGCCTCATCATCTCACCTTTCTGCTGCGTTATGAGCGCCGCAATCCCGGCTCTGTGGCCCTCGAGATGGTGGAAAAAACGCTGGATGGCATGCGCAGCGGGGGAATCTTCGATCATGTGGGTTTTGGGTTTGCCCGTTATTCCGTGGACGAAAAGTGGCTGGTGCCCCATTTTGAAAAGATGCTCCATGACCAGGCCATGCTGGCAATGGCATATGTGGAAGCGTTTCAGATGACGGGTAAAGAACGCCATGGCCGTGTGGCACGGGAAGTCTTTGAATATGTTCTTCGCGACATGACCAGTCCCGAGGGAGGCTTTTACTCGGCGGAAGACGCGGACAGCGAAGGGAGGGAAGGGCTGTTCTACGTGTGGAAGCCTGGCCAGGTCCGACAGGTTCTCGGGGAGGAAGATGCACGAGTCTTTTGCAGGTTTTATGACATCACGGAACAGGGCAACTTCGAGGATGGGTGGAGCATTCCCCATGCAGCGCGTTCTGCAGGGGCGATGGCTCCTCATTTTGGGTTGAGTCACCAGGAACTGGAGGACCTTCTGGAGAGGGGGCGGCGAAAGCTCTTTGAGGAGCGCAAAAAGCGGATTCATCCCCTCAAGGACGACAAAATTCTCACCGCCTGGAATGGTCTCATGATAGCCGCTCTTGCCAAAGGCTTCAAAGTGCTGGGCGACCCGGTCCATGCCTCGGCTGCGGAGAATGCGGCGGGGTTCATCCTGAGGAATATGAGGGGGCCTTCCGGTCGCCTGTACCGGCGTTTTCGTGAAGGTGATCTGGCTCACCCCGGTTATGCGGACGACTACGCCCTGTTCATTTGGGGGCTGATCGAACTCTACGAAGCCACTTTGCGGGTCCCCTATCTGGATGAGGCCCTCAAACTGCAGGAAGAGATGATTCGCCTTTTCTGGGATGATGAAGACGGTGGTTTTTTCTTCTCCGGCGAGGATAACGAATCTCTCATCGTCCGTGACAGGGAGATTTATGATGGCGCCGTGCCGTCGAGCAATTCAGTGGCGGTGCTCAATTTGCTTCGTTTGTGCCACATGACGGGCAACACACACCTGGAAGAATACGCAGAAAAAAGCCTGAAAAGTTTTGCCTCCCTGGTTTCCCAATCCCCTTCAGCCCACACCCAGTTTTTGATTGCCCTGGATTTTGCCCTGGGTCCCGTCAGTGAAGTGGTCATTGTGGGCCGGCCCGAAGCTGATGCTGCACAATGGAAGGGGATGGTTCAGGCTTTTCATCGCTCCTTTCTTCCCCGTCACGTTTTGGTCCACTATGAACCGGGCTCACGGGATGGAGAAATGTTGGCATCCCTGGTCCCTCATTTGAGGAACATGCATGAGGTGGCAGGAAAGTCCACTGCCTATGTTTGCCGCGGCCGCAGCTGTTCTCAGCCCGTGACGGATGTGAAGGCTTTTGAAGGGAGCCTTTGAGCCTTCTGGAGCGTTGGTCCGGGCCATCGAACCCAGAAACATGGGCAGTCCCTGAGCTCCCTTCCTTTTAGGGCCGGGTCCCCTTCATCCTCACTTTGTGGCGTGTTTTGGTCCGGTTTTGGCGTGATTGCGGCTTGTTTTTGGCGCGTTTTTCAATGGCGCCATATTTGCCCGCCATGCCCTTGAAGCTCATGGATGGCGGATTGGTGATCATTATCTTGAGTTGGCATCGAGGTTGCAATTAAACTCATGGCACAAAGAGACACCAACTCTTTCCTCCTCAGAAGCTAACCGGTTCTAGCCCCTCCGGTTAGCTTTTTTCTTTTCCTCGTATTTTCTTTGGCCCCTGGCAACTCCCTTTGCACCGTTTTGGCACAGCCATCAATTGCAGAGTCCATTCAAGGAGGTTGCGTGGGTCATCAACGGCGGGAACTTCACTTGTCGTTCACGAGGCATTTGGTCCCATCGGATTCTTCCGCCACTTTGAGGCCAAAAATGGGCATGAGACTGGCGAAGCTTCTTCCCAGGACCAGTTCCAGCTCTTCTTTGGGAATGTGAAACTGTTCGCTCACGAAATCCCTGAAATGTTCCTCGTAGGCAACGAGTTTGAGGAATGAATCCACTTCCTTTGCCTCCGATTCCTGGAGCTGGTGGAAGGCTTTGTGGAGCGACTCAAAAGAGCAGCGTTTTTCGTGCTCGATGATGATGTTCATGAGCAGCTCCACTTTTTCAAAGATGTCCTGGCGTGTGAGGTAGACCCCTTTGGCCAGCTCTCTGGACTCGGTGGGATCCCAGCAGGCTTGAGCCCGGCACTGTATGGGGCGGTCCGCGTAGATGGTGCAGCGATCTGAGGTGTCGTCCAGAAAAACGCAGCCCTGGCCGTCTTGTTTTTCACGAATTTTGATGCGTTCATCCAGCAGAAAATAAGGTTTCCCCTCATTTTCTTCATTGGGCGGCCGAACGGGTTCACCCTTCCTCAAGGCGAAAATTCGGTTCCAGGGAATCCTTCCCTGCTGCAGCAGCTCCAAATCCTCCAGGTGCAGAGTGGGGCTTCCCTTTCTGCAGCATTCGCCACATTGCACGCACGTGGGAAGGACATTCTTCAGAGCGCCCTCGGCCTTTTCAAGGAGTTGCTTCCAGCCGTTCAAACGTTCTGTGGGGGTCAGGTTGTTCCACTGTTTCCGAATCTCCTGATACTCGACGCTCTGTTCAACCTGGTATTGAATGCGTTTGGGGGGAAGATTGCTTTGGGTTTCCTTGATGAGCTCGTTCATGAATTCCAGAAATTTATTCTTGAGAGTCTCTTCGTTCCACTCACCGGGAAATGCCATCCATTCGTAATCCAAAGTGCTTTTGTTGCCGGGCGTCATCCTCTTCACCTTTTTCCATTTCTGTGTGGCATGAGTTATCCGTCTGAAAATAAAATAAAAAACTTTTTGAAGATATGGTCATGAGCTTTCTTCTATGGCCCGGACCGCTTCTTTTGCCCACAAGGCCATGTTTTCATTAACCCAAAGCGCAAAGTTTGGCGAGGTCTTTTGCCATTTGAGGGTGAGTCTCAAAAAATCCTTGAGGTCTTCCTGGGCATCCAAAAGATGCGTGTAAGTTTGGCTTTCGCCACGGCCCCATGAACCTCCCGCTGGCGAAAAACCTGTGGGAACCCCTCCTGCAGGCAATGTTTTCATGGTTGATGAAAATAAATCCTCAGTGGAGCTGAAATACATCCTATGGTCTTCACAGCGCTTGAGAATTCTTCGGCAGGCTGACTGCAAAATCTGATCTTCCCCCTGACCGGGTCTGAAGGAGTGTTTTTCGCAGGGCGGGAGGGGTTCTCCCAACCTGTGATGGGAAATCATGGCCTGAATCACCAGCCTAAAAAGGAACCGGACCGCCTGAGGGTTCCATTCTTTGCACATGAGAAAAGGAAAACGGTGCAGCAGTTCGGTGGCTGATTCATCGCGGGCGCGGGCTATGAATCGCAAGGGCTCGAGAACCCCACTTCCCCAGGGCAGAACATGAAAAAGAGGGTTGGCACGGCGGCTGGAGTAGAAAAAGGATTGAAATCCGGCGGCCAGTTCCAGCCAGAACCGCTTCCCTTCTTGGGGAAGGGAATGAAAGAAGCCGGCCGGCCGGCACGTCTCACGGGCACACTTGTTGCCATAATCTATGAGGTGACGGAAATCCGTGCCTCCGTTTTGAAGGGGATGCAGAAGGCACCCCACTTTCTTTCCTTGGGCACCGAGAAAGGCCAGAGCCCAGCACGAGTAACCCACGATGGGCTTGGGGCTCAAGCCTCTCTCCTGGATTGCTTTTCGGTTTTCTCTGAATTCTCGTTTGAGTATGGATGCATGATCCAATGGGTCGTAATGAGCAGGGCGAATGGGAGGGCAGCATCCAAAACAGCTGAGGTGGGGCAATGGGGCACAAAGGCTCTTGATGTTCTGGCCCGATGAATTTTTTTCCATTTTTCTGGCATCTCCTGGCAGCGACCTTTCCATGGAAACATGAGCGAATGGTTTCAGGAACAGGCTGAAAATCAACATATTGACTTTGCATGGTGAATGTGCCTTAAGTTTTTAAGGGCACATTCATTTTTCAAAATGGCAAAACTTTCTGCAAAGGAGAAGAGGTCATGAAGAAAATGTTTTGTACAGCCGCGTGCATTGGCATGCTGGGGACCCTTTTGATGCTTGGGCTGAGCGTGCCTCAGCTGAAAGCAGGGGATGGGGCCATGATCCTTCAAAGCCGTTGCACTGTGTGTCATGGGGCCGGGCGGATCGAACGGGCGGGCCATGATCTGGAAGGCTGGAAGAACACGGTGAACCGTATGATGGGAAAAGCGAACTTTGGGCCCCAGCTCAGTGATGCTGAGCTCGAGGCTCTCCTCGACCATCTCACTTCTCTTTAGGTGCGGAAGGGGGCTGGGTTTTCGAGGAAACCCTTTCTTTTCGTTTTCAAAGCATGATGAGAGACACAGAAGGGGCCTGGAAGGATTTGCCAAATCCTTCGGGTCCCTTTGTCTTGAGTGATTCTGAATTTTAGAGCGCGAGGGAGAGGCAGGCATATAAAATGGATGTTAAAGAGATCAAAAAATTTCTGAAGAAGGTGGAGCTGTTTCGGGATCTTGACGAACAAGAGCTTCACGTGGTGATCAAAGATGTGCAGGAAAAGAGCTTTGCCTCGCGGTCCTACCTCTTTCAGGAAAATAATCCCGCCAACAAGAATCTCTTCATCATTTATGAGGGAGAAGTTGAGCTTTTCAAGAAAACTCCTTTTGGGGAGGAGAAGCGTCTCTCCCTATTCGGGCCCTATGATTTTCTCGGGGAAGGCACCATCATGGCGGATACTCCTCATTCCACCAATGCCCGCGTGCTGGGGGAGACCAAAGTCTTTTGTATTTCGAGGGAGGGTTTCACGCATCTGTTTGAAACCAAGCCCCTCATTGCATTGAAAATATTCAGGCAGATTTCCAAGGTCATTTCCCGCCGCATGCGCCAGAGCAACACCCGGGTGGTGAATGTGGGGGCTCAGTACGAATCGGGCCGCACCCGCACAGAACGGGACCTTCTGGGGTACAGGGATGTGCCCCATGAAGTGTATTATGGTATTCAGACCATGCGCGGCATTGAAAATTTCACCATCAGCGGGGTGACCCTGAGCTTTTTTCCGGAGCTCATCATTGCTTTTGCCATGGTGAAGATGGCCGCAGCGAAGGCCAACCATGAGCTGGGATTCCTTCCTTCCGGCATCACCGAAGCCATTGAAAAGGCCTGTGTTGAAATCATCAATGGCAAGCATCATCATCATTTTGTGGTGGACATGATACAGGGGGGAGCGGGCACCTCCACCAACATGAATGCCAATGAGGTGATTGCCAACCGGGCCCTTGAAATATTGGGCCATGAGAAAGGGGAATATCACTTCTGCCATCCCAACAGCCATGTGAACATGTCCCAATCCACCAACGATGTCTACCCCAGTGCCGTGAAGGTCGCCTTGATTCACAGCAATGAAAAGCTTTTGGAAGTGCTGCAGATGCTCATCGATGGTCTCAAGGAAAAAGAAGAGGAGTTTGCTGAGGTGATCAAGATGGGAAGAACCCAGCTGCAGGATGCGGTTCCCATGACCCTTGGGCAGACCTTCGGAGCCTACGTGACCACACTGGAGGAGGAGATCGAGAGGCTCAACGACAATGCGGACCTGCTCATGGAGGTTAACCTGGGGGGGACAGCCATTGGCACGGGCATCAATGCCGATCCCGATTACAGCGAAAAGGTGGTCCATTATCTGCAACAGATCACCGGCCTTGACATCAGGCTCGCATCCAACCTTGTGGAAGCTACTCAGGACACGGGTTCCTTCGTGATGTATTCCGCCGCAGTGAAGCGGTTGGCTGTGAAATTGTCCAAAATATGCAATGATCTCAGGCTTTTGTCGTCTGGGCCCCGTGCGGGGCTCAACGAAATCAACCTCCCTCCCATGCAGCCCGGTTCTTCCATCATGCCGGGCAAAGTCAATCCCGTCATACCGGAAGTGGTCAACCAGATTGCCTTCAAGGTGATCGGGAATGATCTCACTGTGACACTTGCCGCTGAATCCGGTCAACTGGAACTGAATGTCATGGAGCCAATCATGGTTCAGAGTCTCTTCGAGTCCATTGAAATGCTCAAAAATGGGATGACCACCCTGCTTCACCGGTGCATAAACGGCATCACCGCCAATGTGGACCATTGCCGCTCCACGGTGATGCAAAGCATCGGCCTTGTCACGGCTCTGAACCCTGTGCTGGGTTATGATGTCTGCACCCGGCTGGCGAAGGAAGCCATGGAGGAAAACAAGGGGGTTTATGACCTCGTGCTGGAAAAGCAACTGCTTTCAAAGGAGCACCTGGACGAGCTCATGAAACCGGAGAACATGATTTCTCCCCAAAAGCTCAAGCCCATGTGACCTTTCGCGCCCATGGGGTGGGCCCTTGTTGACACTGCGGAGGGCGTTTGTTATGACCTTTGCAGGTGGTAAAACCGCCCGCAAGCGCTGCACCTGAAGCAAGCGGCCGGTGTTTGCCCGCGGGCCCCTTCTGGAGTTCAAGAAATGGCTCGTGATTCATTGTGTAAAAGGTCTTTTGAAGCGGAGAGGAGAGTCAAAAATGCCCATTTATGAATTTCGTTGCACTGCATGTGACCATATTCAGGAGGTCCTGGTTTCTTCCAGTTCCAGTGAGGTCAAGATGAATTGCGAGGCCTGCCAGGGAGAAGATCTGGTGCGGGTGCTCAGCACGGTGAGCTATGCCATGGGATCTTCCAGAGGGGAGGCTGCTGGACCCTGCATGACCACAAAGTCCTGCGGTCCCGGAAACAGCTGCTCCAGCATCGAGCTGCCGGGCCACACTCGCTAGGAATGCCATGGCAGGGGCAGTTCCGAAAAAAATAAATCTTTCGTGTCATGGCCAATTCCCTGTGACTCCCGGCGGTGGCGGCGAATGAAAAAGGGGATTGAGGCCCGGTGGGTTCGTGCTGTGTCAATCCCCGAGAGTTTTGGAACCCCTCATGAGCACACCCTTTGTGGCTGGAGAGCTGTTGTACCCCGTTTCTCCAAGCAGTTCACATTGTGCAAACCCTGCCTCTTTCATCATTTCCAGGAAATCCTTTCCCGGTATGGCACCACCCTGTCACCTGGCCCAGCTTCGAAGGATGGCCTGTTTGTCCTGGGGTGGGTCGGCTGTGAGCACCTGGTCGGCAATCATGAAACGCCCATTGGGCTTCAACACCCTGAATACTTCCTGGAGCGCTTTCAGTTTTTCCGGTATGAGGTTGAAGGCTCCGTTTGAAATCACCACATGAAAGGATTCCCGCTGAAAAGGAAGGCTGTCGCCCGAAGCTTCCAGGAACTGGACGTTGTCCAGGGGGGTTGACCGCAGATTGTTTTGAGCAGCTTTGATCATTTCGGGCACGGAGTCGATGCCGAGGATGAAGCCCTTCGGCCCTGACATCATGGCTGCGAAGAGAGCATCCACTCCCGAGCCGCAGCCTATGTCCAGGAGGATTTCCCCTTCTTCAAGGGAACCCATGGAGAAAGGGTTGCCCACACCGCAATAAGAATTCAGGACCTCGGGAGGCAACCTGTCCATGAGCCTTTCGGAGTACTGAAGACCTCTCAAGCCCTCTTTTCCCGTTGGGTAACGGAACCGGCCTTCTTTGGGGTTTCCGGCTGCGCCCCTGTAGCGTTGCCGAATCATCCTGGCGATCCAGGCCCTGTCTTCGTCGCTGAAATTTTCGCGCATGCTTCCCTCTCCCCCGTTGATCCAGGTTGATTTTTAAAAAAAAGTTTTCAGTACAATATGTAGCTCATGTGGGATTCTGTGGCCAGTCCTGCGGGTTTTTTGCGTGCTGAAGACAGCATGAGAGTTTTAGCGGGCAGAGTTTTAGCGAACATTGGGCCCTCTCGAAGCACCGGGAACGACCGGACTGGGCCATTTGCATGGGACAGACCACCCTTTTCCACCTCTTTGAAAACCGCTGAAAGCTTAAAAAAAAAGCTTGACAATGAATCGTGTTCCCCATAAATTTAGTTCAACCTAATTTACATCGAAACCGTGAAAAGAATTAGAACGCCCCATGAGACCAAACGCGGCCTCATAAGGAGATGGTAAAAGCGATGATCAAGAGTCCAGGATCCAAGTATTCAGCTGAATGCTCCGACTGCGACGGCGGTTCCAAAAAGCCCAAAGCCTGCCGCCAGTTGCTGACACAGGTTGCCAAAGGGTGCCGATGCCGCATACGCGGACACAATGCTCAGGGCGCCATTCGACAGCGATTGCTGGATATGGGTTTTGTGCCCAATGCAGAGGTGGAAATGGTGCGTTGTGCCACTCTGGGGGACCCATTGGAAATGAGGGTCGGAGACTACTATGTGGCCCTGCGCAAGCGTGAAGCCAGCCTGATCGAGGTTCAGACAGCCTGACTTACCCTGGCCTCGGAATACTGAAAAATCCCTCTCAGAGTGTCGAAGCTCTGGTAATGACACCTATTTTGAGCTCATAGTTCATACACTCATGGCCAAAGGTTCTGGGAAAGCTTTGTTGACCCGCCGCTCTTTTCTGCAAACCTCCGCATGCTTCGTCTTCACAGCTCTGGCGGGGTGGCCGAACCTTGGTCACGCTCAGCCCTCTCTGCAAAACCAGGTGAACAGCTACATTCAGCGACAGAGGAGAGCCGGGCGTATTCCACGGGATGAACAGACCGCCTGGTCCGTTTATGACTTCACGACGTCCACCAAGCTAGTTGCCATCAACGAAGAACGGCCTCTGCAGGCCGCAAGCATGATCAAACCTTTTGTGGCTCAAGGCTACTTTTATCGCCATGTTGCCGATCGGCGCTCCTTCCCCTATGACACACAGATTCAGCAGCGCATGGCCGCCATGATTCGCCACAGCTGCAACACCGAAACCAATTATTTCATCAATCGCGTCGCCGGATCGCCCACTGGTTTCGACCGGTTTCTCAAGCAGCGGGCCGGAGGTATTTTTCGGCAAACTCAAATTGTCGAGTACATACCGCAGGGGGGCCGAACCTACCGCAACCAGGCTTCGGCACGGGATTACAGCAGATTTCTTTATGCCATCTGGAATGATAACCTGCCCATGAGTGAGCAGGTGCTGCACTACATGGGACTGCCCAGCGGCGATCGTATCCTTCAGGGCTCCACCGGCATACCCCTTGGCACGAAACTTTACAACAAGACAGGTTCTACTGCCCGCCTCTGCGGCGATATGGGGATCGTGCTTGCCAGGGGAAGGAACGGAAGAATCTATCCCTACACATTCATTGGAATCATCGACAAGTCCAGGCGGGCGGACAACTATACCAGCTGGATAAGAGACCGGGGCAATGTGCTTCGAGAAGTCTCAAGCATTGTCTATGCCTTCATGAAACAACGGCACGGGCTGTTTTAGTTTCCCTCCATTTCTCCCTAAAAAAATATAATTCCAGCCATTTTGCATTGTGCCTCCCAGTGATTCGGCCTCCGAGCCATAATTTCTCCGGGCAGCCTTTTCCTTCGAAGAACGCCATGTGAAACGTTTGAACAAGGTTTTGAAGCTGGAGGCCCATGCTCGAGGAGGGATTTTTCCGGACTGTGAATGATTGGGAAAGCTCGATATTTCAGCCCGTCACCCTTTCAAATCCCCCCGTTGAACCTTTTTCCATTGACAGAGCAACATCTTAGGTGCTGCCAATGGTTTCATGCTCGGGAAGCTAAAAGGGTCAAATTGTTCGTGTAAAAATGGTCGCCCGGCCATCTGTGCCATGGTGGCCACAGCATGGAAGCGAGGCGTTTTTTCAGGTACTTCCAGATTGAAAAGGGTGATTCTCCAGGCGGGTCGTCAGCTCCCGCAGGGCCGTCGGGAGCTCAACAGGATCTTGTTGTTTCTCAGGACGGTTCTCTATTTGCGGAATCTTTGGACTCTTCGTTGGGGGACTCCTCGTCGGACTCCTGGTCGAAAAGGTGAGGATTATCTTCAAGAATGGCCTCCAGGGCGTCCTCCACGTCCTGCAGGGTGTCTCTGGCATCCACTTCCTCCACTTCGCTGAGGCGAAGGAGAACCCCCGTCCAGTCGAA
>SLCH01000137.1 GCA_007125915.1 Syntrophobacteraceae bacterium
CGGATCTGAAGGGCCACAAAATCGGGATCAATTTCCACGACCCCCTGCACACCCATGGTGTTTTGCGCGGTCAACGCCGTGAGAGCGCTCATTCCAAAGGTGCCCAGTGCACTGAAAGTCTTGAGGTCCGCCTGAATGCCCGCACCTCCGCTCGAATCAGATCCGGCAATGGTCAAAACACGTGGTATTTTCATTGACTCATCCTATGCCATAAACCAGGGCCCGGCCTCCCTTCACTCACACTCAGCGGACCATGAAGGTGGGCAGGATCAGGCTTTCTGTGAACGTCACAATTCCGCGAAGGGGAAGCCATGGCGGTCAGAAGGAACCAAAATGATCCCAGCCTTTCGCCCCATGCGAAGGGGAAAGGATCTTCCCATTTTTGTCCTTCAATTGAATGCCATCCTCTCCAGCCCCAACAACCCCCACAGGATGGCAGAGGGTGCCCGTGGACGCAAAAAGTGCCCGCTGCACTTCCTCCACACAATGGGCCGGCACCGTGAACAGCAGCTCGTAGTCCTCACCGCCCGTGAGAGCCCACATGAGGGGATCGGCTCCCGCAGCGCGGGCCACTTCCTCACAGGCAGCGCTCACGGGCACCTTCTCAAGATGAATCTCCGCCCCAACCCCGCTGGCATCGCAAAGGTGCTGCAGATCGCCCAGAAGGCCATCGCTCACATCCAGCATGGCCGTGACTTTCTTGAGCTGGGCCAGTTTCTGGCCCTCCCGAAGGCGCGGGCGAGGAGTCAAGTGCCTTTCCAGGACCCTTGCGCGGTTTTCACGGGAAACATCGAGGTGGTCCTGGATGAGCAGCTCCAGACCAGCCCTGGAGTCGCCCAAGGTTCCCGTAACCATGATCATGTCGCCCTTTTCCGCCCCCCTGCGGAGAAGAACCCTGTCTTTGGGAACACTGCCCAGGAGGCAGAAATCAATGGCCACACTGGAGTGACCTTTGCTGACATTTCCCCCCACAATGCTTCCACCGCTCCTTTGAATCTCTTCGCCCATTCCCCTGTAAAGCTCGTCCACAAATTCCACCTGAGTTCCCGCAGGCAAAATGAGAGACACCAGAGCCCAAAGAGGAGCACCCCCCATGGCCGCCACATCGCTCACATTGATGGCCACCACTTTTTTCCCCAAGTCATAAGGTGTGGTCGTTTCAAGACGAAAGTGCACCCCTTCCACTTGAGCGTCCACGGTGGCAAGGAGGTAGTCCCCGTTGAGGCCGTCGAGAACGGCCACATCATCACCCACACCAACCACCACATGGCTGGGAAGCGGGGGCAGGGCAGAGGCAATGCGCCCGATGAGTCCAAATTCTCCTATGTCCTTCACTTTCATGGAATCCGGCATCCTCGAGACCATGGGGGTTTTTCGTTTCGCCCTCTCAGGGAAGCTGCTGAAAAACACAGGTCTCCCAACAGCCCGCATCCCTTTGATGAGGAGCACACCTTTTGAGCAGGGTTCATCATGATCGGATTTTAAAGTCAGGTCAAGCTGTTGAAAGTATATGGAGGAATTTTCGTGCAGGAAATACTCGTGAGAAAGGCGGAAAGAGCTCCAACCTTTATGAAACATTCATATTTTCCATGACAAATTCATCCAATGCGCTTGCAGTAATCGTCATCTATTCTAAGTCCGTCGATGTCCGTGGTCCTTTCCCCTCTTGCAGCCTTCAACTGGTCCATGCCCCGATTCACCACCGCCCGCTTTGACGCGTAAGCAAGGGCGGTGGTTTCGTCGATGTTCCCCTTTTGATAGAGGTCTATGATGCAATCGTCGAAGGTGGTCCATCCAAAGGGGCGGGCCTGCTGCATCATTTCGTAAAAAGTCTTTCCTTCAGCCTCGCCATTGACGATGCACTCCTTGACTCTCAAATTGTTCCCCATGATTTCCATGGCCGCCACACGTCCTCCCCCCACTTTGGGGAGCAGCCTCTGGGAGATGACCCAGCGCAGGGTATCCGCCAGGCGAATGCGGATGAGTTTTTCTTCTTCCAGGTCGAACATCCCCACAATACGATTGATTGACTGTCCAGCATCGATGGTGTGCAGCGTGCTGAAAACAAGGTGGCCCGTCTCGGCAGCGCTCAAACCTATCTCCACCGTTTCCCGGTCGCGCATCTCCCCCACCAGGATCACCTTGGGCGCCTGTCTCAGGGCTGCCCGCAAGCCATTGGCAAAACTGTCGAAGTCCAGTCCCAGTTCTCTCTGGTTGAAGGTGGCTTTCATCTGGGGATGCACAAATTCCACAGGGTCTTCCAGGGTGACCACGTGGACAGCCCTGTCCCTGTTGATCTCATTCAAGATACCGGCAAGGGTCGTGGATTTCCCGCTGCCCGTGGAACCCGTCACCAGAACGATCCCAAATTTTTCCTGTGCCACATTCTTGAAAACCTCGGGCATTCCCAGGTCTTCAAGGCTGGGAATTTTCGTGGGCAGCTGACGCATGACGATGGAATAGGTGCCCCTCTGGGAAAAAATGTTGACCCTGAACCTGGCCCGCCCGGGCAGATGGTAAGAAAGGTCACAGGAGCCATGGCTGAGAAGCTGCTGAATGCTTCTGGAATCGTTTCCCGCAAGATTCAGCATGAAGGTTTCCGTGTGAAAAGGGGTTAAGGCAGCGATGCCCATCTTCTTGCCCACCGGCCTGAGAACGCCATGCACTTCAGCCTGCAGCGGCTTGCCCACGGTGAAGTTGATGTCAGAGGCCTCGGGGTTTTCATCCAGAATATTCATCAACACGGAATCGAACTCAGTCCGTCTCAACACAAATCTCCCTCATTCCCTCACACCTCGGTGAAATCAGCGGGGGCTTCTGTCAGGTAGGGGCGAAATTTTTCCTTTTCAACGCACTTGTTGTAGGCTTCTTCGGGATGAATCCTGCCCGCTTTCAAAAGATGCATGATTCCGTCATCCAGTGTCTGCATTCCGTACTTTTTCCCCGTCTGAAGGGCTGAAGGAATCTGATGGGTTTTTCCTTCCCGAATCATGGCACGCACCGCATGGGTGGCGATCATGATTTCAAGGACGGCACACCTGCCCTTCACATCCGCTCTCTTGAAAAGGGCCTGGGAGAGCACGGCACGCAATCCGTCGGCCAGGGTTGACCGAATTTGAGGCTGTTCCCCGGTGGGAAACACTTCAATGATGCGGTCCACGGTTTTGGCAGCGCCAATGGTGTGGAGAGTCGAGAACACGAGGTGCCCTGTGGCGGCCGCTTCCAGTGCCAGCCGCATGGTTTCCAGGTCGCGCATTTCGCCCACCAGTATGATGTCGGGGTCTTCCCGCAGGGCCGCCCTGAGTGCCGACGAAAAAGTTTGAGTGTGAGTTCCCACCTCGCGATGGTTGATGACGCAGCTCTTACTGGTGTGCACAAATTCGATGGGATCCTCGATGGTGATGATGTGATCCTTTCGCTTTCGATTGGCTTCGTCCACCACGGCGGCAAGGGTGGTGGATTTCCCGCTTCCCGTGGGTCCCGTAACCAGGACAAGCCCTCTCGGAAGCGTAGCCAACTGAGACACAACGGGTGGCAGGCCCAGCTGGTCCGCCGAGAGGATTTCACTGGGAATTTCCCTGAAAACCGCGCCAATGCCATTTTTCTGTCTAAAGAAATTGGCCCGGTACCTGGCAAGACCCGCTATTTCGTAGGAAAAATCGAGATCCCCCGTTTCCTCGAAAATCTTGATCTTGTCTTCGGGAGTGATTTCATAGAGCATGGTTCTCAGTTCATCGTCATCCAGAGTCCTGAACTTCACTCGCTCCATATCCCCGCGGATCCTCAGCACCGGCTGCTGCCCCGAAACCAGGTGCAGATCGGAAGCCTTCTGTTCATTCATCAACTTGAAGAACGCATCAATTCTCGCCATGAACCCTTCTCTTCCCCCCAAAG
>SLCH01000174.1 GCA_007125915.1 Syntrophobacteraceae bacterium
CTCCCAATCCCATATTCTTGACCACGCGGGCGCTGGCACCGATGTTTTCGGGATAACTGGGTTCGTTGAGCAAAATGAAAATGTTTTCCAGCCTGGACTTCATGAGATCACCTCACCCTGCAAATCCTTGTGCTCCTGTGGAGGGGGGCTCTGAAACATGCGCCGCCACATTTAAGCTCTTTCGACCATCTCTTCTGAAGTTCCCGCCCTTTGGCGCACCATGTCAACCCGGCACGAACAAGCTTCTGGGGCAACGCTGCAATATATGGGATTGGTCCCCGCATATCAAGACCGGGGGCGTTCAACTCACAGGAATTGTGCTTGTTCTGGGTGGAATATTTCTTGCCCGTGCCTTGAGGGAAATCATTTCCCATACTTGAATATTCGTTGACAGGAGATCCTGTGGCTGCTTACAAAAATACAACTGAAATAAAAAGAGCAAACTTTCAATTCCATACGGTATCTTTATGGCTGTATGGCCATGGGTCATGTTTCAGTTTTCGCCCTTTTGCCTTTGATGCAGATGCGTTCATCAAGCCATGCAAGAACCAAAAGATAAGGATGAACCAGGTTCCATTTGTAAGGAGATAAGGTCTTTTTATGAAGAAAAAGGTTCACATTCGCCAATCGATCCTGGCCGGATCGTGGTATCCCGGCAGCGCCGAGGTCCTTCGTCGAGACATTCGCACCTATTTGGAGGCGGCACAGGTCCACCCCATTGAGGGAGAACTGAAAGGGCTTCTGGTGCCCCATGCCGGGTATCTCTATTCGGGGGGCGTGGCTGCGTATGCCTATAAAATTCTGGAAAAACAATCGTTTCAACGGGTGCTCATTCTGGCGCCAAGCCACAGAGCCGCCTTTCAAGGTGTCAGTGTCGGCCACCTTCAGGGGTATGAGACCCCTCTGGGTGTCGTGCCTGTGGATGATGAACTGGTGGAACTATTTCACTCCAGAACATCCCTGGTGAGCCACCACCCGGAAGCGGAAGCCCTGGAGCACTCCCTGGAGATACAACTGCCCTTTCTCCAGGTGGTGCTGGATCAATTCAAGCTCACCCCCCTGATCATGGGGGGGCACTCCCTTTCCCTCTGCCAGGAGTTGGCGTCCACCATTTTTGAGCTTTGCCGTGAAAAAGGCGTTCTGATCGTCGCAAGCACCGACCTCTCTCACTTTCATTCCTACGATGAGGCCAAGTCCCTCGACAGCGTCGTCCTTGACAAAGTGGACAAATTTGACCCCGAAGGGCTTTCACGGGAATTGAGTCTGAAGCGCTGCGAGGCGTGCGGCGGCGGGCCCATGGTGACCGCCATGCTTGCCGCCGGAAAGCTGGGCGCTGACCAGGCCCGGGTGCTGCACTACGCCAATTCGGGTGATGTGACGGGAGACAGGAGCGGAGTGGTCGGATACATGGCGGGAGCCATGTTCAAAGCCACCCCATCCTCCAAATCCACAACGGAGGAAACCTTGCTCCCTGCGTCCCGCCGCAAAGGCCAGACCTCCGGTTTGGGGTTGAGCCGGGAGGAAAAAGAGACCCTTCGCCAATTGGCACTTCAGTCCATGCGCAGTCATTGCCTCGAAACACCTGACCTGTCAAGGCCATTGATCACCAAGGGGCTTGAAGAGCATCGTGGGGCTTTCGTTTCCATACACAAGGGAAAAGAGCTCAGAGGATGCATTGGAGTGATTGAAAGCATATGCCCTCTGCATGAAACGGTGAAAAAAATGGCCGTCCAGGCCGCCTTCAACGATCCCAGGTTTTGTGCCCTGTCCTCATCGGAACTGGATGCCATCGATGTGGAAATCTCCGTTCTCTCACCCTTGAAAAAAATAGACGATGTGCAGGAAATCCTGGTGGGAACACATGGACTCTATATTCACAAGGAAGGGCAGACGGGAGTTCTTCTTCCTCACGTGGCAACGCAGCAGGGATGGGACAGAACCCAACTCCTGGAGTGGACCTGCCGGAAGGCAGGCTTGCCACCCGATGCATGGAAAGACCCGGACGCGGAAATCTGCGTTTTCACCGCTGAAACCTTTTGACCCCTGTGTTCTGGCTCTTGGAAACCAGGAAAAACCTTGGGATGTCAGGAGGAACGAAACATTTTGGGTTTCCAACCAGTTTTCTAATCTTTTGAAGGGGAAAGAGGTTCAGGCCACCTGGAAAGAATGAGGAGAGCATCCGTGGGAAAGGTTCTTGATTGGAACAAGGAGCGGCGCTCACTGCTGGCCAAACGTGCATACCGGTCCTGGTCGGAGAAGTTTTCCGAAAAGTTTGGTCCTGATACAAGCCTTTCAGACCTGAGCGACAAGACCCTTGCATTTCTCATTCAAGGTGGAGATGAGTCCAACAGGATCCTTCAGGATTTGGTCATGGGAGTCAAGGGACTGGGTTCATCAGCGAAGTTCAACTTCCTGGAAAACCGGTACAGAATGCAGATCATGGACGCTGTGCTTTACCTCCTCGACCAGCTGAGGTTTCAGGCCATGAAGAGGTTGCACTGGGTGGAGGATTCCACACATTTCCATATGTCCATGGTGGAAATGGTTGAGGAATTCTTCACTCGCCTGACGGTCCTCCCTCAACAGCCCCCTCCCCTCTCTTCCCATCACCCCCAGTTTGATGCCTATTGCAAAACATTTGAAGCAGATCGTGGCCCGTTCATTCGGCGCCTGATTCCCGAAGCCATCAAACTTTTCAATGAAAAAACCGGCTAGGCCCCTCCCCAGGAAGAGACCCAGCCGGTTTCATAAGCGAATGTCCGGAGGAAGCTGGGAAATCCCCGCATCCGGCGCTTTCAACTCTTCAACCAGCCTTTCTCGCGCGCATCCAGAATCGACTTCACAATGCCCTGCGCATGGAGACCTTCATGGCGATACAGCTCTGATGGTGTGCCGGAAAGACCATATTGCTTTACCCCCAGCCTCAGGACACGGCAGGGAACTCCCTCATCGGCCAGCACCGCAGCTGTTCTCGCTCCAAGTCCCGTATCCACGTGGTGGTCTTCCACCGTGATGAGCAGTCCTGTGCTGGACCTTTCCAGTATGGATGCCCTGTCCAGGGGCTTTATGGAGGCGAAATTGAGGACACCCACCTCCATGCTGTGCGTGTTTTTCAGATCGTCCGCAGCGGCCACGGCCCGGGGCACCACGGCTCCATAGGTGAGGATGGTGGCCTGTTCACCCTTTCTGAGGACATCTGCTTTTCCAGGAATGAACTCATAGGAATCACCGAATAAGAGTTCACCGTTTTCGTGTGTGACGGGGATGAGCTTGGACCGTCCCATGCCCACAAAATAATTTCCGGGATGGGTTGCAATGTACCGAATGATTCGGTCCGTTTGATTGGGGTCTGCGGGCATGAATACGGAAAAACCAAACAGGTTCTGCAACAGCCCCAGGTAGTCGATGCACTGGTGAGTCTGGCCGTCTTCGCCCACATCCAGCCCGAGGTGCGTGCAGACCAGCTTCATGTGCGTCTGGTTGATGTCATTGAGTCGAACCTGGTTGTAGGTCTCACAGACACCAAAGACACCGAAGGTGCTGAAAAAGGGAACGAACCCTTCCTTGCTGACGGCACCCGCGGCCGTAGCGCAGTGGTGTTCCTGAATTCCCGATTCAAAGAAAGCTTTCTCGCAAACCTCCTTGAAGGCGGTCATCTTGACCGAGCCCTCCAGGTCGCAGCTGAACCCGAGCAGTTTGGGCACCTCCCCCCGATTATTGAGTTTGGCCAGGTCCTCGAGGGCATTGCCGTAGGCGGATCGATTGTCCATTTTCGTTCCGGGAGCATAAGTCCGTGGAGTGCCCCCGGTGATTTGGGGAATATGGGGGACAGGACAGAAATGGCTTTGAAAAATCTTCAAATCTCTGCGACGCAACCCATAATGGGAAAGGGGGTTGTCCAGTCCCAGCTCTTCCAGGGCACGGCCAGCCTCTTCCTGGCTCAAAGGAGAGCCATGATACTTGGCCTTGTGCTCCATGAAAGAGACTCCCTTGCCCATGATCGTTCTTGCCACGACCACCGTCGGGCTTCTGGGGTCGTCCAACTCTTGATTGTACGCTTTTTTCAGGGCATGAAAAACCTGGTCAAAATCGTTTCCATCTTCCACGTACAGCACATTCCATTGGGCGGCCACATAATCGGCTCGAATGGCTTGAGGCATGACCAGATTGGTTTCCCCTCCAATCTGAAGATGGTTCCGGTCCACAACGGCAAAAAGATTGTTGAGGCCAAACTTGACGGCAAAGCGCCTGGCTTCGGCAATCTGGCCCTTCTGCTGTTCCCCATCCCCCATGAGCACTGCGACTCTGGCGGGACTCCCGTTGAGCTTCATCCCCAGGGCCATGCCCGTGGCGGTGGAAAGGCCCTGCCCAAGATTTCCCGTGTTCCATTCCACTCCCGGAACACAGCTTTCCACGTGCCCCGCAAAAGAGGAACCCGCGCGGCGGAATTCCATGAAAACATTTTCCTCCTGCACATAGCCAAATTCACACAACACACCGTACACACCGGGACTGATGTGGCCCATGCTCACGAGGAGCCGGTCACGCCCCTGCCAGCAGGGATCCCGGCTGTCGTGGTTGAGGATGCTGTAGAGCATCAAAAGCAAGTGCAGGGAAGACATGGATCCACCGGGATGACCGCTTCCCGCAAGGGTGGTGCTCACGATGATTCGGCGCACGCAGCGAAGCCACATTTCTTCCAGGCTTTTTTTCTGCTCGGCGGTCAAGGAGTTCTGTTCCAACGATATCCTTTGCATGAGTGCTCCCATTTTTTCGCTCAATGGACGGTCTGGTCTTTGGTCTCCGCAAGGGGGCCTTTGGGGTTGCTGGTTGCCAGCACGGCATCGGCAAAATCGTGGACGGCCTTCTTGAATGGAGTCTCGCCCTCATCCTCCAGAACGGGACGGCCTTTATCGCCACCCTGAACAACCGCCGGATCGAAAGGCAGAGAGCCAAGAAACTGAATTTTCATGCGTTCCGTTGTGGCCCTTCCTCCCCCGCTGCTGAAGATGGGTATGAACTCATTGCAGTGAGGACAAAAGAGGCCTGACATGTTCTCCACGAGCCCTGCAATTTCAAGATTCACCTTGCGGCAAAAATTGATGGACTTGCGCACATCAGCCAGAGCCACTTCCTGGGGTGTGGTGACAATGATGGCCTTGCCGTCAGGTATAAGCCTGGCGATGCTCAAGGGCTCATCACCCGTTCCCGGAGGACAGTCTACCACCAGAAAGTCCAGTTCGTCCCATTTGCAGTCAGCGAGAAACTGCTGAATGACTCCATGCTTGAGAGGGCCACGCCATATGACGGCCGTGTCCGTATCATCGAGCAGGGACTCAATGGACACCACTTTCAAGTTGGGACGGTATTCATGGGGCATGATCTTCTGCTCGGAAGTGATATTGAGCATGCCGTGGAGGCCAAGCATCTTGGGAATACTGGGTCCATGCAGGTCAATGTCCATGAGCCCCACCTGATAACCCTTCTGTGCCAGGGCAAGGGAAAGGTAGGTGGCCACGCTGCTCTTTCCCACACCACCCTTTCCGCTCATGACGATCAACTTGTTTTTGATGCGCGCCAGGTTGCACTTCGCCTGCTCCTCCTTGGAGGACTTCTCCTTGTCTTTCTCTGTGCATGTTCCACAATCTTTCGGATCACAAGGTTTCATGACTCTATGGCTCCTCGAACTTCATCTGAATGGGTTGTATTTTTTGCACAAAACTCGGTAAACTTAGAGACAATGTGACCGGATGTCAACTCATAGAAATCAAAGCATTTTTAAATCTTTAAAACCACTGAAATTAAACGGTGCGTTTTGTCAGAAACCCTTTAGCTCGTGGGCCGAATCACGGAAAAAAGCAGCACGGCCGCGGGGCTGCAAGCACCTCAATGGTTCGGTTTTCCAAGTGAGTGTTTGGGGGTTCATCCTTTGAAGTCATCCGTTGGATTGAAACAATTTTCAAAGGGGTTATTCTATTCATTGCAATTTCATGATCCACTGATCAGGGCTCAGTAGGATTTGCTATGGAGTTTCACGGGAGGGACACGAATCATGCCTTTGTTTGAGTTTCGCTGCGGCCCATGTGGAAAGTGCTTCGAAAACATCATTTTTGCCAGTGAAGAAGGAAACAACGTGATTTGTCCTCACTGTGGAAGCGAGGACACAGAACGCCTCCTGTCCTGTTTTTCAGCTAGAACATCAAAGGGAGAAAGCACCGGTTGCATTTCCCCTTCAGGGGGGTTTTCCTGAGGCTGAGAGATGACCGGCAGGCTGCCGGTATTGAAACCGCGAGGACGAAGGCCGCAGGCAAGAGAGTGATCAACACACCAAGAATGGAGAATTACATGACGAGCATTTTGATTTTTTTGGGAGTTATCATTTTATGGATCGTGCTCAACCGCTGGGTTTTGCCACGAATGGGAATACAGACCTGAATGTCCAAAAGCTGTGAGGTCGGTGACCTCAACAAGACAAGCAGCAAGCGCGGCAAAAGCGAAACGGAGCCGGAGAACTGAGAAATCTCAATGGCCGGTGTGTCGCTGCCAAAGGGATTCTGCCCCATGCAGCTGCAGCACACCGGTTTTGAAGGGTGTCCATGGGGGCCGGAACCGGGACCGGCAAGGATCACCTTCTGATCTCAATAACCTCTCATTCACCCCCCCAATGAAAAACCCAGGGGAAAACTTCTCCTCGTCAGCATTTCACCGCACAAATGTCCTTGTCCTTCTCGCTGATTTTCGTCGCGCAATGGCGAGAATCAGCAGGCCCAGAATCACAAGACCTCCTGTAGCCATGGCAAAAGTCTTCCAGTCCACCTGCGCCACGCGAACTATGGCCTGCCAGCCCCTTTTGAACCAGCCTGCCTGCAAAAGCTCTTCACGAGTCACCAGTGGCACCGTTTTCTGCGGCGTGTCAGACACGTAAAAAACGACTTCCCCCAGCTGAGTGCCTGCGGCAACGGGGGCTGTCACGTCTTCGGGAGCATGCACTTCCCAGTGAAGCAAATTCCTGTTGGCCTGTGCGATGAGAAAATCGGCTGTTTCTGAAAAATGAAGGTCCACTTCATCCTTTTGCCCCCCCCACACGCGAAGGGTCGTGACAGGTTCTCCCTCAGGAAAAGGGTTCACAAGGGTATAGAACCGGAATCCAAAGTTGAGGAGTTTCATGGCTTCCCGCTCTCGCGCCGCGGGGCTCGAAGCCCCCATGACCACCGCCAGCAGCCTCATGCCATCCCGCTTGGCCGTTGCGGCCAGGTGATATCCCGCTGCTGACACGTAGCCAGTTTTCAGGCCATCCACAGAGGGATCGCGCAACAGCAGCCGGTTGCGATTGTACTGCGTGATGTCATTGTAGGAATACTCTTTCATGGAATGAAACCGGAGAGAATCTGGAAAGCGCCTCAAGTATTGCACGTCCAATCGCGCCATGTCCCGGGCCGTGGTGATTTGCCCCGGGGCGGGCAAGCCATGAGGATTCAAGAATCGGGTCTGTGCCATGCCAAGTTCCTGGCTCTTTCGGTTCATGGCATCCACAAAAGCGTCAAGACTTCCTGCCAGATGCTCCCCGGCTGCCACACATGCGTCGTTGCCGGAAACCACGGCAATTCCCTTGATGAGTTCTCTCAGGGGAATGGTGGTGCCCACCCCCACGAACATTTTGGACCCTCCCGTCCTCCAGGCCTTTTCACTGATGTAGACCTCGTCATCCAAATGCACGACCCCCTGTTGCAGGGCTTCGTTGATGAGGTAGAGGGTCATGACCTTGGTGAAGGATGCCGGTTCGATGGGTTCATCGGCATTCTGTTCGAAAATGATGGTTCCCGTGGAAACTTCCAGCAGAAGGGCGGAACGGGCATTGACCTGTCCGGGAGAAATTTCCACGCCCGAAGGGTCCGAGACTGTGAGGGCAGGAGATGAAGCACCTCCTTGGGCGGGAACCTGTATGGGGTTTCTGATGGTTCCTGTGGCCCCATGAGGCCAGAGACCGATAAAAACACAACACAGCAACAGGATCAGAAGTGTTGAACTTCGCTGGAACATTGTGTTTCTCCTGTGAGAAAAGCTCCATATCGGAGGTCGGAGACCAAAGTCAGGAAGAGGACTTGCCCCCGTTTTTGGTTCTCCAGTTCGTGGCAGTCCGTGAACTGGAGGGAACATGCCGCGGGCAGCTGAACATATATGGCACCTCCTCTGAAGGACCGGGGTGTGGAAACAGTATATACCGCCAACCAAACCATATGACAAGGCTCGAAAAAAGCTTGAAGACAGTCGCCCTTCGAAGGTGCTTCTCAAAGATCGGAGCATGTTTCAGGGGTGAAAAGCGGCACCATCACACAGAAGATGCGGAACCCTGCACCCATAGTGACTTCTACCTCAACACACTGCGGTTGCATTGTGCAAATGAAACGGTGTCTTGACTCTTTTCGATTCCAACGGGGTGACCCTTCTGACCCACGGCACTATCAAGAAACAACACAAAGCCGATCCTGAAGATCTTAAGCGGGCCAAATGTCTACGGAAGGCTTACTTCACAGCACAGAGACCATAAAAGGCGTCACGGCATCGAGGACACCATGAATGCATATGGTTGGTTCAAGAAAACTCTGTAAGGAAGCGGAGGGATCTTTCGAAAGTCACGGGGACTCATTTCCCCTTTCATTTTTCGCCGGCTTGCAAATCTTCCCCCTTTTCGAGAACCTGCTCATCCAACAGGAGAAAGCTCAAGTTGAGCGGCGTAGCTGACAGTGTGATGAAGGAATGAAGGCAGAGTGCTTTCGCCTGCATAAACTTCCGCAACCAGGAAACAAAAAAGGGCTAAGCCAAAAAGCCTAACCCTTTCATTCCACTTGGAGGCGGCAACCGGATTCGAACCGGTGAATAACGGTTTTGCAGACCGCTCCCTTACCACTTGGGCATGCCGCCTTGTATCATCGATTTGCGTTTTGTATCTGAAATCAGCCCACCTGTCAAGGGCTCCGTGGCATCATCTTCCCTTGAAACAGAGGCCGCAAAGGGCTCACATCTTTTGCTTGAAGGCATCCAGGCCCGCATAGATGGCGGCCTCTCCCAGCTCCTCCTCGATGCGCAGCAACTGGTTGTATTTGGCAATTCGATCGGTACGGGAAAGGGAGCCCGTTTTGATCTGCCCCGCACCGCAAGCCACGGCGAGATCGGCGATGGTGGTGTCTTCCGTCTCTCCCGAACGGTGAGAGATCACCGTGGTGAACCCTGCACGGTGAGCCATGGAAATGGCCTCCAGTGTCTCGGTGACCGTGCCGATCTGGTTCAGCTTGATGAGTATGGAGTTGGCGGCACGTTCAGCGATGCCCCGGGCGAGAATGGATGTGTTGGTCACAAAAACGTCATCCCCCACAATCTGAGTTTTGTCCCCCAGAGAAGCGGTCAGGGCTATCCATCCCGGCCAATCGCCTTCCGCCATGCCGTCTTCAAGGGAAATGAGGGGGTATTTGGACACCAGGTTTTCGTAGTATGCGATCATCTCTTCCGCGGACTTCTGAACGTTTCCTTCGGCCTTGAGCACATAAGATCCATTTTCATAAAATTCACTGGCAGCTGCATCCAGTGCGATGAAAATGTCTTTGCCCGGCTGGTATCCCGCCGCCTCAACGGCCTGCATCAGCACCTCCATGGCTTCTTCATTGGATTGAAGGTTGGGAGCAAAGCCTCCTTCGTCGCCCACGGCGGTGCTCAGTCCTTTCTTGTGCAGGACTTTTTTCAGATGATGAAAAGTTTCCGCCCCCATGCGAAGGGCCTCAGAAAAGGAGGGAGCCCCGACGGGCACAATCATGAACTCTTGAATGTCCAGATTGTTATCGGCGTGAGCCCCCCCGTTGAGCACATTCATGAGGGGCACGGGAAGCACGCAGCCCAGGGCTCCTCCCAGGTAGCGATATAAGGGCAGTTCGCATTCGGCGGCGGCTGCCTTCGCAACAGCCATGCTGACGCCAAGCAAGGCGTTGGCTCCCAAATGCCCCTTGTTCTCTGTGCCATCAAGAGCAACAAGGAAGCGATCCAGCGCGACCTGTTCGGAAGCCTCAAATCCGATCAGTTTGGGGGCGATCTCTTCGTTGATGTTTTGAACGGCTTTGAGCACTCCCTTTCCTAAGTAGCGCTCTGCGTCCCCATCCCGCAGTTCCAGTGCCTCCCTGGCACCTGTGGAAGCCCCCGATGGCACCGCAGCTCGCCCCATCACGCCGCTTTCCAGAACCACCTCCACCTCAACGGTGGGATTCCCGCGGGAATCAAGAATTTCTCTGCCTTTCACATACAATATCTCGCTCATCTTTTCCCATCCTCCTTTTTCAGGTGTCCAAGCGCGGACAAACTCATGAAATGCTGTTGTAAGGTGAGTTTTCAAATGCTACAGGTATCCGTGTGAAACGGGGGTAAATTCCTGGTAAACGTGATTGACCCCGAGATAACACTGACACTAAAATAAAAAATTTGGCTGACTATAGCAATGTGAAAGAAAGGAAAATCAAATGGCCGTTCTGACCGCAAGTGATTTACGCAAGGGGTTGAAGTTGGAAATAGACGGGGAACCTTACATCATCGTAGATTTCGAATTTTCCAAGCCGGGCAAAGGCCAGGCATTGTACCGATGCCGGTTGAAAAATATGATCACCGGATCCCAGTTTGACCGCACCTACCGATCGGGCGACAAATTCAATTCCGCTGACCTGGAAGAGCAAGAATACCAATTTCTCTACAAGCAGGACAACAGCTACCATTTTATGAATACCTCCAATTACGAACAAATCGAACTTTCCACCGACACGGTGGGAGATGCGGTCAATTTTCTGACAGAAAACCTTGTGGTGAGCATTCTCCTTTTTGAGGGGCGCCCCATAGGAATCAGCCTTCCCAACTTCGTCACACTCAGGGTTGTTCAGTCAGATCCGGGCATCAAAGGTGACACGGCCGCGGGAACCACCAAGCCTGCCACCCTCGAAACGGGTTTTGTCATTCAGGTCCCTCTTTTTGTAGAGCAGGATGAGACCCTGAAAATCGACACGCGCACGGGAACCTATGTCGAACGTGTCAAGTGACCACTGGATGCCGGAGCAAATCTCACTGGACCGAAAGCGATCACGCCTTGCCATGCGCGCCAGCGTCCTTCAGTCCATCAGGGGTTTTTTTCAGGAGAAGGGCTTTTTAGAAGTACAGACCCCCACCCGCACATTGGCGCCGGCTCCCGAGTCCCACATCGAACCCATCCCCCTCCTGGAGGGGGGATGCCTGATCACCAGCCCCGAACTCCATATGAAACGGCTGCTCGCAGCCGGTTACGAAAAGATTTTCCAGATCTGCACCGTGTTCCGCAGAGGAGAAAGGGGGCACCGTCATCACCCTGAGTTCACCCTTCTGGAATGGTATCGACTTCACAGCGACCAGGCGGCGCTGCAGGAGGATTGCGAAGGCCTGCTCCAATTTGTGTGCCGGGCCGTTCACCGTGAATCGGGCTGGAAATACGGCGGGAACTGGCTGGATGTGAATGCTCCCTGGGAAAAATGGACCGTGCAAGAAGCTTTCTTGCGCTACGCAGGACACGATCCCCTCACTCAATGGAATCAGGACACCTTTGAGGAAGTGCTTGTCCAAAAGGTGGAGCCCAACCTGGGCTTTCCCGCACCTTGCTTTCTGACCCATTATCCCGCTTTTCAAGCTGCTCTGGCAAAGATGTCGGCCCATGATTCCTCCACCTGCGAAAGGTTCGAGCTTTACTGGGCCGCCATCGAGCTGGCGAACGGCTTCTCGGAGCTCACGGATGCCATGGAACAGAGGCGCCGCTTTGAATCGGTCCTGAAAGAACGGGAAAAAGCCGACCTGCCCTTATATGCCATGCCAGAAAAGTTCCTCAAAAGCCTTGAAGTGCTTAAGCCTTGCGCCGGCATAGCTCTGGGTGTGGACCGCCTGGTCATGCTCCTGGCCGATGCCCCCTCTCTTGATGACGTGGTGGCCTTCCCTCCCGCCTTCACATGATCTTTTTGTCTACGAAATCCATCAATTATGTTATATAGATGTCCGAGCATGGATTCATTTTAAAGTCACTGACCATCACCTTCATATCGCCTTGGGCTATGCCGTATCCAAAGGATCACCATGAGTTTCGTGCGTTGGAAAAGAGTTTTGCCACTTCTATACTTGGTGCTTTTCACTGCCTGCGCCCACATGGGCACGGGGCTGAACCCCGTGGACCACTCGGCACACATGGAGGTGCCGGTGGAATCTCTCACGCGCGCGGATCTCTATTATGACTATCTGAGGGCACAGCACCTCATTCAGTCCAGGGACCTGGATGCTGCCCTGCAGGCCTATGAGGACGCCCTCAAAAAAGACCCCCGTTCGCCGGTGCTTCTGACGGAAGCTGCGGCACTCCACCTGCGTCAGGGGGCAGTGAACCGGGCACTGGAACTGGTTGAGCGCGCCGTTGCAGCAGACCCGCACCACGAATCGGCCTTCATGCTTCTTGGACAGCTCTATGCCGGCCTTGGACAAACCACCAAGGCCATTTCATCTTACCTGCGGGTGATTGATTTGAACCCGTCCAACGAAGATGCCTACCTCCTGCTCGGTGCCCTGTACGCCCAAGAAGGGCGTTTTGCCGAGGCAGTCAGAGCTTTTGATCACCTCGAGAGCTTTTTGCCCGAAAACCCTCTTGCGACCTATTACAAGGCAAGAATTTTCCTCGACATGAAATTTTACGATCAGGCGGAATCCATTTACGAGGAAATCATCGCCTCTGAACCCTCCTTTGAAAGCGCTTTCTTAGACCTGGCTTACATCTATGAAGTCACCGAGCGATTGGAGAAAGCGGAGGAAGCTTACCTGCGAATATTGGAATTCCATGAGACCAGCATTCAAGCCCTCACACGACTGGGCAACCTGTACATGAGGCAAGACAGGCAGGATGAGGCCCTCGCACAATTTGAGCGGCTGCTCGCCCTGAACGAGAACGACCATGAAAGTCGCCTCAAGATCGGCATCATCCACTTGCATGGAAATGATTATGAAAAAGCAGTCAAAGCCCTGTCCCCATTCCTTTCTCTTGCGCCTCCCTATGACCATGGCCTGTATTATCTGGGGGTGGCCTATGAAGAGCTGGATGACTGGACCCTTGCGGTGCAAAGCTTCAACACCATTCCCGCGGATAGCCCCCTCTGGACTGCGGCGCAAATTCGCATCGCCCTGCTTTCAGCAAGAGAAGAAAACCACGCTGAAGCCATCAGGATTTTGAAAGAGGCCCTGCAGAAACAGCCGGACACCGTCGAATTCTACCTATATCTGGCCATTGTTTTCGAAGACATTGAAGATTTTGAGTCAGCCCTTCAGGCGCTGAGAAGCGCACTGGAGATTGACCCGGACAGTTTGGAGCTCCTTTTTAGAAAAGGAATCCTGCTCGACAAGATGGGTGCGAAAGAAGAAGCGCTGGAAACCATGGAAAAAGTTGTGCAGCTGGACCCCCAAAACCCCCATGCGCTCAACTATGTGGGCTATACCTATGCGGAAAAGGGCATCAAATTGATGGAAGCCAAGGGCCTCATCGAAGCCGCCCTGGAAATTCAGCCCCATGACGGTTATATTATGGACAGTCTTGCCTGGGTCTACTACAGGCTGGGCGAGTATGAAGTGGCTCTGGAAATCATCCTGGAAGCATTGAATCAAGTGCCCGACGATCCTGTCATCCTGGAACATCTGGGAGAAATATACGAAAGCCTTGGAAAAAAGGCTGAAGCCATCAAGGCTTACGAGGATGCTCTGCGTCATGAGCACTCGGAGCCAGAGAGAATTCATGA
>SLCH01000085.1 GCA_007125915.1 Syntrophobacteraceae bacterium
GCCCTTACCACCTCCTCAGCGACCTTCAGAGGGGCACGGCCGCCAGGCAGCACTCCATCGTGCTCGTGGATCAAATCGGCATTCTTTTTGAGCTTTATGGCACGGGGGACCTCATTTTCTGCGGGGGCACCCTGGAACCCATTGGAGGACACAATATTCTGGAACCCGCAGCCTGGAGCAAGGCGGTTTTTTATGGCCCCCACTTGCAAAAAGTGCAGGGCGAACATAAGATGCTCCACTCTTTGGAAGGCAGCTTCGTGGTGGCGAACGCGGCGGAGCTTCTGGAAGCCTGGCGGCATTGGTTGAAGGATCTTCCAGGACTGGAACAGCACGGGGAAAAAGCCCGGAAAGCCCTGGAAAAGCTGGCCGGGGTCACCCGCAAGCACCTGGAAATCATCGAGGCAGCCTTGCCGGGGACTTTCGGCAAAGGAACACCCTGAAATGGAAAAACTCAAGGACATTCTCTCCCTTTTTAAGAGCGGCCGCGTTGAGATGGACGAGGTCCTCGATCATCTTCGAAAACTTCCCTACGAAGACCTCGCTTTTGCAAGAATCGATCACCACAGGACACTGCGAAGAGGTTTTCCCGAGGTTGTTTTCGGAGAAACCAAGAGCGCCGAGCAGATCATCGCCATTGTGCAGTCCATGGAGGAATTTGGGACGGGGGTGCTCGTCACACGGGTTCATGAAAAGAAGGCGGCACAGGTGATGGAACATTTCCCCCGCATGATCCATCATGACCAGGCAAGGGCCCTTTCCCTTTCCAGGAGCACCCTTGAGGATCCACGGGGCCTGGTGGGTGTCCTGTGTGCGGGTTCCTCCGACATACCCGTGGCGGAAGAGGCGGCCGTGACCGTTGAGTTCATGGGCTGCCGCGTGAAAAAATATTTTGACGTGGGGGTCGCCGGCCTGCATCGCCTTTTGGATCTCTGGGAGGAACTTCAGGACTGCCACGTTTTTGTGGTGGCAGCGGGAATGGAAGGGGCACTGCCCAGCGTGGTGGGAGGACTGGTGAACCGCCCCGTGATCGCCCTGCCCACCAGTGTGGGCTATGGAGCCTCCTTCGGGGGAATTGCCGCTCTTCTGGGCATGCTGAACAGCTGCGCTCCAGGTGTTTCGGTGGTCAATATTGACAATGGCTTTGGTGCGGGTTATCTCGCTGCTATGATTGCCCGTTGGGCGGACGCTTCTCCCGGCAGATTGGGTGGATGAGTGGCGGCGCCTCGCAACCAGGGCATGAAGACACTTAAAATTTGCGAAAGGAAAAGCGTGGCCAGAGAATACCGACCCAATGTGAGAGAGTCGGCCGTGATTTCCAAGTTGGATCACGCCAAGGAATCGCAGCGCATCAATGCGATTCATCTTCTCAGGGAGCATATGGACGACCTGAGCGCCATGGTGGCCATGAAACTCATGGAGGAAAGGCTCATTGAAACCACCAGCCAGAATGATCTCATCGATCAGATCAGGCGATGCCTGGAAAGGCTGGTGGATGCGGAAGAATTTGAAGTCAATTTCCAGACGGCCAATGTGCGGACCCTGGTTCCCCGACCTCACTTTGTGAGCCTCTACCTGACGGCCTTCATCATCGAGAAGCTCATTGACCACAAGAGCATCGTGGAACTTTATGGAACGGACGAAGACATTTATCACAGCGTCAACAGGCAGGTGAACCGCTACATTCCCCTGTGAAAGGAATTTGCCGTTCAGGCCACCGGAGGCAGAGCCCCCTTTGCGCCACGGAGCTTTCGCCTGGCTTCCTCCGCACGCCCCTTCAGACGCTGGAGGTCCGCCAGAGAAAAGTCAGGGCGACGGCAGGCAAAGAAAGTGTTGTTGTGATAAAGAGGTTCCCCGGCCAGATCAAAGGGAGACACGGCACAGGCTTCCTTCCACATGGCCGTCCGGGGAACGGGCGAATATTCCGATAAGAAGGGATGGGCTTCGGCTCCCTCTACCTCTTCGATGGCATCGTCCACTTCCGTAATGTCCTGGCCGGGCAAACCTGCGAGCAGATAAACGCCGATCTGTTCGCTGGAAAACCCCGATTGCCTCAGCCGCTGAACAGCTCCCCGAAACATGTCCGCCTCGACCTTTCCACCCCATGCACGCTGCCTGTCGGAACGGTTGGTTTCCAACCCCAGACGGAGAGTCCGGAAACCGCTCCCGTGAAGCAAATCGCACCAATCCTGAGTGAGCGCTCGAATATGGATGGCATTGGGGGTGTGGAAACGCAGCTTCCAGCCATGCCGGCACACTTCCTCCAGAGCTTTGCGCAACTCTTCTTCATTCCCCAGGAGCAAGGCGTCGTCATAAAAGGCGAAATCCTCCACACCCCATTCCGTGTGCCAAAAACGCAGCTCTTCCACGATGCAGCGGGCGGATTTTCGAGCCCGGGCAGGCTGGAGAACGGAAGAAGCGCAGTAGGGGCAGCGGTAAGGGCAGCCCACACTGGTCATCAGGGGCACGAAGTCCCGGTGTTCGACCAGGTCGAGAGCCGTTCGAGGCCACTGCCCGAATTCTCCCCAGCTGGACGCATTCCCAAGGGAAAAGCCCGTGTGCGCCTCCACGAGAGCAGGCACTTCTCCCTGGGACTCGGTGATCACCCGGTGCGCACCGCTGTGAGCCGCTGCGTGTTCAGGACACAGCCGTGCGTAGATTCCCCCCAGCCACACCGCCGTCTGGGGAAAGATTTCCCGAACCAGGCGCACTGTTTCCTGTACACCCGGATACCAGTAGGTCATGATGGAAGTCACCCAGATGAGGTCCGGTTTTTCCATGGCACCAAGTCTGGCGCGCAGGCTCTCGGGATGGATGCCGTGGCGAAACCACCTTCGGGGCATGTCCTTCAGTGGTTCGGGCTTTTTCAAGGGCATGCGGGCAAATTTGCCCGTTCCGTATTTCCGGTGCGTGGCGCTCAAGCACTGGGGGTGTTCATTGGTGAAGCTGTCGTGCCGGTCCAGGCAATCGATGAAGGCCACGCCGCACCCTCCATCCCTCAGAAGGGCCCCCAGGGAAAGAAGCCCCAGAGGTTTGGCCCACAGGTCATGGGCGGCAAAATCCATTATCCAGGGATTGATGAGCAAAATGAAGGGAGCTTTCTTCATGGGCAGTGGGGACCGGTGTGAGCCGTGGCAGCATAGATTCTGCCATGTGAAAAAAGAAGGCGACCAAAAAACGCGTTTCTCTTTTAAAACTTCGGTAAAACCATTCACCTGAAAAAAGGCCATGGGTTCATCCGCTTTTATCGGTTTTCGACGAAGGGGTCAATGAATCCGCTCAAAGAGGAAGGCAAAAGGGAAGAGAAAGGAGATGCATTGTCGTGAGGGCCGTGGTGCAGAGAGTGACGGAAGCATCTGTGGAAGTGGAAGGGAGGGAAATTGCACGCATAGGCAGGGGACTGCTGGTTTTTCTCGGAGTGGGGGCCGAAGACGATGGGAAGGATGTGGATTACCTGGCGGAAAAGCTGGCCCACCTGCGCATCTTTCCCGACTACCAGGACAAGATGAACCTCTCTGTCATGGATGTGAAGGGAGGCGCTCTGGTGGTTTCCCAGTTCACTCTCTGGGGAGACTGCCGCAAGGGGAGAAGGCCTTCCTTCACCGATGCGGCCCCTCCCCCGCGGGCCGAGGAGCTTTACGAAGCCTTCCTGGCTTCACTGAAGCGGTGGATTCCTTCGGTGGCTTCGGGCATCTTTCAGGAAAACATGCAGGTCCACCTGGTGAACGACGGTCCCGTCACCTTTCTTTTGGACAGCGGAAAGAATTTCTGAAGGAGATGAAAGGAACGTGCAGGAAATGACAGCAGTGAAGGTGCCCCGCCCGGAACAATGCTGTTGACTCAAGCATTTCCACCCTGAATAAAATTTCCTTCA
>SLCH01000168.1 GCA_007125915.1 Syntrophobacteraceae bacterium
ACATCAGCTGCGAAGTGGCCCTCATCACCCCCGTGGCCATGGAAGAAGGTCTGCGCTTCGCCATTCGCGAAGGCGGACGCACCGTCGGTGCAGGCGTCCTCACCGGCATTATTGAATGAGCACCATCCATACAGAAGGTGAACCCATATGCGTGTCATCGTGACGTTGTCGTGTTCTCAGTGCAAGCGGCGCAACTACACCACCACCAAGAACAAGCGAACCACACCTGAAAAGCTGAGCTTTCAGAAGTATTGCCGGTTCTGTGATGCTCACCTGGAGCACAAAGAAACCAAGTGAAAGGAAACCCTTTACGGGATCTTTCCGGCACCGCTTGTGAATGATGCATGGAACGCCCCTCAAAGGGGGCGTTCCATCTGCCCGATGAAGGTGTCTCCATTTGTTTTGGCCTTCTGTGACCTTGCGCGCAGTTGAACAGCCTCAAGAAAATGGCAGAGGGCATGGAGCGGGCTTGGCGGATCCCCTTACAGGAACTCCGTCACCCGTTTTCACCATAGAGCGCTGACAGCCAACAAGGTCCAAACCATGGAATCCCAGAACCAGAAGAAGAATCTTCCGAAAGTGACCAAGCCAAAAAAGGCTGAGGTTCAGAAAAAAAGCACCAGAAAGCCTGGCGATCCGTCCAAAATCACCGCTTGGTGGCACCAAACCCGTCATTACTTCGGGGAAGTCTGGCACGAACTGAGCAAGGTTGTCTGGCCATCGCGCAAGGAAACACTGGGGTCCACTTCGGTGGTGCTGGTGCTCGTGATTCTTGCAGGGATATTTTTAGGCGTTGTTGATTTAATTTTAAGCCGTTTGGTCAGGTTGCTCATCGGTTAGTCCCGGGGTTCCAAAGGGGCATCCCCGAGCAGGACCATTATCCAGACAGGCACAAGCGGGGTGGGTCCGTGGCAAAAAAGTGGTACATTGTCCATACCTATTCAGGTTTTGAGCACAAGGTGAAATTGGCCCTTGAGGAACGCATCAAGGCCGAAAACAAAGAAGCTTTTTTTGGACAGGTTTTGGTGCCCACAGAGAAAGTCATCGAACTGGTCAAAGGCCAGAGGAAGGCGTCTTCCCGCAAGTTCTATCCAGGCTATATCCTTGTTCAGATGGAGTTGAACGATGAAACGTGGCACCTCGTTCGTCACACACCAAAGGTGACAGGCTTCATCGGCAGCCAGGATCGTCCCATTCCTCTCACCGACGAGGAAGCGGAAGCCATCATCGCCCAAATGGAGCAGGGCATTCAAAAACCGAGGCCCAAGTACCGGTTTGAAAAGGGTGATGAGGTTCGAGTGGTGGATGGTCCCTTTGCCAATTTCAACGGCATCCTGGACGAGGTCATGCCGGACAAGGGAAAAGTCAGGGTGCTTGTCAGTATTTTTGGACGATCGACACCGGTGGAGCTGGACTTTGTCCAGGTTCACCGTATTTAACTTTTATAGAGCGCAAGACTGAGGAGTTCATACGAGGATGGCAAAAAAGGTCGTTACCAACATAAAGCTGCAGGTGTCCGCAGGGCAGGCAAATCCTTCGCCGCCCATAGGTCCTGCGCTGGGTCAGCACGGCGTCAACATCATGGAGTTCTGCAAAGCCTTCAACGCCAAGACTCAGGGCCAGGAAGGAATGATCATTCCTGTCGTGATCACCGTGTACGCGGATCGTTCTTTCACCTTTATCACCAAGACTCCACCCGCGTCCATTCTCCTGAAGAAAGCGGCACAGATCGCGAAGGGCTCCAGTGAGCCCAACCGCAACAAGGTTGCCAAGGTCACCAAGGCCCAGGTGGAGGAGATCGCACGGCTCAAAATGCCCGACCTCAATGCCCGCGACGTGGATGCAGCCATTCGCATCGTCGAGGGAACCGCCCGGAGCATGGGAGTTGAAATCGTCTGAAGAGCCAGTCACAGTGGTTGAGAGAATCGGTCCGTTTGTGGAGAGTTGAAGATGCCAAAACGAGGAAAGAAATACCGCGTAAACCGCGAAAAAATAGACCCTTCGAAACGCTACACCTTTCAGGAAGCTTTGCAGCTGGCCGCAGACTGCGTCTATGCCAGATTCGATGAGTCCCTTGATATCGCCGTGCGTCTTGGGGTGGACCCCCGCCATGCCGATCAGATGGTGCGAGGCACCGTCGTGCTTCCCAATGGTCTGGGCAAACCTGTTCGAGTCCTTGTCTTCGCCAAGGGCGAAAAGGTCAAGGAGGCCCTGGACGCCGGAGCAGACCATGCGGGCGGAGACGAAATGGTGGAACAGATCAGGGCAGGCTGGCTTGAGTTTGATAAAACCGTGGCCACTCCCGACATGATGGGGGGAGTGGGCAAGATCGGCAAAGTTCTGGGCCCAAGAGGCCTCATGCCCAATGCCAAACTGGGAACCGTCACCTTTGATGTGGCAAAGGTTGTCAAGGAGATCAAAGCGGGAAAGGTGGACTTTCGCGTGGAAAAAACGGGCATTGTGCATGCATCCATGGGAAAAATCTCTTTTGGCCAGGAAAAACTCCTGGAAAACATTGGGGCCTTCATGGAGACCCTCGTCCGTTTGAAGCCCACTGCCGCCAAAGGGACCTATGTGAAGGGCATTGCCATTTCCACCACCATGGGTGTGGGGATTCAAGTGGATCCCCTTGCAGTGAAATCATTTGCTTGATGATGGGTTTTCCAGAGTGGCAATGCATGAAGCATGGCCATTTTGTAAGGGTGACACAATCACACGACTAACTGCCGACTGGTGTTTTCAGCCGTCTGAGACCGCAGGGACGCCCCGTGGCGTTTAAACTTCTGGTTCAGAGGCACCTGCCGAGAGGGATGAAAGAAACCATTCCGGCTCAGGGACGCAGCACACCGATCCTCATTGCTTTATGGGAATCAGGGAAAGCACACCGGCAGACGAAAGGGGGTTTGATCGACATTGGAGCGAGCCAAAAAAGAGCAAGTAGTTGCTGAGCTGCACGAGAAGTTGCAGCGGGCCAGTGCCGCCATCTTAACGGATTTCAAGGGCCTGACCGTCGCTGAGATGACAGCGCTTCGGGGTGCCCTTGCAGCCGAAGAGGTGGAATACCAGGTTGTCAAAAACACTCTGATGCGCCTGGCGAGCCGCGACACGGGCGCAGCGGTGCTGGAGCCACACCTGAAAGGCACATGCGCCATCGCCATCGGCTACGGAGACCCTGCCGTTGCAGCCAAGGTGCTCAAGAAATTCTCCAAAGAAAAGGAGAAATTTCAAATCAAGGCATGCGCGCTGGGCGACCGGCTGCTGGATCCCGACCAGGTTTCCCATCTGGCTGAATTGCCGCCTCGCGAACATCTCCTGGCAAAACTGCTCGGCACACTCAACGCAGTGCCCACCAGCCTGGTCACTGTCCTGAGCGGGGTGCCCAGAGCTTTTGTGGGTGTACTGGCTGCCGTGCAAAGAAAAAGAGAAGAAGCCTGATCTTTCTGATTTAATACCCTGATGGAGGAATCGAGTAATGTCTGTGACCAAAGAAGATGTGATCAGTTTTATCGAAAATATGACCGTCCTGGAACTGAGCGAACTCGTCAAAGAGCTGGAAGAGCGTTTCGGGGTGAGTGCTGCCGCTCCTGTAGCCGTTGCAGCCATGCCCGGAGGCGCTGCCGCTGAAGCCGCTCCCGCTGAGGAGCAGACTGAGTTTTCCGTTGTGATCACCAGCCCCGGTGAAAAGAAGATCAACGTCATCAAGGAAGTGAGAGCCATCACCAGTCTGGGCCTCAAGGAGGCCAAGGACCTCGTGGAGAACGTTCCTGGGGTGGTGAAGGAAGGAATTCCCAAGGAAGAAGCCACGGCCATTGCCAAGCAGTTGACCGACGCCGGGGCCACCGTAGAAGTCAAGTAATCGCTCGGTTTTTACATTTTTTTATCGGAAATCGGCTGAACACCCTCTTCGGCCGATTTCCGTTTTTCGATTTTATGGCATAATGATTTGTTGGTGCCTGGAACCACTCTCAAGCACCACCCAAAAGGTCAAGACTTTTTCAATCGTTACAGTGTCACCCATAAGCGCATTTTAAGTCGCAGGAGAGACCATGGCCACGGCTTTGACCCATGAATACAGGGTGCGAAAAGATTTCGGTAAAATCAAGAAAATTATCGACCTCCCCAACCTGATTCAAATGCAGAAGGAGAGCTACGAACAGTTTCTGCAAAAAGATGTTTCCCCCGATGCACGGAGCGGCAAGGGACTCCAGGAAGTCTTCTCGAGCGTTTTTCCCATCGAGGATTTCAGCGGCACAGCATCCCTGGAGTTCGTTCAGTACAGCTTCGGTGAAGTCAAGTATGACGTCGAAGAGTGCCTGGCAAGGGGAATGACCTACGAGGCTCCCAACAAGATCGTGGTTCGCCTGGTCGTCTATGATGTGGCTAAAGAAGCAGACACACGCTCCATTCGCGACATCAAGGAGCAGGAAATTTATTTCGGCACTCTTCCCCTGATGACCGAAAACGGCACCTTCATCATCAACGGCACCGAAAGGGTCATCGTCAGCCAGCTCCATCGTTCTCCGGGAATCTTTTTCGACCACGACCGGGGCAAAACCCATTCATCGGGAAAGATCCTTTATTCCGCCCGTGTCATTCCCCTGCGCGGCTCATGGCTGGACCTGGAATTCGACCCAAAAGACATCCTCTACATGCGCATCGACCGCCGTCGCAAGTTCCCCGTGACCGTACTGCTCAAGGCCCTGGGCTACAGCACCGAGGAGCTTCTCAACTTTTTCTATCCCAGTGAAAAGATTTTTCTGGGCAATGAGAATCAGTCACAGAAAGAACTCAACCCCGAAGTGCTTCTGGGCAGCCGAGCTCCCGAGGACGTGCTGCACCCCGAGACGGGGGACATCCTCGTCAGAAAAAACAGGAAATTGGGGAAACAGACCCTCAGGAGACTTCAGGAAGTTGGAATTCGAAGCCTTCCCATGAAAACCATGGACCTTGTGGACAAGGTTCTCGCTCAGGACGTGATCGACTATTCCACGGGCGAGATCATCGCCGAGTGCAATGACACCATCAATGAGGCCATGATTGACGATTTCATTCAGCGGGGTGTGGAAGAAATCGAACTGCTCCACCTGGAAGGCCTTGACATCAGCCCCTCATTTCGAAACACCCTTCTCATGGACAAGGTCAACACGAAAGAAGAGGCTCTCATTGAGATCTACCGGCGCCTCCGCCCAAGCAATCCACCCACCCTCGAGGTGGCCAAAGATTTTTTCCACAAGCTTTTTTTTGATCCTGACCACTATGACCTCTCGGAAGTGGGCCGTCTGAAGCTCAACATGCAGCTCGACCTGAAGAACGTGCCACTCGATTACCGCACCCTGCGCAAAGAAGACATTCTCACCGCCGTCCGCCACCTGATTCGGCTCAAAGATTCTCACGGGCCGGTGGATGACATTGACAACCTGGGCAACCGCCGAGTGAGAGCTGTGGGCGAGCTTCTGGAAAACCAGTATCGCATCGGGCTCGTCCGCATGGAGCGAGCCATAAAAGAGCGCATGACCCTTCAGGAAGTGGAAGCGCTCATGCCTCACGACCTCATCAATGCCAAGCCCGTATCGGCCGTGGTGAAGGAATTTTTCGGCACCAGTCAGCTTTCCCAGTTCATGGACCAGACCAACCCCCTCTCTGAAATAACTCACAAGCGCCGTCTCAGCGCCCTGGGGCCAGGGGGCCTCACCAGAGAGAGAGCCGGCTTCGAGGTTCGTGACGTTCATCCCACCCACTACGGGAGAATATGCCCCATCGAAACTCCGGAAGGTCCCAACATAGGCCTCATTGTGTCCCTGTCGGCTTATGCCCGAGTCAACTCCTACGGGTTCATTGAAACCCCCTACCGCAACGTGCACAATTCCACGGCCAAAAAGGAAGTGGAGTACCTGGCGGCCATGGAAGAGAAAGAGTTCCCCATCGCTCAGGCCAATGCGCCTCTGAGCGAAGAAGGCAGGTTCATCCGTGAACAGGTTTCTGCCCGAAAAGCCGGCGAATTTGTCATGGTGCCCCCAGAAGAAATCACCTTCATGGACGTTTCGCCCATCCAGCTGGTGAGTGTTTCGGCATCTCTCATTCCTTTTCTGGAGCACGACGACGCCAACCGGGCTCTTATGGGCTCCAACATGCAGCGCCAGGCCGTTCCCCTCATACAGACGCGCGCTCCGCTGGTGGGCACCGGCATTGAAAGCGTCGTGGCCAAGGACAGCGGCGTTGCCATCGTCGCCAGAAGGGATGGAGTGGTGGAGTACGTGGATGCCACACGCATTGTTGTGCGTGCCTACGAATATGATGCGGAGATGGGGCGCAGTGTGGACATCTACAAGCTCATCAAGTTTCAGCGCTCCAACCAGAACACATGCATGAACCAGAAACCGCTGGTGCAGCAGGGCAGCCATGTAAAAAAGGGACAGATCATTGCGGACGGCCCCTCCACCGATCATGGAGAACTGGCCCTCGGGCGCAATGTGACGGTGGCCTTCATGAGCTGGGGCGGGTACAACTTTGAAGATTCCATTCTGGTCAGCGAGCGCATCTGCAAGGAAGACGTGTTCACCTCCATTCACATCGAGGAATTCGAAGTGGTCGCGAGAGATACCAAGCTCGGCAAGGAGGACATCACCCGAGACATCCCCAACGTGGGAGAGGAGGCTCTTCGTGACCTGGACGAAAGCGGAATCATCCGTATCGGCGCATACATCAAGCCCAACGACATCCTTGCGGGCAAAGTGACGCCCAAGGGCGAATCTCAACTGACACCCGAAGAAAAGCTTTTGAGGGCCATATTCGGCGAAAAGGCCAGCGATGTGAAAGACACATCCCTTCGTGTGCCTCCGGGCGTCGAAGGCATCGTCATTGATGCCAAGGTTTTTTCGCGCAAGGGTGTCGAAAAAGACGAGCGAACCATCATGATCGAGAACCATGAGGTTGCTCGACTCATGAAGGACCAGCGGGATGAGCTGGACATCGTTCGCAAGACATCGGCGCATCGGCTCTTCCGCCTCCTCGAGGGAAAAGTCAGTGACGCCACCATCAAAGACGGCAAGCGCGTGTACATGAAAAAGGGTGAGGTGTTCACGGAGGAGACCCTTCTGGCCATTCCCAGCGCCCTGTGGAACCATATTTCCGTAGCCAAGGACCCCGCCGTCTCCATGGAGGTGGAAATCATCCTTCACAACTACAAAGAGCAGATGGCGCTCATCAAATCCCTTTTCGAAGACAAGATCAGCAAGCTCAAGCGAGGCGACGAGCTTCCCCCGGGCGTCATCAAAATGGTGAAGCTTTACGTCGCCGTCAAAAGAAAGCTTCAAGTGGGCGACAAGATGGCGGGCAGACACGGCAATAAGGGTGTGGTCTCGCGCATTCTTCCCGCGGAAGACATGCCCTATTTTCCCGACGGCACCCCCATCGACATCGTCCTCAACCCTCTGGGCGTGCCTTCCCGCATGAACGTGGGCCAGGTGCTGGAAATCCATCTGGGGTGGGCTGCCAGAGGACTGGGCGAACAATTGGCCACCTTGATCGAAAAAATGAAAGAGCGGGAAACGCTCAATGACAAGCTCAGGAGGATCTATTCGGAACTGGAATTCGACCAGTATTTTGCCGGCGCTGATGAAAATGATCTCAAGGCCCTCGTTCCTTCCCTGCGGGAAGGCATACACGTGTCATCTCCCGTCTTTGACGGCGCCGAGGAGGATGAAATCCGCGCCTTCCTCAATGAAGCCGGTTTTTCCATGACCGGTCAATCCACGCTCTACGACGGCCGAACGGGGGAGCCTTTCGATCAGCCTGTCACCGTCGGCACCATGTACATGCTCAAACTTCATCACCTGGTGGACGACAAGATTCACGCACGTTCCATAGGCCCCTACTCCCTGGTGACCCAGCAGCCCCTCGGGGGCAAGGCCCAATTCGGCGGCCAGCGTCTCGGGGAGATGGAAGTCTGGACCATGGAGGCTTACGGAGCAGCCCATGCCCTTCAGGAATTTCTCACGGTGAAATCCGACGACGTGGCGGGACGGACACGGATGTACGAAAAGATCGTGAAAGGTGACAACACCCTTGAAGCAGGACTGCCTGAATCTTTCAACGTCCTGGTGAAAGAGCTTCAAGCTCTGGCATTGGATGTCCGGCTGCTTGAAGATGAAGAAAATTAAAAGAGATAGGATCATCGATCGGTGATGGGGACGGTTCAACGGCCTTCCAGGTTCTGAGGCCTCCTTCCCAGGGCATGGGAAAAGGCCCCTCCTCTGGAAGGCCCGCATGAGCCGCCCTTCAACACTGACAAGGAGTTCCCCTTGAAAGAACTTTACAGTCTTTTCATGAAACCCAAGGACCCATTGAATTTCAATGCCGTCAAGATCATGATCGCCTCACCTGAGCGCATTCTCGAGTGGTCCTATGGCGAGGTCAAAAAGCCTGAAACGATCAACTACCGGACTTTCAAACCCGAGCGCGACGGCCTTTTCTGCGCTCGCATCTTTGGCCCCATCAAAGATTACGAATGCAACTGCGGCAAATACAAACGCATGAAGCACCGTGGTGTGGTGTGTGAAAAGTGTGGTGTGGAAGTCATTCAGTCCAAGGTGCGGCGAGAAAGAATGGGCCACATTGAACTGGCCGCTCCCGTTGCGCACATTTGGTTTTTGCGCAGTTTGCCGAGCAAAATCGGAAACATGCTCGACCTTACTCTTCGTGAGCTGGAAAAAGTTCTCTATTTCGACTCCTACATCGTGCTGGACCCCGGTGAAACCCCTTTAACCCGCGGGGAACTCCTCACGGAAGAAAAGTACCGTCAGATGGTGCAGGAGCATGGCGCGGGATTCACCGCGGGCATCGGTGCCGAAGCCATCAAGGATTTTCTGTCTGAATTGGACCTTCACACGCTCGCCACCGAGCTCCGTGAAGAAATGATGAAAACCAATTCCATGGCCAAGCGCAAGAAGCTGGCCAAGCGGCTCAAGATCATCGATGCCTTTCGAGAGTCGGAAAACAAGCCCGAATGGATGATCATGGATGTCATTCCCGTGCTGCCTCCCGACCTTCGCCCACTGGTTCCTCTGGATGGAGGGCGTTTCGCCACCAGTGACCTCAACGACCTTTACCGGCGGGTGATCAACCGCAACAACCGGCTGAAGCGTCTCCAGGAACTCAATGCACCTGACATCATCATTCGCAATGAAAAGCGCATGCTTCAGGAAGCCGTGGACGTGCTTTTCGACAACGGAAGAAGGGGCAAGACCATCACCGGGGCAAGCAAAAGGCCACTCAAGTCCCTCAGCGACATGCTCAAGGGCAAACAGGGGCGGTTTCGTCAAAACCTTCTGGGCAAGCGGGTGGATTATTCCGGCCGCACCGTCATCGTGGTGGGGCCCAACCTTCGCCTGCACCAATGTGGACTGCCCAAAAAAATGGCCCTGGAACTCTTCAAGCCTTTCATCTACAACAAGCTGGAAGAGCAAGGCTATGTGACCACCATCAAAGCGGCCAAGAAGATGGTGGAGCGAGAAACCCCGGAAGTTTGGGACACCCTGGACGAAGTGGTCAGGGAATTTCCCATCATGCTCAACCGTGCTCCCACGCTGCACCGTCTCGGCATACAGGCATTTGAGCCCATCCTCATTGAAGGCAAGGCCATTCAGCTGCACCCCCTTGTGTGCACCGCTTTCAATGCGGATTTCGACGGCGACCAGATGGCCGTGCACGTGCCCCTGTCCATCGAAGCTCAGACAGAAGCTCGAATCCTCATGATGTCCACCAACAACATTTTGAGCCCCGCCCATGGGGACCCCATCATCGTGCCTTCTCAGGACATCGTTCTGGGCATCTATTACATGACGCGTGACAGGCATTTTGCGAAGGGTGAAGACCGTGTCTTTTCAAGCGGGGAAGAAGTCCGCTGCGCTTATGACTCCGGAGAAGCGGACCTGCATGCCCTGATCAGAGTCCGGATTGACGGGGAAATGGTGAACACCACGGTGGGGCGCGTTCTCCTCTCCGAGATCCTTCCAGAAGGTGTCCCTTTTTCCGCGATCAACAAGGTGATGAACAAAAAGAGCCTGGCTCAGCTGATCGATCTCTGCTATCGAAAAGCGGGCGTGAAGGCCACGGTCCTTCTGGCGGACCGCCTCAAAGACCTTGGATACCAGTTTGCCACCCGTTCAGGCATCTCCATTTCCATCAATGACATGACCATTCCTCAGGCCAAACCTGGCATTCTGGATGCGGCCTTCAACCTCGTGAAAGAAATTGAAAGACAATACAACGAGGGTCTCATCACCGAAGGGGAAAAATACAACAAGGCCGTGGACATCTGGGCCAAGGCCACAGAAGACGTGGCTGCGCAGATGATGAAAGAAATCGCCATCAAGAAGCTCGCGGACAGCGAAGGCAATGTGAAGGAGACCGAGTCATTCAACTCCATCTTCATGATGGCCGATTCAGGGGCGCGCGGCAGCAAGGATCAGATGCGGCAGTTGGCAGGAATGCGGGGCCTCATGGCCAAACCCTCCGGAGAAATCATCGAGACGCCCATCACGGCCAACTTCCGGGAAGGGCTCACCGTACTCCAGTACTTCATCTCCACCCACGGTGCCCGCAAGGGCCTGGCGGACACGGCTCTCAAAACGGCCAACTCGGGCTACCTCACACGCCGTCTTGTGGATGTGTCTCAAGATGTCATCATTTCCGAAAACGACTGTGGGACCCTCGACGGCATACAGGTGGAAGCGCTCATGGAGGCGGGCGAGATCATTCAGCGCCTGGGAGATCGCATCCTCGGACGCATTGCCCATGAGGACATTGTTGACCCTGTCACCAATGAAGTGCTGGTGGAGGCAGGGGAGCAGATCGACGAACACAAGGTTCACGTCATTGAAGACGCGGGCATCGAAAAGGTGTTCATACGGTCCGCTCTCACCTGCAGAAGCGAGCGGGGCATCTGCGCCATGTGCTACGGACGTGACCTGGCCATGGGCAAAACGGTCCAGATTGGTGAATCGGTGGGGATCATCGCCGCTCAATCCATTGGAGAGCCTGGAACCCAGCTGACCATGAGAACCTTCCACATTGGTGGAACCGCCAGCAAAAGCATCGAAAGGACCTCCATCACCAACCGGTATCCCGGGACCGTTAAATTTCTCAACCTCAACACTGTCAGCAACCGGGAAGGCGAACTCGTGGCCATGAACCGCAACGGTGAAATCAGCATCATCAGCGAAACAGGCCGCGAACGGGAACGTTACGTGATCAATTATGGCGCTAAAATCAAGGTCACTGAGGGACAGCCTGTGGAAACGGACACGCTGCTTGCCGAATGGGACCCTTTCACAACGCCCATCCTGACGGATGTGTCCGGCACGGTGAAGTTTGGTGACATCGTCGAAGGCCAGACCATGCAGGAGAAGCTCGATCCGGTTACGGGCAAATCCAGCAAAGTGGTCGTGGAATATCGAGATTCGGATGTTCGCCCACGCATTTCCATGAAAGACGAAAAGGGACGGACCGCAAAAGTGGGTGAAGGGGGGCACGCACGCTACTTCATGCCTGTGGGCGCCATTCTCATGGTTTCCGAAGGAGATGCCCTTTTCCCCGGTGACGTCCTCGCAAGGATTCCTCGGGAGACCACCAAGACAAAAGACATCACGGGAGGTCTTCCCAGGGTCGCCGAGCTTTTCGAAGTCCGCAAGCCGAAGGAAAACGCGGTGATCACGGAAATCGACGGCCAGGTGAGTTTTGGAAAGGACACCAAGGGCAAGCGCAAGGTCACTGTCACCCCTGAAGTGGGAGAACCCCGGGACTACCTGATCCCCAAGGGAAAACACATCAGTGTGCACGAAGGAGATTTCGTGCGGGCCGGAGAACCCCTCATGGACGGTTCCCCCAACCCCCACGACATCCTCAACATTCTCGGGGAAAAAGAAGTTGCCAAATACCTGGTGGACGAGGTGCAGCAGGTCTACAGGCTTCAGGGCGTCAAAATCAATGACAAGCACATCGAAGTCATTGTCCGGCAGATGCTCAAAAGGGTTCGCATCACAGACCCCGGTGACTCGGAATTCCTGGTGGGCGAATTCGTCGAAAAAGGAATCTTCGAAGAGGTGAACGCCAAGCTCACTCAGGAAGGCAACCGTCCTGCGGCAGCGGAACCTCTCCTCCTCGGCATCACCAAGGCGTCCCTGAGCACGCAGAGTTTCATTTCCGCCGCGTCTTTCCAGGAGACCACCAAGGTGCTCACGGACGCAGCCACCGCGGGCAAGGTGGACCATCTGCTGGGACTCAAGGAAAATGTCATCATGGGCCGCCTGATCCCCGCAGGCACAGGGCTGAAACTGTATCGGGATCTCGGACGGTGAGCACCACTGAAACCCGGGAGCGGCGTTCATCTGAAAAGGGCCCACTCAGGATCCCGCTCCACAACACAAAAAACTTGACAACTTATGAGGCCCTCTGTAAAAAGAGGAGATTTGGAAGCCCAAAAAGAGGGCAAACGCAACGGATTTCCGAAAAAAGCGGAGAAGAAGAAAGATGCCCACGATCAACCAGCTGGTTCGAAAAGGCAGAGAAAAGATCATCACCAAGTCCAACACGCCGGCTCTGCAGAACTGTCCTCAGAAGCGTGGGGTGTGTGTGCGCGTCTACACCACCACTCCCAAAAAGCCCAATTCTGCATTGCGCAAAATTGCCCGTGTCCGCCTGACAAACGGCATTGAGGTCACATCCTACATTCCCGGCATCGGGCATAATCTGCAGGAGCACTCGGTGGTGCTCATCCGCGGAGGCCGCGTCAAGGACCTGCCGGGCGTGCGGTATCATATCATTCGAGGCACCCTGGACGCTCTTGGAGTGGCCAACCGCAAACAGGGTCGTTCCAAGTACGGTGCCAAGAGACCCAAATAATACGCCAAAAACGTTAGTCTGTGGGGCCATGACGCTCTGTGCAACGTCATGGCTTCTCTTTTCTCGTGAATTCAGAAGACATCGAGGAAGCGGATGCCAAGAAGAAGAGAAGTTCCAAAACGTCAAGTACTTCCCGACCCGAAGTACAATAGCCGACTGCTGGCCAAGTTCATCAACAACATCATGAAGCAGGGCAAAAAAAGTGTGGCTGAATCAGTTATTTATGGGGCCATGGATCTCATTGAGCAGCGCACCAAGCAGGAACCGCTGGAAGTTTTCAACAAAGCCATGGAGAATGTGCGTCCCATCATCGAGGTCAAATCCCGCCGCGTGGGCGGTGCCACATATCAGGTTCCCGTCGAGGTGAGGTACGAGCGGAGGGATGCTCTGGCCATGCGCTGGCTCATCAACTATTCCCGCCAGCGATCGGAGAAAACCATGGTCCAGAGGCTTGCGGGAGAACTTCAGGATGCAGCTCAGAACCGCGGGGGCTCTGTGAAGAAGCGTGAAGACACGCACCGTATGGCTGAAGCGAACAAGGCTTTTGCTCATTATAGATGGTAGCATCAACAATTGCCTTTGATGGCCGCGTTGATGGGGTGTCCTTTCAAGAATCACCCCGGGGCAAGGTTGGGAAGGCAGGTTTTCGCCGCTCTCTTTGGTATCAACGAGCTGTGTTCCATCGCAGTTACGGCATCCTGCACATCCCTCGAAATGAAGTGTGATTTCCAAGCATCCTTCATACATGAGATTTTGAACTGAGAGAGTACCGGCGAGGAGGAAGTCAAGATGGCTAAGAAGAAGTTTGAGCGGACGAAGCCGCACGTGAACGTGGGCACAATCGGCCACATCGACCATGGCAAGACGACGTTGACGGCGGCCATCACCAAGAATC
>SLCH01000219.1 GCA_007125915.1 Syntrophobacteraceae bacterium
AAATGCAGAATGTCCACCACCTCGATTTTCCCGTTGCGCGATCCCAGTCCCTTTTCCTGAACTTCCCTGACGAGTTCAGCCAGTTCTGAGGAGAGAGCTTTGCGATAGTTTTCCAGCCAGAGGCATTTCTTTTCCTCGTCAGCAAGGATTTCCCCAAATTCTATTCCGATGTTGCCCAGAGTTCGCTCATTGAGCTTCATTTGCATCTGGAAAATGTCTTTCATGGAATTTCCTTCATTGTGCATGCGGGCTCGGTCTGCGAGAATTTTTGAGGAGCAGGGAATTCCTCGGGCAAAAGATTGGAGGCCGCATTGCAGGTCGCCGGCACTCAGGTGAAAAAGGATTCCAGCGGGAGAGATTCACAGTTCGGGACTCAGCCCCAGGCCCTCGAAGTATTTTCGAACTTCCCTGGCAATGAAGCGTATTCTGGGATGAGCCGCTGCAGAATCTCTCAGGCCGATGAAATGCTTCCATCCGCTCCACCTTCCCGTCACAAAGATCTCGCTCTTCAGAAGGTTGGGAAGAATGTCCCGGGCAATCTGGGGCTTCAGTCCTCTGGCCAGATCCTCCTGGTACCATTTGAAGAGCATTGTCCCCCGGTCGATCCAAAGCCTGACCAAAGGGTTCTCCTCCGTGAATCGTCCTGTCTCTTCATCAAAACAGGCTTCCAGCTCTTCAGGGACCATGAGAGCCATTCCCCGATTCCTGTAGTTGACGTAGCGCGTGCTTTCCTGAGTGAAAGAAAGGACTCGGTGGCGCACCACTTCGTGGGTGATTCCCCGGTCGCAAATGAACTTGAACACAAAGACGGGCAGGTCGGAATGGACGTGGTTTTGAAGGCTTTCCAACTGCTCTTTCTGACCCATGAGGGAGAGGGTGAAGGGAAAGTCTTGGCTGCCGGGCTCCAAGGGTGGGAAGATAGATGGAAAATGCTTTTGCAGCTCTCCCTGAAAGAAAGCCCCGAGAGAGGGGTCATGCCGCCCGAGAACCCCCAGCGTTTCGATCCAGCTTCGAAAATTGCCTGCCACAGCGAGCACCCGTGACGGCCCGTTTTGAAGCATGGCCACGCGATGAAAACCCGTTCGTTCAGTGAGAAGATTCAGGAGCTGCAGGCGAAGGTTCTCCAGCCCATTGCTCGTGCTGCCCTTCTCCCCTTTGGGCTCCACTTTCAGCACCACGTTGCTGTGCTCGAGAACGGAAAGGTGACCATGGCTTTTGAGCATTTGAACAAAAGCCTTTGCCGAGTTCTCGGTGATCTTCTCTTCCGACTTGTAGGCACATCGGCCGCAAAGTTCCATGAGTTCCAATGCCCTCCTTTCCTCGGAGGGTGCAAGGTGGCAGGGTATGACCTTGGTCTTGAAAAATTGGACGTTCATCACATTTCTTCCTTCCTGGCGGTGAAATTGGGACTTCAGCCAGGATGAGCTGTCTTCCTCTCCATCCGGTTCATTGAGTTTTTTCTGCCCTGGATTGCCTGTACCGGTCCATCAAAAAACGAAAGAGGCTCCTTCCGGCACCTCTGGGCTTGCCGGTTTCCCTCTCTTTTCGCGCCTGCATGACCATGCGGTGCATTTCCCCATGTTCGACATCCGGAAAATTTTCGCACAGTTCCTTCATGAGGGCCTGGTCTCCCTCCACGAGGCGGTCTCGCCAGTCCTGCACCAGGTGGAACCCGCCCACATGGCTTCCGTGGTGTTCCAGCAGCTGCTGAAGGGCGTCCCGGATGGGCCGTGCATCCACCTGCCGCATGATTGCGCCCAGGTACTGCATTTGCCGCCTTCTGGCGCCGTGGGTTTTCATCTGTTGCGCCTCAATTATGGCCTGAAGCAGCTCCTCGGGCAGAGGCATTTTCCTGAGCTGGTGGATCTTCAGGGCTACCAGTTCTTCTCCCAGTTTTTGCAGGGCTGTCATCTCCCTTTTCTTTTGGGTTTTGCTTTTACTGGGGCGTTCCGAGTTTTTCCCATCGCTGAATTCATCATCTCTGGACATGCATTCCTCTCTTCATGCACTTTTGCATGGGGTGGATCCCTCCATTGATTGCGTGGAATGCGTGCGTCAAGCACTGCAAGTGAGCCCGGTCAAAAAGTCAATGGTTTTCGGCGACGACCCATGGTCCGTTCCTTCCCACGAGGCGGGGCGAGGCCACGCGCTCAAGCTGGGACAAAAGGGGTTCCACGTCGTTTCCCACCAGCACCACTTTGCGGGAAGAACCCCACAGTTGGAAGAGCTCCCCTTTGTCCAGAAATCTTTCGGGGGGTTCGCGCCTTCGCGAGGGAAGGTTGTCGAACTGGGGGTCCTTGAGGATATAGACGGGCCGCTCAGTGTAGTAGGCCATTCCTCCCACCCACATGTATTCATGGGGTTCCTGAAAGATGATCATGTCTTCGGGGGAGGTCCGCTCAGCGGCCATGATGGCGACGGTTTTCGCCGACTGGTAGGGCTCCACCACGCGAAATCCCCATTGGGTCAACATGAAGAAGGGGATCATCATGGCCGCGAGAAGAAAGAGGGCCATGATGGGTCTTTGCTTTTTCACCGCCGCCAGGGCAGCTCCGCAGAAAATGGCGACGGCTGCGAAAGTGAAGGTCGCGGGCAGGCGGATCTGGTCCAGGATGGCTCTTTGCCATTGGGCTCCATCGATGCCTCCCGTGGGCCACGCCCGGTCAAGCATTCCAAGGACCACTTCCTTGGCGGGCCCCAGAAGGGCGAACGCCAGGAGGGCCACAAGGCCCATGAGAGGAGCCATGACCGTCAGGGGAATCGTGAGGGATCTCAGGGCTTCACCCTTTTGAGAGCGGGTGGCGGCATCGCTCCAGAATTTCCCCAGGAGCAGCGCAAAGGCAGGGATGGCGGGAAGGGCGTAATATTCCAGCCGGGATTTGGATGCAGAGAACAGGAGGAGAAAAAAAGCAATCCAAACCAGGGGCAGAAGGTCAAGGGACTTCTTGAAAATGGAGGACCGAACTCGCTGCACCGCTTTCCACAGAGCCTGAGGGACCATGCAAATCCAGGGAAAGGTCCAGAAGAAAGTGAGAATCAGAAACAACGCGAGAGGAACATGTTCGTCGGAAGGGTATCGCTGGCCGGTGAAGCGGTGAATGTGTTCCCTGATGAAATAATATTCAAGAAAATCGCCGTTGACCTTCGCCACGGCAAAATGCCAGGGAACGGAAACGGCGGAGAAAACGAGGCCCCCCACCCAGAATGGCCAGCGGAGAAATTCTTTCAGCCGTCCCGACAGGAGGACATGGATTCCAATGGCGGCCGATGAAAGACCAAGTCCCAGTATGCCCTTGGTGAGCGTTGAAAACCCAATGCTGGCAAACATGACCCAGAGCCACAGGTTGTTTCTTTGCAGGGCGAATCCCTTGATATAGGCCAGCATGGAAAGGGTGATCCAGAAGATGAGGACCGAATCGGGCATGAGCATGCTTCCGTAGATGAAAGGACCCAGGCATGCGGCGAAAATGATGGCGGCCATCCAGCCAGTGCGGAACCCATAGAGGCTTCGGCCCATGAAGCCCACCAGGGGAATGGTGCCCCAGGTGGCCAGGGCTGGCCAGAATCTTGCGCTGGCTTCCGAAGGACCGAAAAGAGTCTGTGCCACCGCGACCAGCCAGAATATGAGGGGGGGCTTGTCAAAGTGGCGGTTGCCGTTGAGATGGGGTGTGATCCAGTCACCCGTTTCCCGCATTTCCCTGGCGATTTGGGCGTACATGGCTTCCGCATCGGAAAGAGCGGGAGTGCCGATGTGGACGAGAAAGACGGGTAAGGCCACCAGTGAAATCCAAATGAGAGGGTCCCTGCCCAAAATGATGTCCTTCTCCCTCATATTTTCACGCGGTGCAACCAT
>SLCH01000160.1 GCA_007125915.1 Syntrophobacteraceae bacterium
GAACGTGAGAGCAGGCCTTTTCCCCGATATCCGGGTGACAACATACTCCCCCACCGCGAAATCTCTGCTGGCTATTGCTTCCCTGAAATGTTTTCGGTCGGATAAGTTCCCTTCGTTGAAGGGCAGTCCGGAGCTAAGGACCTGTCCTTCAATGTCCAGCACCAGAATGTTGATGTAGTCAGGATTCTCTTCAGTTACAGCCCGCAGAATCTTGCTGCTGACGATAGAGTTGCCATTCCTGATCTCCGGCACATGGGAAAGGGTAGAGAAAATTTGCCGCGTGGAGTTCGTGATGCCACGCTGGACCTCAGCCATGGTTTTTGCCAATGACAGGACCTCCCGTTGGGCCTCTTTGATGCTGTGCTGCCGTTGGTGGAGCCCGAAAACAAGAATGATGGCCATTGCAGGGAGAACTGCGATGAACACAATCAAGTTCAGATTCTTGCTGATTGATCCCAACTAAAATTCTCCTGAATGAGTGTCCAGTGAAACTTTAGACCACACACCATGAACAACTCGATTAAATTGAAATTTCATGGATTCAAGGAATGCTCTGAATCTTCTCTTGTCTTCCAGTCTGCATGCAAACTCTTTGCCGTAAACATGGATCATACATCCTGTCATCTTTGACGAGGCCAGATCATTGTGAAAAGAAAAACCCATTATTTCCGCATGATCCGTCAAAGCAGAAACCAGCTTATCAATGGGGCGACCTGGGTGTTCGGGATGGTTTTTCCGAGCCTTGTTGCAGTTGGCTGGGTTGAGATCTCTGGAATTTCTTTCCTGCGGGTTAGTGTTCCACGCTATGTAATTTCAGAAATTTCCTTTGGCGGTTGACAAGGGCGAATACGGTCTTTCAGGCACGAAGGCTATGATGGAATTTGGGTCCTCAGGCTGCTCCTTGTTGGGAAATTGGGTCGGCAGCGCAAGCGAAACTTGTTTCAGACAACCCAACGTGCTTGCGGCCTATGGGGCAGAGGAGGATTTGTTTTTTGGATCATCAAATGGGAACTTGCTGAGCACAAAATCTCTTGCAGAAAGGGTGATTTCTGTGCCGCCTTGCCCAAATGGCTCTGGGAAAAGGTCAGGTAAAGCCGCTTCATGGCCCGGGAGAGAGCCACGAAAGCGATGCGTCTTTCTTCCTCGATGTCGCCACTCCTGTTTGGCAGCAGCCCATCCACCATGCCGATCACAAAGACCAGGGGAAACTCACGGTAACGTCAAAGTCAGAGCAGAGAGTGGAGGGGTCGCAAGTTGAATGCGAGCCAATACCGGATGAGCGGGCTCAGGTGGTGCTGTGAGCGTCTGGAGCAGGGACACCTCACCGAACAAATGCGCTGTGCAAGAGAATTTGGGCAAAGGGGCAGCACACTCGTAGGACACGGGCTTCCGTGAAGACCCTGACAGGAGATGAGCCATTTCTTCACTCACGGGGGAAAATGCTTTTTTTCATTCAAATTGAGCCAAAAATGAGGGAAGCTTATGGCCCGGTGCTCCACGGGAAACCGCCGGTGCACCATTCACCACAGGCAATGAACTCACGAGGAGGCATCATGCAGTTTGAATGGCAAGTGGCGCCCATGAATCAATGGCACGGAGACGGCATTCTTTTTTTTGGTTTTGAAAATTCAACAGCGCCCCCACCAAGCCTCAAAAGGTGGTCGGAAGAGACTCCAACCTCGCTGCTCGATTCCTACACATGGAAAGATTTCCGGGGCAAACCCCAGGAAATCGCCCTTCATTACGAGCAGGCGAAGCAGCTCATTCCAAGGCTCATGCTCGTGGGCCTGGGACCCGAGGAAAAATTTGACCTGGACAAATTCCGGTCCGCCATGGCCGCCGCCATGCGCAAATGGAGAGACCTGCGCCTGGGAAAAATGGTGCTGCCCATGGAAGCCCTTCAGGATCTTCCGGGGGACACAAACCGCAGCCTGGAGGAAGCTCTGGTCGTAGCCAGAACGAGCCTCCATCGTTTCGATGTGCTCAAAACCCGGGATGTGGAATCATTGCCCTTTCCCGAAGAAATACTCATCTCCAGCGAGAGCCGCCCCGACACGGCCACATCGGCCATTCCATCCATGGCCGAGGGCATCGGGTCGGGAATCTGCCTGGCCAGAGAGCTGGTGGTCTCTCCATCCAACCGTGTGACCCCCACCTATCTGGCGCGAACAGCACAGCAGCTTGCGGAAAAGCACGGCTTCAAGGTGGAAATCATAGACTTCCAGGGCGCCCAGACCCTCGGCATGGGAGCCTTTACCGCCGTCGCCCAGGGGAGCAGCGAACCCGCCTGCATGGTCATCCTTGAACACTGTCCTCCAGGGCTGGAAAACACTTCTCCCTTCGTCTACGTGGGCAAGGGCATCACCTTCGACACGGGCGGCATTTCCATAAAACCCAGTGCCAACCTGGAAGCCATGAAGCAGGACATGGCAGGGGCGGCAGCGGTTTTGGGAGCCTTCCAATGCATTGGAAAACTGAAAATCAAACAGCGAATCGTGGGCATCATTCCCTGCACTGAGAATATGCCCGATGGAAAGGCCTACAAACCGGGAGACGTGATCACATCCCTTGGAGGACTGACCATCGAAGTGATCAGCACCGACGCGGAAGGCCGCATGGTCCTCTGCGACGCCCTGACCCATGCCCTCCAGTACAGGCCTTCCCTGATCATCGACCTCGCCACCCTCACTGGCGCCTGCATCATTGCCCTGGGCAAGCAAGTGGCAGGGGTTCTCAGCAACCGCGACGCCCTCAGCGCAGCCATCCAGAGCCTGGGTTCGGAAGTGGGGGAAAGATTCTGGCCTCTGCCCCTCTGGGATTCCTATTTCGAATCCATTAAAAGCGACGTGGCCGATTTCAAGAATGTGGGAGACCGGTCAGCGGGAGCCATCATCGGAGGCATTTTTCTCAAGCAATTCGTCCCCGAGGACGTGCCGTGGGCTCACCTGGACATTGCGGGAACAGCTTGGGCCGACAAGGATCAGCCCACATCGCCCAAGGGAGCCACGGGGTTCGGGGTTCGAATCCTTGTGGAACTGGCCAGGCACCCGGAGAGGGTGAAGTTCACTGCATGAAGCCGGGGGCTCCACGCAGCCTTTTCGGGGCCGTGAGCCAGGGGTCGCTCATCATTTGAGAAAACGCAGGGCTTCTCTCATGAGCTGCTCTTTCTTGCGCCTGGGAGGCAGGATCTTGTAGGCCCTGTGGTTTGCTTCATCAAAGCCGTAGACAAATCCCCTCGGCGCAGGGCGCCCGTACATGTTCAGGGAAAGGATGGTCCCTTCCGTGGGGTTTCCCGTTTTATGAATGCCCTCATCAAAGGGGTACGTGTGCGCCGTTTCCCCCGCCTTGAGCAGGAAATTCCCCACGGGCACGATGCGCGCGTAACCCTCGCGGGTTCCATCGTCTTCCCTGCGGTAGTTGATCACTTCGTAACCGTCCGATGGACTTCCGATGACTCCCCATGAACTGTGGTCATGGGGGGCCGTAAATTCACCGGGACCCCAAAGGTACATCCTGAGGGAAAACACTCCCTGCCTGTCCACATAAAGGGGCACTTCATTGTCGAAAACGGTCGGGCGCTTTATGTCCGGATAACCACTCCCGGCGAGGGCATCCTGCAACAAGCGGGTGAAGAGGCTTTTATCAAGCAGCAGCCGGGGAAGCATGTCCCGTGTGTAACGGATACGGGCTTCATCACTGTCCATACCGGCGAGCGCTTCGCTGCAGAGGCGGCAAAAACCTTCAATTTGGCTGGGAATCTTTTGCGCGGATACCGTCATATTATTGATTTCCTCCACAATACGGGAACAGGCCCCGTTGAATTCAATGATCGCAGCACATTTTCAGAAATGACCGTCCATGGAATCATCCACCTTCCGGTTGTTTTCCAGCCGCACGCGCTGATGATAAAAAGGAGCCCCACGCCCTATGTCCGTGAGGCCGGACTCAATGAGGCGGTTGGCTCCGCCCCCCAGCTTCATCCAGTCACCCCGGCGATAGAGAATCACCTCGGGATGAAGCCCTTCCATCACTTCAACCTTCACCCTCATGCTCCCCAGGGGCGACACCAATCGAACATCCTCATCCAGATCCAGGTGAGGCAGGCCCGGGTGGTCGGGAGCCACCCACACCACAGGGGGAATCACCTGATTCTCCTCCAGGATTTGAGAATGCATGGCGTCGCCTCGAATGAGCGTCAGCAGGCGATAGGGAAATCCTTCGGGAGCTTCCGGCTCTTCATGGAGTGCCTGCGGGAACCGGTATTTGCCGTCCGGGTGGTCAAAGACCATGCCCTTGTAGGCCACTGACGGCCTGATCGCTCTCACAAAGCCCTTCTCACGCAGCTCTTCGAGGGTGACGTTCAGAAAGGGAGCGTCGATGGATCGCCTCAAACAGTCTTCCACATGGGGAATGTGGACAGGGGGATCGAGAAGACTGCCCAGTTCCCGCAGTATCCAGTGATCCGTCCGAGCGCCCTCGGGAGGGTCCAGCACCTTATTCACATGCTGCACATAATCGTGCATGTACGATGCCTCCACATCCTCCTGTTCAAAGGCGAGGGCACAGGGAAGAACCAGGTCCGCCCTCATGGCCGTGTCGGTCATGAAAGCGTCCACCACCACTTTGAAGTCAATACTTTCAAAAGCGCGAACGTTTTCCGAGCTGTTGGGGGCCTGGTTGATGAAATTGGACCCATCCACCCAGATCATTCGAATGGGGGGATCGGACGCCTGCAGAATGTCCCGGCCAATGGTGGGCATGAGAAAGGTGCGGGTGGGCCCTCCACGGACAGCTCTCGCCCAGTGCAGGTTGAGGTTCCTGAGGGAGTGCATGTGAAAATAGACGCCTCCCCCCTGCAGGCCGATGTTGCCAGAGAGAAAGGCCAGGGCGTTGATGAAGCGGACATTTTCCCCCCCATAGGCGTAGCGCTGCAATCCCGTGCCGATGATGGTCGCCGTGGGGTTGAAATCTGTGTAGTACCGAAGAATGGTCCTGGCACCCTCCTCATCCACGTGGCAACGCCTCAGCAGATCCCGCGCAGACTCCCTGAAAATCAGCTGCCGAAAGGGTTCGTGGCGGGTGGCCCTTTCCAGCACGTCCTGCGAAACACCCTTTTTTTCCCATAAGAGCCCGATGACGGCCGCCGCAAGAAAACGGTCAACTCCCGGCCGAACACGCACCCGGTCATCGCTGAAGGCGTGACTCCCGTCTCCTCCAGGGGAAATGGTGAGCACACGGGCACCCTTTTTTCTCGCTCTGCTCACCAGGGCCGAGGTGTGAACGGAGCTTTTCGGCAGGTCTCTCCCCCAATTGACGATGGCTTTTGCATTGAGAAGGTCCATGATGTCATGATTCTCCCGGGACCCGAAATCCATGACACAGGCCACAAAACCCGCCGCATCGCAAAGGGACCCCCTCACCCTGGTTGCCCCCAGAGAGTCAAAAAACAGCTTGCTCATCTGCTTGAGCACGCCCTTGGCCCCCTCCCCGTGAAAATGAAGGATAGAAAGGGGTTCCCGCCGGCAGTCCTGAATCTTTTTCGCACACAGGTCGAGAGCATCTTCCCAGGAAATGGCCTTCCAGCCCTTTTCCTGCCGCAGGAGGGGCACTTTCAGTCGGTTCGGGTGCTGCAGCCGTTCCAGGAAAAACCGGGATTTGCGGCAGGTGAAACCGGCAGTGAAGGGATGGTCCCCATCACCCCTGAGGGAATACCTTCCTTCCTGGTCCCGGGTCAGAAGCACGGAACAGGAATCGGGACAATCCAGAGTGCATACCGATCGGCTGATTTTGGTCCCTGTCATGGGCATTGGGCAGACAAACCTTTGATTTGGTAAAACACTTGAACACGGCTCCCCCTGGCGTCCTCAGCCGGTGCTCAGGGCTGCCGGCTCCCGGGCTTCTTCTGCCCTCTCCCTGGAAGTTTCCAGGCCTTCCCGCTTTTTGATTTTGCCCGCAAATTCCTTCAGGTCAGGCCCTTCGAGCGTTTCCTTTTCCAGCAGGATGGTCGCCAGTTCCTCGAGAACGTCCCTGTGAGAGCTGAGCAGCCGGTACACATTGCCGTGGGCGGCACTGATGATTCCGTAGACCTCCTCGTCGATGTTCTGGGCCGTTTTTTCACTATAATCCCGGGACCTGGGTCCCATTCCCAGGTCCAGGTGAGCCGACCTGGGTTCCCGATGGTAGGTGAGAGGGCCCAGTTTTTCACTCATGCCGTATTCCATGACCATGCTGCGGGCAATATCCGTGGCCCTCTGCAGGTCGTTCTGCGCCCCCGTGGACACGTCGCCGAAAATGATCTCCTCCGCCACTCTTCCTCCCAGAAGTATTTGCAGCCGGTTGTGCAATTCGCTTCGGGTCATGAGATACCGGTCTTCGGTGGGCAGCTGCTGCGTGTAGCCCAGGGCCGCTATTCCCCGGGGAATGATGGAAATTTTGTTCACGGGATCGGAACCGGGCGTCACCAGGGCCACCATGGCATGGCCCGATTCATGATAGGCCACGATTTCTTTTTCCCGGGGATTCATGGCACGGTTCTTTTTCTCCAGTCCGCCGATGATCCTGTCGGCAGCTGCCTGAAAATCCGCCATGGTGATTTCTTCCCTTTCATTTCTCACGGCATAGAGGGCCGCTTCATTGACCAGGTTGGCCAAGTCTGCGCCCACAAATCCAGGGGTCATGGCCGCCACTGTTTTCAGGTCCACATCAGGGCCGAGCTTGACCTTTTTCACATGGATTCTGAGGATTTCTTCCCGGCCGCGAATGTCGGGCTTGTCGATGGCCACATGACGGTCAAAGCGTCCGGGCCGCAAAAGAGCTGGGTCGAGGATTTCAGGTCGATTGGTGGCAGCCATGATGATCACGCCGCTGGAGGGGTCGAATCCATCCATTTCCACCAGGAGTTGGTTCAAAGTCTGCTCCCGTTCATCATGCCCTCCCATGGGATTCAATCCTCTCGCCTTGCCCAATGCATCCAGCTCATCCACAAAGATAATGCATGGAGCCTGCTCCTTGGCCTGGGCAAAGAGGTCTCGCACCCTTGCAGCCCCCACGCCCACAAACATTTCCACAAATTCCGAGCCGCTCATGCTGAAGAAGGTCACCCCCGCCTCCCCGGCAACGGCCTTTGCAAGGAGGGTCTTGCCCGTTCCCGGCGCTCCCAGGAGAAGGACACCTTTGGGAATGCGGCCCCCAAGGCGCTGAAACTTTTCGGGGGCTTGCAGAAACTGGACGATTTCCTGGAGCTCCCCTTTGGCCTCGTCGATGCCGGCCACGTCATCAAAAGTGACCCCCACTTCCTTTTGAGCATAAATCTTCATGCGGGCCTTGCCCACGGAAAGGACCCCCTGGGGCCCTCCGCTCATCCTGCGGATGAGATAACTCCAGAAGAGGATCAAAATGGCCAGAGGCAGAAGCCACGAAAGCACAAGGGGTATCCACCTGCTTTCCAGACGCCCTGTATAGGTGATGTCCCTCTCATCGAGGAGAGTCAAAAGCTGAGGGTCCTCGATACGCACCGTTTCAAACTGGCGCACCGTGCCTGCGTCGTCTCTCAGTTCACCGCGGATTCGGTCCGGGCTGAGCACCAGGTTGTCCACGCGGTTTTCCCGCACCCATTGTTTGAACTGAGAATATTGCACCGTTTCTCTGGGGGCATCCTGCATGACGGCCTGCACCCAGGAAAAAATAAGGATGGCTGCAATGAAATACCAAATGGAAAACTGCATGCGGCGCTGGGATGGATCCCGTTTCTTGGGGTCCTTTTCTTCGGATCCCCGCTTCATGAGACGATCCATCCATTTGTCTATCAGACTGCGATCCTCATCGCTTCTCCCCGCCATCAACAAAACCTCCGTGATCCCGCCACAACAATCCACGTCCTCTGAACACACATCGTTTTATCAACGTTGAACCATGCCGAAAAAGATTTCGGTGCACAAAAGAAAAAACCGAAAAGGAAAAATGATGATTACATAAACAAGTTAACAACAACTCCAAACTTTGGCAAAAGTTATAGTTTTTATGAGAGAGTCCTCATTTTGCCTGAAACACCGGCGAAAGTGAAAGCTGGATTTGCGGGGAAAGGGACTCGAAGCGTTCATGCTCACTTTTTTGTTTCCCAAAAAAGTGAGCGTGCTAATATATCTCACACACCATGAGCGTCGATTTCTTCACCCGCATGTGCTTTGATCAATCTGTCTGCAAATTACCTTCAAATTCCGAACGCCGAGGAGGATTTCCCATGAAGTTCCTGGAAAAGAGGCTGGCCATTTCCCTCATTCTCATTGCCCTGTTTTTTCCGGGACTGGGGGGTGTGATTGTTTCGGGATCCCCTGCGCTCGATTCCTTTGGCGGCCACGCCTGGGCCTTCGACGACAACTACCTGGATGACCCATTCGATGACCCATTCATGGAACCGCAGATCCTCCACCATGACCCCCTGGAACCATTCAACAGAGCCATGTTCACATTCAATGACCGCCTTTATTTCTGGGTTCTGAAACCCGTTTCCACCGGTTACGGCACCGTCATTCCCGAAGGCCTTCGTTTGTGCATCCGCAATGCCTTTGACAACATACTTTTTCCGGTACGCTTCGTGAACAATGCACTCCAGGGGAAGTTCAAAGGGGCTGGTGTGGAAACGGGACGATTCCTCATCAACTCCACTCTGGGAGTGGGGGGGCTTTTTGACCTGGCCTCCAGGGACTTCGGCCTTGAACCCTATAACGAGGACTTCGGTCAGACTCTGGGCCACTATGGCATGCAGCCCTATGTTTATGTGGTGTGGCCCTTTTTGGGACCTTCAACGGCCAGAGACACCATCGGGATCGCCGCCGATTATGCACTCAATCCCTTTTTCTATCTCGTTCCTCACTGGTGGGGCAGGGGAGCGGTCAAGTCGGGCGAAGTAACAAACGACACCTCGCTGCGCATTGGCGAGTACGAAGACTTCAAGGCGGTGGCCATCGACCCTTATGTGTCCATGCGGGATGCTTTCCTCAGCCACAGGGCCAGACAAATCGAAAGATGAGGACTTTCCCGGGCAATGGGCTTACTCCAGCAGGGGGCTCTTCACGGGAGCGTCAAAAAAAAATAGCCTGACCTCAAGGGTCAGGCTATTTTTTTTCAGGCACCCGGTCCGCCCGTTGCCCCCCTCCCGGAAAAATGGTCCTTAAGGGCGCCGACCAGCCCCGGAATGGTGTAGTCGCGGGGCATGATGCTGACCTCAAGGCCCTTTTCCCGGGCCGTTTGTGCGGTCACAGGGCCAATGCAGGCAATGGCCGCTCTTTTAAGAAGGGGAAGCACGTCCACGTGGGAAAACATTTGAAGAAAGTTGAGCACCGTTGAAGAAGACGTGAAGGTGATGCAATGGATACCCCCCTCCTTGAGAAGGGATAAAACCTCTTCCCTTCTCTCATCGGGCAGCACCGTTTCATAGGCGGGCACGACGTCTATCCGGGCACCCCGCTGGCGGAGCGTATCGGGGAGCACGTCCCGGGCCACCATGGCCCGCGGCAGTAGAAAGTTAACCCCGGCAACAGTTTCCTGAAACAATCCTTCCAGAATAGCCTCCGCCCGATATTCCCCGGGCATGAAGTCCGCTCTCACCCCATGCGCCGCCAGCACCTCGGCCGTCCTGGGCCCAATGGCCACCACCCGCGAGCCCGCAAGGCGCCTCACGTCCAACCCGGCGTGATACAGGCGCTCCATGAAAAATCTGACCCCGTTGACGCTGGTGAAAATCAGCCACTGGTAGGTGTCCAGGTTTTCAATGGCTTCATCGAGAGGCTGCCAGCTGGGCGGCGGCGCAATTTGAATGGTGGGGAATTCGATGCAGCGGGCTCCCAGTTCCAGCAGCTGACTTTTCAAGTCACTGGCCTGCTCCCGCGCCCGGGTGACCACCACGTTCAACCCAAACAAAGGACGGCTTTCAAACCAGTTCAATTCTTTTCGAAGGGCCACCACATCTCCCACCACGATGATGGCGGGTGGTTTCAACCGGGCTTGACGCACCTTTGCAACAATATCCTGCAAAGTGCCCGTCACCGTTTGCTGCAGGGGGGTTGTGCCCCAGCGAATGACGGCCACGGGAGTTCCAGGGCCTCTTCCGTGAGCCATCAGGTTGGATGCAATGTCGGGAAGGTTCTTGACACCCATGAAAAAAACGAGGGTCCCCACCCCCGTGGCAATTTTTTCCCATTCTATCTTGGATTCCTGAGCATCGGCACGTTCATGTCCCGTGACAAAGGCCATGCTCGGAGTGTGATCGCGATGGGACAGAGGAATCCCCGCATAGGCGGGAACGGCCACAGCGGCGCTCACTCCGGGAACAACCTCGAAAGGAATTCCAGCCCTCACCAGCACCTGGGCTTCTTCGCCACCCCTTCCAAAAACAAAGGGATCGCCCCCTTTGAGGCGCACCACCAGATGCTTCCTGCCTTTTTCCACGAGCAAATCGTTGATTCCCCCCTGGCTGAGCGTGTGGTCCCCGCCTTTTTTCCCCACATAGATGAGTTCGGCTCCGGGCGGTGCGTACCCAAGAAATTCCTCATTGGCGAGGTAGTCATAGATCACCACCTCGGCTTTCTCCAGAACCTCCCGGCCCCTCAAGGTCAGAAGACCCGGATCTCCGGGACCCGCCCCCACCAGATAAACCTTCCCCTCTGTTGCCAAATCTCTCCCCCTTGGAAACGGCTGCTCCATCGGCCAAATTTTGAACAACTGAACTACGACTCCGCAATGGTGGAGCCGTATATTTCTTCCAGCACCTGGCGAGCACCAGCTTCGAGCAGTTGCTGCCCCAGTTGTCGACCCATCATTTCGGCAGTTTCTGGTTCACCGGAAAGGGTTTGGCAAAAAACACGCCGTCCATCCAGTGAGGCCACCAGTCCCGTGAGGTGCACGAGGCCGTTCATCAGCCGGGCGTGGCCGCCTATGGGGACCTGGCATCCCCCTTCCAGTTCCCTGAGCAGGCTGCGCTCCGCACGCACGGCCACGGCCGTGGCTTCATCATGCAGAGGCGCCAGAAGTTCTCTCACCCGGGTATCGTCACTTCGTATCTCGATGCCCAGCGCTCCCTGACCGATAGCGGGCACAAAATCCTGAGCTTCGAGATAGGCTGAGACACGGTCGTTCCAGCCCATTCGATGCAACCCCGCCGCTGCCAGAACGATCCCGTCATAGAGGCCTTCTTTCAACTTTTTCAAACGTGTGTCCAGGTTTCCTCGAAGGGCTTCGATCTTCAGATCGGGACGCAGCCGAAGCAGCTGTGCCGAGCGTCTCAGGCTGCTGGTCCCCACCAGGGCTCCCCGGGGGAGAGACGAAAGCCCTCCCCCGCTGCCCGTAACGAGAACGTCCCTGGGGTCTTCTCTCCGGGGAATGACTCCGATTTCCAGGCCCTCGGGAAGCAAGGCGGGAACGTCCTTGATGCTGTGCACCGCAAGGTCCACATCCCGGGCAAGAAGGGCGTCTTCTATTTCTTTGACAAACAACCCCTTGCCCCCCACTTTCGCCAGGGGCACATCCGTTATCTTGTCCCCCATGGTTTTGATGACCTGAAGCTCCACGCGCAATCCGGGCCACAGCGCTTCAAGGGCCTGCCTGATGTGGCCGCTTTGCTGCAGGGCCAGCAAGCTTCCCCGGGTTCCTATCCTCAAATCGGGCTTGGCCAAAATATTCTCTCTCCACCAGCTGGAATGAACCATGTCAGTGACAGGTGCTGCAGCTTCTTCCAGTGCAGCCCGTGCAGGATGATGCACCGGAACCCATCCTGCTGCTCGCCGCCCCCTTGTCTCCACCGCTCTTGAATCCAAAAACGGACAGAACCCGATGGACCTGATCCGAGTGGCACTTGGGGCAGGATACGCTATCGTCACTTCTGAACACCAGAGTCTCGAAGGTGTCCTCACACTTTTCGCACTCAAACTCATAAATGGGCATTCAAAATTCCTCCCTTTGCATGAAACGGTTGTTCAATCTTTTTCCGGGGTCCCCATCTGCTCCAAAACCGCCGCCGCGAGAAGGGGAAACATGATTTCATGGTGACCTATGAGCATGATGCCTCGTCCCGAAGTGCCCGTTGGTCTTTGAATCACATTCACTTGCGGCCGGTAGTGTTTCTGAAAATCCATGTTCAAAGTGGTGATGCCTTCGAGGGAATGTCCCAGGTTGTGGACCACACTCACCGCCTTGAGAAAAACTTCGGGAAGAATCACGGCGGACCCCAGGTTGATGTAGACTCCCTGACTCAGGGAACTCACGATGCGGCAGAAGAGCCTGAAGTCGTGGTGCGTGAGGGCGCCCATGGCTGCCCCATCCATGGCAGGGCTCATGTGAATGATGTCCGTGCCAAAAGCCACATGGACCGTCACAGGGACTCCTTCCCTGTGTGCCGTGGCCAGAATGCTCATGGAGGCGAAGGGAGCCCCTGATTCCACGAGAGCCCTTCCCACGGCTTCTCCAAGCCCCCCATTTCCCCTGGCATGAGCTGCAGCCACGGCTCCATGTATGAATTCCGAAGTTTCCCTGGCTGCGCCGAACTGCCCCTTGCAGAGATGGGCTCCCACATCCTCCGATGTTTTCCCCGCAAGGGCCAGTTCCACATCATGGATGATCCCCGCTCCGTTGAGGGCCAGGGCAGAAAGGACACCTCGCTTCATGAGATCGGCGATGAGAGGGTTAAGGCCAACCTTGATGGGATGGGCGCCCATCCCGAGAAGCACCGTTTTTCCCCCCTTGGCTGCTTCCGCCAGGGCCTTGACAGCAGCGCGAAATTCATCGGCCGCGAGCACGGAAGGGAGGGTCTGGAGAAAACCCTTCAGAGTGCCCCCGGGCGCCCAGGGCCGGGCAAGATCTTCCACCTGCACTTTACTGGGACGATCTTTGAGGCTGTATGTCCTGAGGCCTTCAAAGCCCAGAGGACGCCATTGCCCCTTCTTGCCGCTCACCATCACCGGCCTTCCCTTTGGCCCTCATTGGAAGCCAGCATTTCATCCACAAGGGCACAAAGGACGTGTCCAAGGGTGATGTGACATTCCTGAACTCGGGCGGTCACCACAGAAGGAACATGAATGGCCATGCCACAGAAATCATCCATGGCCGTCACTTCCTGTCCCATCCACCCCCACGTGTGAAGACCATTTTGCTGGGCCCACTCCAATGCCTTGATCACATTGGGCGACCGCCCGCTGGTGGATATTCCGAGGACAGCATCGCCCTCCCGGGCCAGTGCCTGCAGCTGCTTGAGAAAAATGTCCTCGAAAGCATAATCGTTGCTGATGCTGCTGATCACCGAGGTGTCCACGGTGAGGGCGATGGCCGGCAGAGGAGGCCGCTCACGCTCGAAACGGTTCACGAACTCCGCTGCAATGTGCTGCGCATCGGCGGCGCTGCCCCCGTTGCCCATGAGGAAAAACCTTCCTTTGCGGCCAAAGACCGTCACAAGGGACTGGGCCATGGACGCGAGGGTCCCCTCCACTTTGCCGAGAAGCTGACGCTTCACCTCTATGCTTTCTCTCAATTTTTTCTCTGCAAACAGGAGCATGATCTTGTGGCCATGAAAATGAGTTTTTTGTCAGTGCTCCACAAAGGTCAGCATGGGACCGTTGCGGCGCATGTCCTCACGCAAAGCCTTCAAAAACATTCTGAAGCAGGGTCCGGGACGGCCGTTTCCAATGACATGATCGTCGTAGCGCACCACGGGCAGGACATCGAATGTGGTTCCAA
>SLCH01000142.1 GCA_007125915.1 Syntrophobacteraceae bacterium
AGGACTACAAGCTGGTCAAGGACTCGGTCAACGATCCCCTGGCCGACGCACGCCTCGCCGCTTCCATCTTTCGCGACCAGTGGGACAGTTTTCAGAATATGGCCGAGAGGAGCCACGGCCACATTCTCTCTTTTTACCGATTTTGCTTCGAACAAGGAACCAATGGGGAAAGGGTTCCCCTTTCGGGCATCGCTTCCCTGTTTGCTGCACTGGAAGCCCATGCAATCGATGCGGAAAGGGCCCTGGAAATCTTTCAGAATGCCGTCCGGCCCGTTGTCTGCCCCAAAGCTCTCGGTGAAAAAATCCCGCCCCTGCTGGAAGATCCTTCATGCCGGCTGCCCATGGCCTATGTGATGGCATGGCTACGAGTGGCGGGGGGCAACTCCATTCTGCCCCCCTGGGTGCTGCGCCGGTTTCCCATGGTTTCAGGGGTGCTCCATGCCCTTCGCGATCATCCCTGTGGGGAATCATCCTGCACTCACTGCGCAGGCATTCATGATCCACGAACAGTTCTTCAGGACACCTTCGGCTTTTCCCAGTTCAGGTCCACTCCCTCTGCCCAGGACGGATCTTCCCTGCAGGAACAGATCGTGGCCCGGGGAATGGTCGATCAACCACTCCTGGCCATTCTTCCCACGGGGGGCGGGAAGTCCCTCTGCTACCAGCTTCCCGCCCTGGCAAGGTATCGGCGCAGAGGGCTTCTCACCATCGTGATCTCCCCCCTTCAGGCTCTCATGAAAGACCAGGTGGACAACCTGGCGGATAGGGCTCAGACCAATTGCGCCGCCGCTCTCTACGGTCTCCTCACTCCTCCTGAAAGAACTCAGGTTCTGGAAAGGATCAGGCTTGGCGACATCGGCATTCTCTATGTGGCCCCGGAACAGTTTCGCAATTCGGGCTTCAGGAACGCCATTTTCCAGCGGGAGATCGGTGCCTGGGTCTTTGATGAAGCTCACTGCCTGTCCAAGTGGGGACACGATTTCCGGCCGGACTATCTCTATGCGGGGCGTTTCATTCGGCAGCTGGCCCGGGAACAGAACACTTCCATCCCCACCGTGGCCTGCTTCACAGCCACGGCCAAGAGTGATGTGAAGCAGGAGATTCTTCAATTTTTTCAGAGAGAACTGGGCCAGGAACTCACTGTTTTTGAAGGGGGTGTGGAAAGGGACAACCTGCATTTTGAAGTGCAGGTGGTGAAAAAGGCAGAAAAATTCGGCCTCATTCATGGAATTTTGGCAGAAAAACTGGCTCTCTATCCTCAGGGCGCCGCCATCGTCTACACGGCAACCCGAAACCGCTCGCAGGAAATCAGCGATTACCTGAAGACTCAGGGCTGGGGGGCTGCCGCCTTTCATGGGGGACTCAACGCCGCGGAAAAGCGCACAGTGCAGGAAGCCTTTCTCGCCGGCCAACTCCAGGTGATTGCCGCAACCAACGCTTTTGGCATGGGCATCGACAAGGACAACATTCGGGTGGTGCTCCATGCGGACATTCCCGGTTCCCTGGAAAGCTATCTTCAGGAAGCGGGCCGCGCGGGCCGGGACCTGCTCAACGCTCAATGCGTGCTCCTCTACGACGAACAGGACGTGGAAACGCAGTTCAAGCTGGGGGCCATGTCCCGCCTCAGCCAGAAAGACATCGGCCAGATCCTTCGAGGCATCCGCAGGGCGGTCCGCAGTCCCTCGGGAGAGGTGATCCTGACCTCGGGAGAGCTTTTGCGGGACGAGAGGGTCGAGACGGAATTCGATGTCAACGACGTCCAGGCGGACACTAAGGTGAAGACAGCCATCGCCTGGCTGGAGCGGGCCAGCCTCGTCGAACGCAACGAAAACCACACGCGGGTCTTTCAGGGCAAACTTCTGGTGAAAACCATGGAAGAAGCCCGGACGCGCATGGCTTCCCTCAATCTCTCAGAAACACAGCAGCAACGCTGGATCGCCATCCTGCAGCAGATGATCAATGCCGATCCACAGCGAGGATTGAGCACCGATGACCTGGTGGACCACTCCCAACTCCACGAAATCCATGCCCCTTACAACTTGGACGATCCCCGGCAGGAAAAGTCACCGACGGTGCCCGATCACGCAGCAGCAGCACGGCGCGTGCTGCGCACTCTGCACGACATGGCCGAGGCGGGACTCATCGAGAAGGGTGTCGTCCTCAGCGCCTTTGTGCGTCACAAGGTGGCCAAAGGTTCCTTGCAGATTTTCCGCAAGGTTTCAAACCTGGAAGAACAGATGCTGAAGGTGCTTCGGGAGGAATCCCCTGATGCGGGTGAAACGGGGTGGCAGGACCTTTCCTTGCGCAGGCTCAACCAGCGCCTTCGGGATTTGGGTTTTGAAGCCAACCCGGAACTCCTGCGAGGGCTGCTCAAAACCCTGAGCCTCGACGGAAAAGGTTTTGCGGCAAGCACCGGGAGCCTTCAATACCGGCAGGTTTTTCAGGACCACTACCGGGTGAAGCTTTTGAGGAGCTGGGAAGGCCTCTCGGCCACAGCCCGGAAACGCAGGGCCATCGCGGGAGTCCTGCTGGAAAGCATCCTGAGCCAGATCCCCCAGGACGCGTCACCCAGTGGAGAACTCCTGGTGACCTTCGCCACCGAAGACCTGGTGAAAGCCCTCAAGTCTCACCTTTACCTGGCCCCCACCCTCAAGGACCCGCTGGCGGCCATCGATCGGGGGCTTCTCTACCTTCACGAACAGGGAGTGATCATTTTGCAGCAGGGGATGGCCATCTTCCGGCAGGCCATGTCCCTGCGAGTGATCGAGGAAGCCAAAAAGCGCCGCTACAGCAAGGAGGACCACGCCCCTCTTCAAGACCACTACCGGGAGCGGGTTTTTCAGGTTCACGTGATGAACGAATACGCCCGGCTCGGTGTGGAGAAGATCGGCCGTGCCCTGGAACTGGTGCTTGCCTACTTCAGCCTGGACAAGGCTTCTTTCGTCAAGCGCTATTTTCCCGGGCAGAAGGCGATGCTGGAACGGGCCGTGAGCCAGGAAGCCTATCAGAAGATCGTTGAAGAACTGGGAAATCCCGTCCAGACAGCAGTGGTGCGTTCGGAAGAAGACGTGAACCTGCTCATCCTGGCCGGACCCGGATCGGGCAAGACACGGATCGTGGTGCACCGCTGTGCGTATCTCATGCGGGTGCAGCGGGCAGCTCCCGAGAGCATCCTGGTTCTGTGCTTCAACCACTGGGCGGCTGTGGCTCTGCGGCGCAGGCTTCGGGAGCTCCTGGGTGATCACGCACGGGGAGTCATCGTGCAAACCTATCACGGTCTTGCCATGAGGCTCACGGGAACTTCCTTTGCGGAAATGGCGGAGAAGAGCCGGGGTCAGGAACTCCCTTTCAGCCGCCTCATCCCCGATGCCATACGCATTTTAAAGGGAGAAGAAGACGTTTACGGGCTGGATCCCGATGAAGTGCGTGAACGGATCCGAGGGGGCTTTCGCCACATTCTGGTGGATGAATACCAGGACATCGACGAAGAACAGTATGAATTCATTTCGGTGCTGGCGGGAAGGAAGGAAAAGGATCCCGACAGCAAGCTCAACATCCTGGCCGTGGGAGACGACGATCAGAACATTTACACTTTCCGGGGTGCCAACGTGCAGTTCATCGTGAGGTTCGAGCAGGAATACCAGGCCCGAGTCCATCACCTTGTGGAAAATTACCGGTCCACCAAGCACATCATTTCTGCCGCCAATGCACTCATCGCACACAATGGAGACCGCATGAAGGTGCATGCGCCCATCGAGGTGAACCGGGGGCGTGCGGAAGAACGGGCGGGAGGTGTCTGGGAAGAAATGGATCCGGTGGTGCGGGGAAAAGTGCAGAT
>SLCH01000247.1 GCA_007125915.1 Syntrophobacteraceae bacterium
CATTTTCATTGAGTTCAGACTCTGTAACGCAACTGCAAAGTTCAATAGACTGGATTCCCCTTGATCCAGTTTGCAGAACCCTATGGATTTGAGATTCATTTTTACTTATCATTTTGAAGAATAAAATGGAGCACAGTGATAGCAACCATTTTTCCTTTTTGTGAGGATTTATGCTCAAGTTTGCTTACAGCACCAGTGTTTTTCGCTTGAGGTCTCTGGAAGATGCCATCGAAGGAATCGAACGTGCGGGATTCACGGGTGTGGAACTGATTGCTGACCGTCCTCACGTTTTTCCCGATGACATGAGCGCGGCCAGAGTCACCGAACTGATCCGCTTTCTCGCTCAGAAAAAGCTCCAGATCAGCAATCTCAACAGTGCCCTGGTGACGACGGCATACGGGGAACAAAAAAGCCCTTCCTGGATTGCAGAGGATGCTGATGAGCGGGAGAAGCGTATACGCTACACTCTTTCCTGCCTGAGAATGGCCGCTGCCATGGGAATTCCCCATGTGTCCACGGATACGGGTCCTGGATTCATATCCGAGTCTCTCAGTCTGTTCGAAGCCCTGGATCTTTATGTGGGGCAAATGAGCCGCATTCTGCCCGTGGCCAAGAAACTCTCCGTGCACCTTCTTCTGCAACCGGAACCCGACTCCCTTGTTCAAGGGACAGAGGATGTGCTGGATATGATGCGCAGGTTAAGAAACCATGAATACGTGGGAATAAATTTTGATGCAGGGCATTTCTATTGTGTGGGAGAAGATCCCTGTGACGCCTATGAGGCACTGCGAAAGTACGTTTACCATGTGAGCCTGGCAGACATGCCCCTCAATCAAAGCCACCGTCACATTCAATTGGGGGATGGAGGCATGGACATATCCAGATTCCTGAATTGTCTCATGGCCTCGAACTACCTGGGATACGTCACCATAAAACTCGATTCCCATGACCAGAGAGCCGACAAGGTTGCCATGGCTTCCGCCCAATATCTCCGTGAGCGGGATTTCATGCCCTCTGTCAGAGAATGAAGCTGGTTCTGTGCTCACGGTCAACGCTCAGGAAGAGCCAAGCGGGGGGAGAAGCGTCAAAAGGAGCGCCTTTTTTTCCTGGGAAGCCGCATGAAAGGAATGGCGGAAGCGCATGGGAATCGAACCCACCTGAGAACGCCTTCACGCCCTCACACCGGATTTGAAGTCCGGGAGCCCCACCAGTGAGCTTGGCGCTTCCGAGGGTGAATGTATACAAGAGCACCACATTTGACAAGCTGTTTTCTGCGCCAAGCCCCAAGAAGTCTTATGCAGCCTGATTCTTTAAGTGTTGCCGCTGGACAGAGCTTTGAGTCCATTGTGCATCGACATGCCGTTGCCCTGAGCAGATGCACTCTCCCCTGAGCGACGCCTATGAGCTGTTCAAATGGGGATCAGCTCATAGGACATGGTTCCGAGACCAATTTCCTCCGCATAATTGAGCTGATGCTGCCAGTCAATGTTGGGGTAGACGGCCCGCACCTTGTCCAGGTTGGCAATGGGTTCCCCCCCGATGCATGAAGATTTGAGGTGCGGTTGTGCATTGAGCAGGTCCATGGATGCCTGGTCAATGGCCACTGGATCACGGGAAGCGACAATGCCGATATCCGCCACTATGGGCGCATCGGCAAAGGGATGGCAGTCGCAGGCCGGGGAAATTTGAGTGAGAAAATTGATGTACAAGGTTCGCTCTTCCTTTCCCTTGACGGTGGCTGCGGTGTACTCAACCATCCTTTCCATGAATTTGGGCAGGTCCCGTTCCCAGTTGATGCCCAGAGCTTTTTCGGGGCAAGCATGAATGCATCCCGCACAGCCCACACATTTTTTTTGGTCGATGAAGACAACCTTCTTTATGGCAGGGTGCGGTCGCGGCATGTCCTCGGGGCGGTTCACCAGGGTGATGGCCCCGTGAGCGCACTGGTCTCGGCATGCGCCGCATGCCACACACGTTTTGTGGTCTATTTCCGGTTCCACCTCGGAATGCTGGGCCATTTTCCCCCGGCGCGAGGCGGAGCCCATGCCCACATTCTTGATGGCCCCGCCGAAACCGGAAGCTTCGTGCAGCTTGAAATGGGCGATGGAGATAAGGGCGTCGGCCTTGGCCACGGCCGAACCCACATAGGCTTCCCGGCAAAGCTTGAGATGGATGGGGACGACCACTTCATCCCGGCCGTCGATGCCGTCGGCAATGATGAGCGGGGCGTTGACCACTGAATGGGCAAATCCGTTGAGCACGGCGGTGGTGAGGTGATCCACTGCATTTCCCCGAGTCCCCACATAGAGGGTGTTGGCATCTGTCAAAAATGGCCTGCCCCCCAGTTCACGCACGGCATCCACCAGGGGCCGGACAAAGATGGGGCGCACGAAGGCCGTGTTTCCTCTTTCGCCGAAATGAATTTTAATGGCTGTCAAGCCATGCTTCTTAACCACCTCGCTCATCCCCGCTCTTTCAGCGAGTGATCGGATCTTGTCCAGCAGGCTGCGGGAATCGGTCACGCGGAGGTCGCTGAAGTAAACTTTACTCGACATGAGCTGCTCCTATGTTTCAAAATTTTCCAGGGGAAACGATGGGTCGAGGCTACCAGGCGAGAAGCACGGCCAGAATGCCCGTCAGAAATATTCCGTCAAAAGTTCCTGCGCCACCAATGGAGGCCACAGGTGCCCGCAATTGTTTCAGCTTGTCAAGATGGAGCAGGTCCGCTCCGATGAGCGTTCCCAGAGTACCCGCAATGTAGGCCGTGGGGGCGGCCCATTCGTAGTTGAAAATCAATGCTGAAAGGGCCGCCACGATAGGCGGAATGAACATGGGGGTGGCGATGCCCATCCCTGGCACGGGTCTGGCTATGCGGTGCACCACAAGGGTGACGACGGCCAGGGCCAGCAGAGAGCGAATGGGGTTTTCCGCAATGCTCAGAAGGTAAAGGGAAAGGAGGCTGGGAATGACAGCGCCTCCCACATTGATGGCCAGGATCATTTCGTCCTTCTGTTTCCACCGGGGCGGTCGAAAGCGTATGCCAAAATAGTGTATGAGCTCTAACTCCTCGGGTTCCCGCTCTACCTTGATGCGCATCAGGGGAATATTGATCATGCTTCCCGCGATGCAGAGGAAAAGGAGAGAAAAAATGTACTCGGGGGGGATGCCCAGTCGAGCAAAAGCCCAGGTGAAAACTCCAAACTGGATGAGCGCAAAAGCAAAAAAAAGGAGGAATAGAAAAAGAAACACAAAGAACATGAGAAAAGGGGGAAAAAACATGGCGTGTCCTTTCAGGCTTATGAATAAAGGATCCTTACCATTTCCATCATTGTGGCCGGCCCGAAAACATTGGCTTTGGAGGAGACCGCCGCCGCATGGCCCACTCCCTGGGACGTGTCATGGGGGCGGTCGAGCAAGCAGCCTCTGCAGCCTGCCCGCCGGGCTGCTTCCAGATCCGATGAGCGATCACCTATGAAAGGGGTCTTGTTGAGGTCGATCTTGTAAAGATCTGATGCCGCCAGGATCAATCCCGGGGAAGGCTTGCGGCACGAACAGCCGTCCTGAGGATGATGATGGCAATAGAAAGCCGCCAAGAGTTCGCCCCCATTTTTTTCGATGGTGTCCCTCATATGCTGGTGGATGTCCCAGAAGTCTGGTACCGTAATGATCTTCCTTCCCAGTCCTGACTGGTTAGAAATGATGATGGGGTGAATTTCCATCTTTTTGAGCCAGCGAAGTGCCTGAAGGCTGTCTTCATAGAATTGAAATTCCCCTGGGGATTTTATGAAATCGGTTCGGTCCGCGTTGATGACACCGTCTCGATCGAGAAAAATAAA
>SLCH01000039.1 GCA_007125915.1 Syntrophobacteraceae bacterium
GAACCAAGGAAGATCAAAAAGATTGTGGATGTTCTGCGGGACGGCGGAATCATCGTCTACCCCACGGACACCTTCTATGGAATAGGTTGTGATCTTTTCAACAAATCCGCCATAGAAAAAATCTACAAGCTCAAACGGCGATCTCCGAGCCAGCCCTTCAGCTTCATCTGCAGTGATCTCAAAAACATCAGCGAGTACGCTCAAGTCACCAATTATGCCTACAAAACCATGAAGCGCCTGCTGCCGGGGCCCTACACCTTTGTGCTGGGGGGATCCCGCCTGGTGCCCAAAATCATGCTCACCAAGCGCCAGACCGTTGGAATTCGTGTCCCCGACCATGCCGTCTGCCTGCGCATCGTGGGGGAACTGGGGCATCCCGTGATCAGCACCAGCGCCACGAACCCGGAAACCGATGAAATTCTGGCCACGCCCCATGAAATCAAGAGCGCCATTGGTCATGCCATCGACCTCATCGTGGATGGGGGTGGTGTTTCCGGCCAGCCCTCCAGCGTCATCTCCCTCATCAATGATGAGCCGGAAATTCTTCGCGAAGGACTGGGAGATGTCCACGTTTTCTGATGCTTCCTTACGGGCCTTTCCGTGCGTTCCTTCGGGGCCGGGTTCCCGGGCGGAGCGGGGTGCTGAAAATCATTGAGGTGCGGGGAGTTGGTAGCGGATGAAGCCGTGCGACCCGTCGAGAAACGTCACCACCCTTTCGCTCATGTCCGTTCCCAGAAGAAAGTCGAGGAGCGAGCGCCTTCTCTTTTCAAAGAAAATGACCTTGGGCTTTTCCTTGATTTCCCCAAGCCTGGCCGCCACCGCGACGGCATCATAGAAGTTGCCCAGTTCGTCGACCAGTCCCAGCTGGAAAGCCTTTTCGCCCAGGAGGATCCGTCCATCGGCCACTTCCATCACCGCATCCTGGGGCATGTTCCGGCCCTCGGCCACATGGCGGACGAACTGCAGGTGGGACTGCTGAATCGCTTCTTCGAGCAGGTCTCTTTCCTGGGGTGTCATTTCCCTCCCCGGATTGCCCGTGTCCTTGAATTCTCCGCTTTTGATGACAATGGTGTGGTAGCCCAGCCGGTCAAAGAGTTCCCGAAGATTGGGGAATGAAATGACCACCCCGATGCTTCCCGTGATGGTTCCGGGGTTGGCCACGATGTGATCCGTTGCGGAAGCGATATAGTAGCCCCCCGATGCAGCGACGCCACCCAGGGAAGCCACCACGGGCTTTACGGCGGCGGTGCGCTTCACTTCCCGGTACAGCTCCTGAGAGGGACCAATGCCTCCTCCGGGCGATTCGATGCGCAGAATGATGGCCTGCACATTGTCGTCTTCCCGGTATTCCTTCATGGCTTTGAGCATTTCCTGCACATCGTCGATGACCCCTCGAATGCGGATGACGGCGATGCGGTTGGGCCCTGCCAAAAGATCCATTTTCGATGCGAACCACAGAAAGAAACTCAGGCCCATAAAGGCAAGAAAGGCCCAGATGATGGCTTTGCGCAGTTTCATGGGAATTGATGTCCAAAAGCAAACACCCGGCTTCTGCTGGAATGCATGGCCGGGTGCTGCATGTTTTCAGGGGTGAGAAATGAGGGAAGACTCCCTTTTACTCATCGGATGGACCGGGCTTTCCGGCACGAGCTTCCATTTCTTCCTTGAGCAACTCGCCCAGGTTGGAGGTCGCAGCCTTGGCACTGTTCATATAATCGGTGTAGCTGGTCTTCTCTTCCTGCTCTTCCACCTTTTTGATGGACAGGCCGATTTTTCGTTCTTTGGGTGAGATATTGATCACTTTGGCTGTGATCTCGTCTCCCGTCTTGTACTGGCCGATGGGAGACTTGATTTTCTCCTTGCTGATTTCCGACACATGCACAAGCCCTTCAATGCCTTCCTCTATTTCCACGAACAGCCCGAAGTCGGTCACATTGGTGATGGGGCCCGTGATGACGCTGTTGGCGGGATAGCGCTGAGGAATGCTTTCCCATGGGTCTGGCTCCAATTGCTTGATGCCCAGGGAAAATCGTTCGTTCTCCTTGTCGATGTTGAGAACGATGGCCTGAACTTCCTGGTTCTTCTTGAAGATCTCTGATGGGTGCTTGACCCGTTTGGTCCAGGAAATGTCGGAAATGTGAACGAGTCCGTCGATGCCTTCGTCGATGCCGATAAAAACACCGAAATCAGTGATGTTTTTGATCTTTCCGGCAATGGTCGTGCCCACGGGGTATTTCTGTGCGATCACATCCCAGGGGTTGGGCTCCAGCTGCTTCATGCCCAGGGAGATGCGCTTGTTTTCCGGGTTGATGCTGAGCACCACCGCGTCCACTTCATCTCCCACGGAAAGCACTTTGGAGGGGTGGCGGATCTTTTTGGTCCAGGACATCTCGGAAACGTGGATGAGTCCTTCGACCCCTTCCTCGATTTCCACAAAGGCCCCGTAATCGGTGAGGCTGACCACTCGCCCGGCCACCTGGGTGCTCACGGGATATTTTTCGGCGGCTTTGTTCCAGGGGTCTTCCACCATCTGCTTGAGACCCAGGGAGACGCGCTCGTTTTCGCGGTCGAAGCTGAGGACCATGACGTTGATTTTATCCCCGATTTGGAACATTTCCGAAGGATGCCCCACGCGGCCCCAGCTCATGTCCGTGATGTGGAGAAGACCGTCGATGCCTCCCAGGTCCACGAAAACGCCGTAGTCGGTGATGTTTTTGACGATGCCCTCCACGACCTTGCTTTCCTCGAGGCCTGCAAGGGTCTGGGTTTTCATCTCTTCCCGCTCTTTTTCCAGCAGGGCGCGCCGTGAGAGGACAACATTGCGTCTCTTCTTATTATATTTGAGGACCTTGAAGGGGAAGTTCTGGCCGATCATGGATTCAAGGTTTCGAACAGGACGGAGATCCACCTGGGAGCCGGGCAGGAAGGCCTGAACACCGATGTCAACGGCGAGGCCGCCCTTGACCTTGGAAATCACCTTTCCTTCGATGATGCCGTCGTCGTTGTAAATGCGGCTGATGTCGTCCCAGACCTTGATTTTTGCGGCCTTTTCCTTGGAGAGGTGAATGGAGCCGTCGTCATCGTCCTGGAACTCCAGGAGCACATCCACTTCGTCTCCCAGGGCGGCCTGAATGATTCCGTTTTCATCCTTGAATTCGGAGATGGGAATCTGGCCTTCGGACTTGTAGCCGATGTCCACCATGACAAAATCGTCACTGACCTGCACCACCCGTCCCGTGAGGACTTCGCCTTCCTGGATGTTTTTGAAGCTCTGATCGTAAAGATCCTGCATGGTCTGCATGTCTTCCATCTCGCCATCCAGCATGGCTTCATCTTCATCGAAGAAATCGTCCGTTTCTAAATCTTGATTCATGTCGCTTTTGGATTTCAATTCGTTTTCAATCATTGAGTTGGTTACCCCCTTGTCCAATTTTGGCATTCGCCATCTTCAAATTACCTAAAATACCAGAAAACACATCAACGATCAATGTGTATTTCCCACTATTTTGGAATCAGGACCTTCTGAGCCATGGGTCTTCTCGGCGATGTGCTCCAGGAGCCTGCTCAGGACCCCTTCAAGGTCAAGGCCTGCCGTGTTGAGGACAAAGGCGCCGGGTGCGGGGCGCAGGGGAGCGAGAGCCCTTCGGCTGTCCTCTTCATCCCGTTTCTGCATCTGAAGCTCCACCTGCGAATAGTCTATGTTTTCGCCCTTGGCGGCGTATTCGGCGTGACGGCGCCGGGCCCGGGTGCGCAGGTCAGCCGTGAGAAAAACTTTGACGGGAGCATGAGGAAAGACCACGGTGGTCATGTCCCTTCCTTCGGCGACCACGTTGCC
>SLCH01000180.1 GCA_007125915.1 Syntrophobacteraceae bacterium
AACGGCATCAGAGCCATCGTGCTGGATGACGACGACGAATTGATCAGCGTGGTCATGACCGACGGAGGCCAGGAAATCTTTCTCATGAGCAAGGCGGGCAAGTCCATACGGATCCGCGAGGAGGAATTTCGTCCTCTGGGCCGCGTGAGCCGCGGGGTTCGCGGAATGAACCTGGACGGAAGCCAGCTGGTGGGCATGGACATCATCGAAGAAGGAAAGTCCATGCTGGTGGTCACAGAGAAAGGGTTCGGCAAGCGGACTCCCAACGAAGACTACCGTGCCCAGAGCCGTGCAGGAAAAGGGGTCATGAACATTCGGATCACCGAGCGCAACGGCAGCGTGGTGGGATTCCGACAGGTGACCGACGACAATCAGATCCTCATGATCACCGACACGGGCCGCCTCATCCGAATTCCCGCGGAGCAGATTCGAAAAATCGGGCGTGTGACCCAGGGGGTCAAACTCATGTATCTGGACGAGGGAGAAAAAATCGTGGATCTTGAAATTCTTAAAGATTCAGAAACCATACAGGAAGAAACGGAGGAATGATGGAAGTCACCGGTCCCATAGGGGTTCTGGGGGCCGGCAGCTGGGGAACCACCCTCGCCCAGGTGCTGGCTCAAAAAGGACATGACGTGGATCTCTGGGTCTTTGAGAAAGACCTTTGTGAAACCATCAAGGAAAAGCACGAAAACACCGTTTATCTACCCGGTTATGCCCTGAGCGAGCGCATCACGGCGCATCATGAGCTTGAAGGTGCGGTCGCAGGCCATTCCCTGCTGGTCATGGTGGTGCCATCCCATGTGTACCGGCGAGTGGTCAAAGATATCCTCCCCCACATGGCGGAATCAACCATCGTGGTCAATGCCACCAAGGGCATTGAAAATGAAACGCTCCTCACCATGTGGGGAATCTGGAGGGAGCTCATGCCCCATCCTCAGTTCGCACATTATTTGTGCCTGTCGGGCCCTTCATTTGCCAAAGAGGTGATTCGGGAAGCCCCCACCGCCGTCACCCTTGCGGGAGAAGACCTGGATCTGGCCAAAAGGGTGCAACAGGTCTTTTCCACCAGGAACTTTCGTCTTTACACAAGCCTCGACATCATGGGCGTGGAACTTGCCGGAGCCTTGAAAAATGTCATCGCTCTCGCAGCGGGCGCATGTGACGGCCTCAACTTCGGCTACAATACTCGAGCAGCCCTCATCACCCGGGGTCTTGCGGAAATCTCCCGCCTCGGGGTTGCCATGGGCGCAAATCCTTTGACCTTTTCGGGTCTCGCAGGAATTGGAGACCTCATTCTCACATGCACGGGAGATCTGAGCCGCAATCGAACCGTGGGTAAAAAGCTGGGGCTGGGAATGAAAATCGAGCAGATCCTGGGGGACATGAAAATGGTGGCGGAAGGGGTCAAAACAGCCCGCTCCGTATACCATCTTTCCAGAAAACTGGATGTGGACATGCCCATCTGCAGCAGAGTCTATGAGGTCATCTATGAAAACAAGGATCCCCAGGCAGCTGTGAGCGAGCTCCTTGAGCGGGATTTGAAACACGAGCTGGAATGGGATTGAACCTTCTCGGAGGGACTTCACGAAACCCTGGCTCTTCATGTCCCTCCGCTCCATCCCCATGAGCGGCTCCATTCCAGAGGGCCAACTGTTGAGGAACGCCCCATTGGACCAGAATAGACCCTTGTGCCAGCGGGTGTTACACAGTCTTCACAGCGGTCAGATCCCCATTGATCGCTTTTTTTCTTTCAGGACCTTTCAAATAGGCCACACAAAAAGAAACATTTCACTTTTGCAAGTATGGCTCACCAAAAACGGTTACTGTATGATATAAAGTGAATCCATATTCGATATTTTCCCGAAACAAAAATTATATCCATTCAATACACGGATTTTGCCGCCCGAAGAATGATAAACCAATCGTGCAGCATCTGGAGTGGGAACTCGAATCATTGTTGCCCTTAATCCTTACAAAATTTTCTGGGTCACTTGAGTGAAAAATGAAGTGGCTGCCAGTCTCACGAACCTGCATCTGCCGCTGTCTTTTCAACAATCTCCAGACGTTGTGGAGTGCCCCATGGCCGGAAACATTGACATGATCGCAAATGAGGAGAAAGCTTCTCGTGGGGGTTCCCTGTCCGACAGCTCCCAGCTGTACATTCAACAACGGGTGCGGGAAAAAAAGAGAAGTTATGAAGATTATAATTTCAAGCGCCACCAGGAAGAAGCTCTGTCCACCTTTTTCGACCTGGCCCAGGAATTCACGAGCATCGACCATTTTTACCAGATCTGTGTCGCCGTGCCCAAGGAGTTCCTCAACATCGAGAGCAGGCTCCATGTCTTTGAACAGAAGAGTTCCAAACTGGTCCTGGTGTGCACCAGCCTGGAAGGCCTGCTTCCCGAAAACCAGAGAAGTGACTGCACTCTGGAAGTGAAGGAAAGTCCCTATGAAACCCAGGAAAGTTTGATTTATCCCATTCCGGGCAATGAGGCACTGACCCGTTCTGTGCCTTTTCTTACTCGGAGTTCCATGCTCGGATTATTCGAAATCTGTCCCAAAGGGAACCTAAAACCCAATGAAAGACTTTTTCTTGAAAAATTCTCCAACCGCATTGGATTTCAACTGCACCAAAAACTGCTGATTCAGCAAAACATCGATCACTTGAAATTCATCAACCAGTTGCTCTCAGACATCGAACACAACGTCATCAATCCAAACATGCACTACAAGCTCTTCCTGATTCGATTCAGAAAGGGCTTGCAGGCACACCGCGCTTTGGAGTCTGAGTTCGAAGACATTCTTTTCAGGGAAAAGGGTTCCATTCATCCCCTCGAGTCGCGCCTCACAGACCTCAAAAGCCGAATGGCCAGAAACACCGCCACCATGGAAAAGGAGTGGAGCGCTTTCTCCAAGCATTATGAGCACACCAGTCTTTTTCTTGAAACCCTCCTTCGCAAAGATCATTTCGAAAAGGGCACCTACGTGCTCAGAAGGCAGACCTGCAATTTTCTCAAGGAGATCGTGGAACCCCTTTTAGACCGTTATATCGCCACATTCCGAAAACGCAACATCGCCGTGGACAATCTTCTGGAAGGCGTTCCCGATGACCAGATGACGCTCTACGTGGACAAGGGCCTCATCTCCCAGGTGTTCGACAACATCTTCTCCAACGCCATCAAGTACACTCAGGAAGTGGAAGACCAACTGGGCAACAGGATCAAAATCTTTTCATGCAACAGAAAAATTCTGAAGAACTTTTTCAGCGAAGGGACCCATGGACTGCGGTTCAGTTTCTTCACCACGGGGAAGCCCTTGAATGAGGAGGAAGCTCAAAAAATATTCGAGGGAGGCTATCGTGCCCTTTCGAGCATTCACGAGAGAGGCACGGGACATGGACTCAATTTTGTCAAAAATGTGGTGGAAGTTCATGGGGGCATTCTGGGATGCGAACCCCAAAAATATGGGAACCTCATTTATTTTGTCTTGCCCCTCAAGTGAGCAGAGGAAAATCTTTGTTTTCAATTCAAGTGGATTCTGCACAAGGGCTGGAATAAGAATGTTCAAATGCAAAGAGCCACCCCATGGGGCGGCTCTTTGTGCGTTTCACTCCATTTCAAATCATGAACAGGCGCACCCGCCTCCACAGGAGGAAGGACTGGGCTCCTTGTTGATTTCCACCACCTGGAGTTCGAAGGAAAGGGTCCGCCCGGCCAGCGGATGATTCAAGTCCAGCAGGACCGTATCTTCGGCAACTTCTTTCACGGTGGCTGGAAACTGGCCCTGGGAAGGATCCTGGAGTATGAGAACCTGCCCCACCTCCGGCTGGAAATCCTGAGGAAAGTCAGCTTTATTGAACCTTCTCTCCAGGTTCTCGTCACGCTGGCCATAGCCTTGGTCCGCTTCCACAGTGATTGATTTCTTTTCGCTCTGTTCCATACCCATCAAGGCATTTTCAAAGCCTGAGATGACCTGATTGGCTCCCATGCGAACTTCAAGGGGCTGACATCCCTGACTGGAATCAAAAATTTGCCCATCAGTGAATTTCCCCGTGTAATGCACCTTCACATAGTCGCCTTCTTTGACCTTGTCCGCCATTCAAATCTCCTTCATTTTCCACGGAAAGAAACTGTTACCACCTTCAATGTTCCTCCCGAGAAAGAATTAAAAAAAAGGAGCACGATGCAAACATCATCCATCGTGACTCCATGATCCTAAATACTAAGCCAGAAAGCCCATGAAAGCAAGTCAATGGAACCGCTTTTCCAGCTCACACCGCCTCATCAAGGCTCATTCAACCGGTAGGGAAGCTCTTGCAGAAAATGGTACAGGGCTTCACGGGCTTCCCAGGAGTTTTTCACATCGTTCAGCAAAACCGTCACGGCAAATAGACCCTGTCCCGGAGCGTGCACATAACCGGAAAAAGCCACCACATCTCTGAGGCTTCCTGTTTTAGCGCGCAGCACCACAGGGGATCCCCTCAATCTTCTTCTCAAAGTTCCGTCGTGGCCATTCATGGCCAGGGAAGCGATGAACTCGGGACCATTGTGAAAGTCATGGTGCAGATCCAGAAGGACATTGGAAAAAACCCTGGGACTGGCCCGGCACGTTCGGCTGAGTCCCGAACCGCTGGCAATGGAAAACTGGGAAGGTGGAATGTTCATCCCCAAAAGGTGAGCCTCCAAAACCCTGAGACCCTTTTCCCGGGTTCCCGGTTCGCCGTAGACCTGCGCCCCCAGGGTCTTGAGGAGCATTTCAGCCATGAAGTTGTTGCTGAAACGATTGAGACCAAACAGTAAATCTCCCAGAGGCTCCGATTCATGCACCACCAAAGGCCGGGCATGGGGTGGAACGGTGCCTGCCCGAACTTCACCCTGCACCCGCACGCCCGTCTCCCTCAGAATTTCTTTGAAAGAGTGGCCAAAAAATGCCGGCGGATTTTGCACATTCATCGTGAATTCCCAAGGCTCCTGAGAAGAAAGGGACATTTCTCCCGAGAGCTGAAACTGCTCGCGGCCATCTTTCTCCACACCCAGAGAACGAAGATGCAGATTTTCTCCCGGTCGCCCCCGAACTGTCCTGGACTCGTTTTTCATATGAACGTATTTGCCCCGGGGAAACCAGGTGACCCTGGCGGGTTCACCCGCCATCGCACCGGGAACGGCGGTGAAAGTGATCGTGTTGAAATCCAGGGCAGTGCCGGAAATAATAGGATTGTAGGCACGGCTGCAATGTTCATCAATGCAGATGCGCTCGACGGAGGGAGCGAAATAGTGATTGTCAACCACAAGGTCTCCCCCGATGCGCTCTATGCCCAGGGCTTTCAGGCGGTGAGCCGTCTTCCAGGCCTTTTCCCCCGTGAAGAACATGTCCCCTTTGCTCTTGATCCAGATGTTTCCGGGCAGGGTGTCCCCCTGAAGACCCTGATCGGAATAGACGATGGTTTCAAAGCGATGGTGGGGACCGAGAGACTTCAGAGCCGCATAAGTGGTGAGAACTTTTACGAGGGATGCGGGAACGAGGGGCTTTTGGGCATTGCTTTCCAGGAGTATCCTTCCATCGGGGATGGAAACGATGTCCAGGGCCACCAGCCCGGCCTGCTGTGAAAACCTGGATAGGGAAGTTTGGAAAAAAGAAGCTGCTTCCCCTTTTCCAGGAAACAGAAAAATCAGGCCAAACAGCAACCAAAATGCCGGCGTCACAGGGGAAGTTCTATGTTTTCCCATAACAGAGCTCATCGAAGAGTTCCCAGAAGCCGGGAAAGGACTTGGCCACGGACTCGGCCCCCAGTATCTGCACGCCCTTCACCCGAAGACCCGCCAGGGCAAAACTCATGGCGATGCGGTGATCGTCATGGGCTTCCAGGGGTTGGGCGGGCGAACGCACATGGCCCCCTTCAATGACGAGGCCATCGTCCAGTTCTTCCACGGGAACACCCAGTTTGCCCAGCTCCAGAGCCACCACGTGCAAACGGTCCGATTCCTTGACCCGCAGATGAGCCACATTGCGTATGTGGCTTCGTCCCTTCGCAAAAGCTGCCACAAGGGCCAGAGTGGGAACCATGTCCGGCATGCGGTTCATGTCCATGTCCACGGGCTGAAGCACATCGGGACCCACCACGCGGACACTCTCATCATCCCTGAAAATGCGGCACCCCATGCGTTCGAAAACGGACACCAGATGGCAGTCCCCCTGAACACTGCTGGAACGAATGGGGCAGGTTTCCACATCCCCGCCGGTGATGGCCGCTGCCGCCCAGAAATAAGACGCCGAAGAACAATCCCCTTCCACCGTGTATTGCCTGGGACGATAGACCTGCGGTGCCCGTATTTTTATCTGGTGATCGCTGACCCACTGGAAATCAATCCCCCATTCCTCCATCATGGCCAGAGTGAGATTCACGTAAGGGAAAGAAGCCACCGGTTCCTTCCAGCCCACCACCATGTCTCCCCGAGCGCAGGGAGCGGCAATGAGCAAAGCGGACAGGAACTGGCTGCTTTGCGTGGCATCCACCCAAACCTCACCCCCTTCCAGTCCTCGGCTGTGAATTTCCATGGGTGGAAAACCCTCTTCCCCCAAACACTTCACTTCAACGCCGAGACTCCTGAGAGCCTCCACGATGGGTCCCACCGGCCGTTCCCGAAGCCGGGCCGTTCCGTCAAAGGAAAAAATTCCCCTCCCCACGGCGGCCACCGCCGGAAGAAGACGCATGCTGGTGCCGCTGTTTCCGAGAAAAACAGCCTCTCCGGGTTGTCTCCACCTCTCCCCTGAAGATTGCACACGCACCTTGTCCTTTTCCCATTGCAGATCCACCCCCAGCATTTTCAGAGCTTTTGCCGTCAGCTCCGTATCCTGAGCGAAGAGAGGGTTCATGATCTCACTGGTGCCCTCCGAAAGGGCTGCCATGAGCAGCGCTCTATGGGTGATGGATTTGGAACCGGGAATGCGCACCCTTCCCTTGACCTTGGCAGCAGGTTTTATATTTTTTACGATTTCATTCATTTCAGGTCACCGCTTTTTGAAGTGCTTCTCTCATGGCCCCAATCACCTCTTCATGAACAGTGGGAATTTCCAGCCAGAACTTGAGTTGCTCCACGCCCTGCTGAAGGAGCATTTCAAGGCCCGAAACCACGGTGCATCCCTTTTTCATGGCCTCTTTGACAAAAGGTGTCCGCAGGGGTCGGTACACCGTGTCCAGAACCATCATCCCTTCATGAAAGAGCCGGGGAGGGACGAAAGCTTCCCCTGAATCCCCTGCTAGCCCCACGGGCGTGCACTGCACCACCAGGTCGAAGGTCAGGCTTTCCAGGCTTTCGCCCAGATCCTTCAGGGGAATGAACGCACATTGAAAGGTCCTTGCCAGGGAAGCGCCACGTTCTTCTCCGCGGTTGCAAATGGTTACTTCCGCACCCTCCTGCTGCAGACCGTAGACCACAGCTCTTGCAGCGCCTCCCGCGCCCAGAACAAGCCCCCTTTTTCCCTTCAATGGGGAAACGGAAATGAGGGCCGCATTGGAACCCTTCCAGTCCGTATTGCATCCTATCCAGCCAGCATCCCCTCGTTTCAGGGTGTTCACCGCCCCGATGATGCGCGCCGTTTCGTCCACCTCTTCAGCCAATTGCAAAGCCTGTTCCTTATGGGGGAGGGTCACGCTCAGTCCCTTGAAACCCACTCGGTGCAGCAGGGAGAAATCCTCCCGGGGCTCGTCCAGCTGCAGGGCCGTGTAAACCGCCTGGTGGTTCATCCGCTCAAAAGCGGTCTGCATCATGAGAGGGCTCAGGCTATGGTTCACGGGATTCCCAACGACGGCATACAACTCTTTCTGAACAGGTTTTATCATCGTTAAAGCATCCCCATGGCCTTGAAAATGGCCCTCATGTCCCTGGCAAGGAGCTGACCGGGAGCCGCTCGAGTTTGACCGGGCATCTGAACGTAAGTCCAGGGGCTTCCCATGGCCACGCAGGCGATGCGGGTCCACCTTCCCACATCTCCCATGCAGAAGGCGATGATGTCCGTTCCAAATTCTTTCTGTGCCCATGGAATGAGACCCAGCACTCGAAGATTGTCCTCCTGCTCCCTGGCCACAGTGGCGATTTTTATGACGTCAGGCTTCCGTTCCAACATTTTGGCCACCCGCTCCTGAAGGGCAGCGGTGGCGGGCGTGTCATTCATTTCGTGATGAGAGAGAAGGACACTGGCCTTTTTCATGCGAAACCAGTTGAGCTCGCTTTCGGGTACGTCCGGTTCCAGGTCCACCCATTCGGCCCCCGCATCCACCGCTCGCTGCAAAACTTCGATGCGGCGCCATTCTCCACCGTCAAAGGAACCTCCCTCCCTCACAGGCCTGTTGGTCACGAGAAAAGGGAGCCTGCTCTCACTGGAAAAAAGAGAAAAGGCCGTGAGGGCATCTTCGATGGAGTGCTGGCGAATGTGCACGTCCAAACGCCATTCCAGCAGGTCAACTTCAGCCTCCCGCATGTGCGTCGTGATTTCCTCGCGGGAAAAGTCCAGCATACAGCCACAGATGGAAGGTTTTTTCAGTTTATTCATCACCATGGAAATCCTGTTTTCAAAGAGATACAACGTAATGGGAGATCAACCCTCATGACACGGAGCAAAGGGGGGTCCCCCCCGCAGTCCCGTGGAACCTCGACTTTTCATCTGTCACCGGCGGTTCTCAGTTTTTCTTTTTCCAGCCTGATGGGTCTTTTGGGGTCCCTTCGTGGATAGGATCCCAGTATTCTCAGAAAAGAAACATGCCTTCTGAGATCTTCCAGGGCGAACCGGACGGAATCTTCCGTCTGATGCCCCTCCACATCGGCATAAAAAAGGTACTGCCAGGAAAACATGCGATTGGGACGTGATTCGATGCGGGTCATGTTCACATTGGCCCTGGCAAAGGACTCAATGGCGCTGTGAAGGGCCCCCGGCTTATCGGAGACGGCGAAAAGTATGGAAGTTTTGTCCATGCCTGTGGGAGGAGTGTCGTGCTGGGAAAGAATGAGGAAACGGGTGGTATTTCCCGAATGATCCTCGATGCGTTCGGCCAGAACATTGAGCCCGTAGTGATGAGCAGCGTAGAGGTTGCAGATGGCGGCTCCTCGAGCATCCTCCACGGCCCGCTGAGCTGCCCGGGCCGTGGAGGCCGTTTCGTGCGGTTCCGCATGTCTCAGATTTTGCAGCAGCCAGTGCCGGCACTGCTCGATGGCCTGAGGATGTGCATAAACCCGCTCGACCTCCTCAATGGAGGTCACCTTGCTCGACAGATGATGCGCCACTTCCAGGTAGCACTCCCCCACCACGCGCACGTCCGATTCATATAAAAGATCCATGCTTCGGCCCACGCCCCCCTGAAGGGAGTTTTCAATGGGGATGACGGCCGTGTTCACCTTGCCCTTGAGGAGAGCCTCAAAAACATCCTCAAGGGTGGGACAGGGCACATAACGGGCCGAATGTCCGTGAATGGACAAAGCCGCAATGTGAGAATAGGTCCAGTCCGGGCCCAGAAAAGCCACCTGAAGGACATGTTGAAGGAGGCGTGAAGCGGCAAAAATTTCACGGTAAATGGCCCTCAGGGATTCATCCGTGAGAGGTCCGGAATTGCTTTTGCTCAGCCGGGCATAGATGAGTTCCTCCCTTCCCGGATGAAAAAGGGGAAGTCCCCTTTCCGCCTTGAACCGCCCCACATCCCTGGAAAGTTCCATGCGTTGGTTCAAAAGTCTCAAAAGTTCCGTGTCCACCGCGTCTATTGCTTTGCGCAACCCCTCCAAGTCCTTTTCCACGGTCATCTCTCCCAAGATGTTTTCATGCACTCTTTCACTGAATACCCCGGAACTCTCTTTCCTCTGGGCTCATCTTTGTCCAGCCGCTGGAACTCAAAAAAAAAACCGCAGGCTTGGAACCTGCGGCTATGAAATCAACATGTGTGTCTGCCAATGAAGAGGTTGTCTCAAATGCAGGCCTGCGCCGTCTTTCCTCTCAGGGGAAAGGGATAATAATAAAAATTCATGAAATAGCGCTCAACCTTCATAAAACCCACCATGCCTTCACTCACGCAACCATCGCCATTTAAAAACTCAGAACTCTTCTGAAGATCAAAAGCTCAGGAACCTTTCCCTGGGAAATCCATCCTGAGTATCTCTGCAGACAGTACCGCAGCATAATTTGCAAGGCTCCGAGCTGTCAAGAAAATACTCGAAATATTCATGGCATCCACGACTCATGGCATGAGCAGGATACAACCTTCACGGCTGGACAAAAATCAAAGGTGACAATATACTTACGTAAACGAGCTTTCAAAAGGACTCATCCAATCCCGAGTCAGCAGCATGGCGGCCTGCTTCGGCTCTGTTCCTTCCCTTCACGAGGGGTTCTTTCACAAAGCCATCCTGATAAACCGAGTCTGTCAGCTTCAGGACCTTCATCAAGACTGGACAGAAATCATGACCACTTTCAAGGCATTCAATAGAATCAGTGAAACGATCTGGGAGATTCCAACCAGCTACAAGAAGGGCATGCGGGTGCCCGCGCGCATTTATGCCACTGAGAACCTGCTTCGGGCCATGGACGACGGTGTGGTGGAGCAGGTGACCAATGTGGCCACACTGCCCGGCATCGTCAATCACGCCTTGTGCATGCCCGATGGCCACTGGGGGTATGGCTTTCCCATCGGGGGAGTGGCGGCCATGGACACACGCACAGGAGTCATTTCTCCAGGAGGCATCGGCTTCGATGTGAACTGCGGCATGCGTCTCATGCTCACCTCCCTCACCTTTGAAGAAGTGCAGCCAAAGCTCAGAGAGCTGGTCGACCAGCTTTTCAATCGCGTTCCCGCAGGGGTTGGAAGCAGCGGTTTCGTGAAGTTGTCCCACAGTGTCTTTCGGGATGTGGTGGAACAGGGGGCCCGCTGGTGCGTGAAGAATGGCCTGGGCTGGGAGGAAGATCTTGAGCGCACAGAGGAGTATGGGTGCATTTACGGCGCGGACGCATCCAAGGTGAGCCAGAAAGCGGTGGAGAGAGGATTCAATCAGATCGGCACTTTGGGTTCGGGCAATCATTACCTGGAAATTCAGGTGGTGCACCCGGAAAACGTTTTTGACGAAAAAACTGCCAGGGTTTTCGGCATCACCCTTCCTCGACAGGTGGTGGTGATGTTTCACTGCGGCAGCCGGGGATTTGGCCACCAGGTGGCTTCCGACTACCTGGCTTCTTTCCTGAAAGTCATGGAAAAGAAATACGGCATTGCCATCCTTGACCGGGAACTGGCCTGCACACCCTTTCTCTCCCCCGAAGGGCAGGACTATTTCAAAGCCATGAAATGCGCCATCAACATGTCCTTCGCCAATCGCCAGGTCATAGCCCACCGCATACGGGAAGTTTTCTCCCATGTCTTCAAAAAAGATCCGTCCGACCTGGGAATGCACCAGGTCTATGACGTCTCCCACAACACGGCCAAGCTGGAAAAACACCGGATTGGCGGAGAGCTCCGTGAACTGCTGGTCCACAGAAAAGGAGCCACGCGGGCTTTGGGGCCCGGTGCTTCGGAACTTCCGGAAATCTATAAAGACACGGGTCAGCCCGTTATCCTTGGCGGAAGCATGGAGACGGGATCCTACATCCTTTCGGGTGTGCGGGAGGGCGAACAGACTTTCTTCAGCACGGCTCACGGCAGCGGCCGCAGCATGAGCCGCCATCAGGCAAAAAAGAAGTTTCGCGGCAAAAAACTCCTGGCGGAAATGGAACAGCGGGGCATCTACGTGAGGGCCGTTTCTCTCTCGGGAGTGGCCGAAGAAGCGGGTGGCGCCTACAAAGACATCGATGACGTGGTCGAGGCCACGGAAAAGGCCCACATCAGCCGGAAAGTGGCCAGAATGACTCCCATTGGCAATGTCAAAGGGTGATGACCAAAATGAAAACCAAAACACCCATCATGCTCATCGCGGGAACTCTGGGCAGCGGAAAAACGACTCTTCTGAGAAGGATAGTGGACACGAGCAACCTGCGCCTTGCCGTGTTCATGAATGAATTTGGGGAAGTCTCCGTTGACGCACGCGTGCTCCGAGGGAAAAATGTGGAAGTAATCCCACTGCCGGGAGGCAGTGGGTACAGCTCTGCGCCGGGGGAATTTGAGGCCGCGTTCAATTCCGTGCTGGAACGGGTAAAACCTCATGCCATCGTGGTTGAAACTGCCGGCATAACCGAACTCCATGCCCTGGTTTTGGAGTTTAACCAACGACTCATGCAAGCGAGACTGGACAGCGTGGTCTATGTGGCCGATGCCTACTCCACGGTGCAACACCCCCATCTGCCCGGCCATGCCCTGTCTCAAATCTCCGCTGCGGACATTGTTCTCATCAACAAGATCGACCTGGTGACCATGGATGAAATCAAAAGAGTGGAAACCCTTCTGCGCGAATACAATCCTCATGCCGTATTTTTCAAGACCATGGGATGTGACGTGGACCCCAATCTGCTGTTCGGGCTGGATGTGGAACGAATGCAAAAAGAGGTGAGTCATCACGGAGAACCCCTATTTCAGTCCTTTCTCTTTTTGTGGGATGCCCCTCTGAACAAGGAACAGTTTTTGGAACGGGTGGCCCGTTTCCCCAAGGAAGTGTATCGCGCCAAAGGGTTTGTTGTCTTTGAGAGCGGCAGTTATTTGTTCAATTACGTGCTGGGCCGTGTGGATCTGGAGGAATTCCCCGTGAAAAAAACACAGATTATCTTCATGGGTCGTCAATTGGAGCACATCAAGGAAGAACTCATTGGTCAACTCCGTCGATGCGGGATCTCAATTTTGCGTTCATGACCTGCGATCGGAAAAGCTTGCGGGTTTCTCGAGCTCCATGGTTTTTCCAGCGGCCACTGAAACAAAAGCAAGTGCTTTCCTGTCCCTTGCAAAACAATTGATTATCAACCCTTTTATCGATTCAGCCCATGCCCTACAAATATCTGGAAGACATCGCCACGGCCGACGCGGCCTTCGAAGCGTGGGGAGAAAGCGCCGAGGAAATGTTCGTCGCAGCGGCCGAAGCTCTCATGAATGTCATGGTGGCCGACCTGGAAACCATTCATGAGACCGTGAAGCTCCCCATTCGCCTGCAATCGGAAGACATGGAAATGCTTCTCTACGAACTCCTGCAGGAGCTCATCTTTTACAAGGATGCCAGGCAGCTTCTTCTTCGAGTGCGGCATCTGCGCATGGAAACAGAAGAACACATGGCCAGGCTTGAAGGGGAATTGTACGGGGAAAAACTCAATCCTGGAAAACACGACCTGGTCGTGGATGTCAAGGCGGTGACCTTTTACCGGTACCGGGTTGAACAGACGGAAAAAGGGTGGGAAGCTACCGTGGTGGCGGACGTCTGATACGAAGAAGAAGGCACACCTTCCAGGGGATGCTTTGTGGTGGTTTTGATTGTTTCTATTTCTTATTCATAAAAACCATCATCATAATAAGCCCTGTCAAAATGTTCAAAAAAGCCATAAATAACTAAAACCACAGCTTATTTTCATGAACAGGCTCTGAACTGTCGGCAGACACCATCAACGGTTTGCATGATCAGGA
>SLCH01000236.1 GCA_007125915.1 Syntrophobacteraceae bacterium
AACTTCCCTCCGTGAGAACACAGATTTTGAAGCCTTTGCGGTGGACCCGGTGGAAGCCATGCTCCATGAAAAGTTTGCCGACACACCGTTGCTCAGGAGTCGCCGGTGAGGACCTTGATTCCCTCGCGTTTCAATGCACTCACGATGGGAGACAGATCGCATTTTTTCATACGGATGGAATAGACGTCGCCCGCCTCTCCCCTCGGGGGCATATGACACAGGCTCACCACTTTTCCATCGTTCTTTTCAATGACTTCCAAAACCTTGCTCAAAAAACCCTCTTCAAACGGAACCTCCACATCCAGCCGGGACGAGTAGGGCAGCATGCCCATGGTCGTTATGAAGCCCGAGAGAACATCCACCACAGTGATCACCCCCACCAGCTTTCCCTCTTCCACCACGGGCAAACCGCCAATGCGTTTTTCCAGCATGATCTGGGCCGCTTCATCCATGGACAGGTCGGGACTGGCCACGATCGGCTTGCGAATCATCACGTCCGCCAGCGTCAGTTCTTCAAGCATGGAGGCGATGAGCACGCCTCGAAGATCCGCATCGGTCACCCACCCGATGAGCTTCTGATCGTGATTGACCACAGGAAGATGCCTTATGGAAGCCTGCTTCATGATGGACAAGGCTTCCTGTATGGATGCTTCCTTTTGAACGGTCATGACTTTGGTGGTCATCCAACGCTTTACAATCACCGGGTCACCCTTTCGTCCGCAGAACAGAAACGATACAAAATCTGATTTAATTAGCGATTGCAATAACTTCGTAGCAATACACGGCGAAACTAAGCCATCCGGATCAAAAATGCAAGGAGAAATTCCTCGAGGAAACGGGTCGTGGTTTTTTAAGAGGAGGAGAGTGCATAAAAAAGTGTATTATTTATCATTGAATGGCTATAATAACACTGCTTGTTTGTATCTTTCCCATTCACATCATACAGCCTCGAATGAGAATGCAGCGCTGCGACCTTTTCGTTGACCCACATTCCTGCACATGGTACGTTTTTCTCAGGTATAAGCAAGTTCCTGAATTTTCAGAGCACTTCCCCGTTTCCCAACAAATTATGGAGGTGATGCATGGCTGTGCGAATACTGATTGAGCGGATCGTGGAGGAGGGTCAGGAAGTGAAGCTTCATGAACTCTTGACGAAGCTGAGGTCTTTGGCGCTCCAGAAGGGCAAGGGCTACATTTCCGGGGAAACACTGAGATGCCTGGACACGCCCAACAAATTCCTCGTGATCAGCACCTGGAATGACCTGAAGGAATGGAAGGCGTGGCAGGCGGACCCCGAAAGGGCAGAAATCCAAAAGGCCCTGAACAACGTTCTGAGAGCTCCCGAGACGGTGACGGCCTACTCAAACCTCTGAAACCCCAGTAAAACCTTTTGATAATGCCTTGACCCCTCGCCGGCCTGCCCTTTCCAAGAGTACGGTGAGGGGCCTGTCAGTCCATGCTCCTGTGTACTTTCAGGATACCCCTTTCGGCCCGCAGGACGGAAAGGACCCGTTGAAGGTGCTTGGTGTCTTTCACCTCCACCTTCAGGCGGCAGAGCGTTGAATCCTTGGAACTGCTGTCCAACTTCACATCCACCACGTTCACGTCGAGCTGTCCCAGAATTCCACTGAGATTTGCCAGCATGCCTTTTTCCTGAGCCAGAGTGACGTGAATTTCCACGGGATAGACTTTGCCTTCGCCCGAATCCCACTTCACATCGATTTTTCGCTCTTCGTCTCCCCTGCCCACATTGCGGCAGGTGGCGCGATGCACGGTGATGCCCCTCCCCCGGGTGATATAGCCCACAATGGCTTCCCCCGGAACGGGATTGCAGCACCTGGCCATGCGGATCATGACGTTGTCCGCTCCGCGGACAATGATGCCTTCGTCCTGAGAGCGCGGCTTTTTCTTTTCAAGGGCAAGCATGTCCTCTTTTTCATCGGGCTCTGGCTGGGCCGGGGGAGTGAGCCGCCCGATCACCTGGACGGGGGAGATCTTTCGGTAACCAATGCTGGCGAGGAGGTCATCCACACTGCGCAGAGAGAAAGACCGGGCCACATCGAGAAGTTCTGGCGTGTTGATGTAATTGTTGAAATTGAGCCCCTTTTTGCGGAATTCCTTCTCGCACAATTCTCTTCCCATGGACACGGAACGCTGCCGCTCCGCCGCCTTGACCCAATGACGAATGCGCTGCACGGCCTTGGAGGTCTTGACAAAATTAAGCCAATCCTTGCTGGGCTGGTGATTGGTGGCCGTGAGAATTTCCACCGTGTCACCGCTTTGCAGCTGGTAGCGCAGAGGAACGATCTTTCCGTTGACTCGAGCCCCCACGCAGCGGTGGCCCACCTCCGAGTGCACTTCATAGGCAAAGTCAACGGGAGTGGACCCTGCCGGAAAGACCTTCACATCTCCACGGGGCGTGAACACATAGATCTCGTGGGTGTAGAAGCCATCCTTGACCACTTCGAAAAGGGTCTTGGGATCCCGCCACTCCCTGTTCCAGTCCAGAAGCTCCTTGAGCCATGAAAACCTCTGGGATTCCTTTTCTTCCAGCCGCTCCCGGGAATCCCCCCTCTGCTTGTAAAGCCAGTGCGCCGCCACCCCCTCTTTGGCGATGAGATCCATTTCCCAGGTGCGAATCTGCACTTCCATTCTTTCGCCGTAGGGACCCAGCACGGTCGTGTGCAAAGACTGATACATGTTGGATTTGGGCTTGACAATGTAGTCTTTGAAGCGCCCCGTAACCGGCTCCCAAAGGTTGTGCACCATGCCGAGCACTTCGTAGCACTCACGCACCGTGTCCACGATGATGCGAAAGGCGATGAGGTCATAAATGCTTTCCAGGTCAAGCTTCTGGCGGACCATTTTGGAATAGATGCTGTAAAGATGCTTGGACCTGCCGCTGACTTTCGCTTCAAGGCCGCTCTTTTTGAGGTGATGGTTCAAAATTCCCTTCACTTCCTCAATGTAGCGGCGCCTTTCTTTCTCGGTCTTGGCCAGGCCCTCCACCATCCTGTCGTGTTCTTCGGGCTCGAGACATTTGAAGGCGAGATCCTCCAGCTCCACTTTCATCCATTCAATGCCCAACCGTTCGGCCAAAGGCGCGTAGATGTCCAGAGCTTCGTGAGCCAGAACGCGCTGGGAGGCGGAACACAAATTTTCGTAAGTTCGCATGTCGTGAAGGCGCTCGCCCAGTTTCACGAGAAGGATTCTCATGTCATGGGAAAGAGCGAGCACCATTTTTCGCATGTATTCCGCCTGCTTTTCTTTCCTGTTGCTGAAATCCAGCCTGGTGAGCTTGGCCACGCCCTGAACGATGTGGGCCACATCGGCCCCGAAATTCTGCTCCAATTCCTCCACGGAGCAAACATCATCGATCAAAAGGTCGTGCAGCAGGGCAGCCCCTATGCTTTCCACACCCAGGCGCATCTGCACCATGATGCCCGCCACCGCCAGGGGATGAGCCATATAGGGCTCCCCCTTGAGCCTGGCCTTTCCACGGTATATCCTGGAGGCAAAAACATAGGCCTTTTCCAAGAAGGCAACGTCCGCCTCGGGATAATATTCCAGCAATCGATCGATGATTTCAAAAAACCGCACAGTCCTCTTCCCGCAACACACCCTGCTAGGGTTGCTGTTCTTGATGTTCCTTCAAGGAAACTTTTTCGCCCGTCATGGCCTCGACTTCTTCAAGGAGTCTCGTCAAAAGATCCCCCTCGGGAACCTTTTCCACCAGCTCCCCCTTCTTGAACAGAATCCCCTGGCCGCGGCCTCCGGCGATGCCCACATCGGCCTCCCGGGCCTCCCCCGGCCCGTTCACCACACACCCCATGATGGCGACCTTGAGGGGCGTGCGGATTTTTCTGAGAACTTTATCGGCTTTCTGCACCAGGGAAATGAGTTCCATTTCCGTGCGCCCGCATGTGGGGCAGGAGATGAGTTCCACACCCCTGTTGCGCAGCCTGAGGGACCTCAGGATGCTGTAGGCCACGGGGATCTCCTCTTCGGGATCACTGGTGAGTGAAACCCGCAAGGTGTCCCCAATGCCCTCGAGGAGCAAAAGGCCGATGCCGAGAGCCGACTTCACAGCACCGTCCACCACCGTTCCCGCTTCCGTCACTCCCAGGTGAAGGGGATAGTCCGTTTTTTTGGAAAGAAGCCGGTAGGAAGCTATGGTGTCCAGCACATCGGAAGATTTGAGAGATATTTTGATGAGGTCAAACCCCTCATCCTCCAGCAGCCGCACGTGCTTCAGGGCGCTTTCCACCATGGCCTCGGGAGTGGGGTGACCATACCTGGCCAGCAGCTCCTTTTCAATGGAACCGCTGTTCACTCCAATGCGTATGGGCACCTGTCGCTCAAGAGCCGCGGCAGCGACCCGGGCGACCCTGTGACGCCCTCCGATGTTGCCCGGATTCAGCCGCAGGCCATCCACTCCCTTTTTGAGGGCGCCAAGGGCAAGCCGATGATCAAAATGAATGTCTGCGATCAATGGAATTGCGATGCTCCCCTTGATCCGGTCCAGCTGCTGCACCGCTTCTTCGTCGACCACGGCCACTCGCACCATTTCACAGCCCGCGTCCTCCAGGCGGCGAATCTGATTCACGGTGGCGCGCCAGTCCCGGGTGTCCGTGTTGGTCATGGACTGAACCACGATGGGAGTTCCTCCACCGATGGGGACGGGCCCCACATGTATCCTTCTGCTGCTGCGACGGGGCAAAAGCGTGCTCAAAGGGTTGCCTCCTGTTCTCCTTTTGCGAAACTCATGTCAAAACCACCCGAGACGGGGGCGTCACAGGATGATGTGGTGCAAGAGAAGGGGCGCCAGTCCCAGGAAAACGAAAACGGTGGCCGCTGCCCTTTCACGAAACCCCGACAGCTCTCCCCCCTCAATGGAAAATAAACGACGACATGAACGGATCCATGAGATTTCAAAAAAACGGACATGGGACCTTGCATGGCGTGAAGCGACGGTTTTTCATGGCGGCACGTGACGGAGCCGCCACCGGGCAAGAGTCAGTTTACTAACAAATAGCCGCATGCTTTTCAATGCCGATGCTGCCTGGAAGAGGCAGAAGGAAGGAAACCAGCAACCTTGTTGCTCAGGTGCCCCAATAGGGCCTGGAATGGTTCAAAGGGGCAGGAAATGGGATGAAAAGGGCAGAGGGGACACGGTGTCTCACGGAATACACCCGGATCACAGCATGTCCACGGATGTGGATTTCTCGTCAATGGCCACGCGGTTCACCTCTTCGAGGGTGGTGAGACCTCGAAGGACTTTTTTCAGGCCGTCGTAGCGCAGACTCTGAAAACCCGCTCCCCTCGCCATCCGCTGAATGTCCACCGCAGACTCTCCACGGGCGATGAGGCTGCGCATCTGCTCATCGAGGTAAATGATTTCGTGAAGGGCGGTGCGGCCGGAAAACCCTTTGTGGCTGCAGTGAGAGCAGCCCTGTCCCCGGTAGCAGAACACTTCCCGGCCTTCCACGTTGAAGGCCTTGCGCACCTGTTCAGGAGGCATGACATATTTCTCCTTGCAGTGTTCGCAGATCTTTCTCACCAGCCGTTGGGACATGACGCCCACGATGGACTGTGCCACCAGAAAAGGCTTGAGACCGATGTCAATGAGGCGCGTGATGGCCTGGATAGCACTGTTGGTGTGCAGAGTCCCCAGCACGAGGTGACCCGTGAGGGCTGCCTGGCAGGCAATCTGGGCCGTCTCCCGGTCTCGTATTTCCCCCACGAGCATCACATCGGGATCCTGGCGCAGAAAGGCGCGCAAGGCGGTAGCAAAATCCAGCTCCACGGCGGTATTCACCTGAATCTGGGAAATTCCCTCCAGGCGGTATTCCACGGGATCTTCAATGGTGGTGATGTTGACTTCGGGCTTATTGATGTGCTTCAGGACGGAAAACAGAGTGGTGGTCTTTCCCGATCCCGTGGGGCCCGTGACGAAAAAGATGCCGTGGGGCATCTCCATGATTTTCTTGAGGACACCGAGAGAGTTCCTTGAAAAGTTGAGCTCGGTGAGATCGGGAATATCCTTGGCCCGCGTTTGACCCAGGATACGCAGAACGATCTTCTCCCCGTGGATGGTGGGCACGCTGGAGAACCGAAAGTCAATGGCTCCATTGGGCATTTCCAGATTGATGCGTCCATCCTGAGCCCTGCGCCTCTCGGTGATGTCCATGTTGGCGAGTATCTTCAACCTGGAAACGATGGGCGGCAAGAGGGTTTTCTCCAGGTTGCTTCTCTCCTGGAGCAGCCCGTCGATGCGGAAACGCACCTTGACCTTGTCATCTCCCGGCTCAATGTGAATGTCACTGGCCCCTTCTCGGACTCCCAGAAGAAGCAGCCCATTGACAAATTCCACCACGGCCTGGTTCCCCGCGACCTTTTGCAGTTCATCCCGCGTGAGTTCGGAAATGTCCTCGATTTGAATGGTGTCTGTGACAATTTTTCTTGAAAGGTCGCTGAGCTGCTGATCGCCCTTATAGTTGACTTCGATGGCTTCCTCGATGTCTTCAGGAAAGGCGAACCCGGGGCTCACGGCCCGGTGAATGAGGCTCTCAATCTTCTTGACGGTGAAATGGTCCTGGGGATTTGCCAGGGCGGCGGTGATGGCATCCCCGAACTTGTACACAAGGATCACCTGGTTTTTCCTCGCGAAGGATTCGGGAAGCATCTGAACCACTTCCCGCTGAAAAACCATGTTCGAAAGGTCCAGGTAGGCCAGTCCAAGGGAATCTGCCCACAGCCTTCCCAGCAATTTGGGTGGCTGGCTGTTCATGCGCAGGAGGTGTTTCAGAACCTGCTGGGCGTCCTCCGAATATTTCTCCACGAGGCGATTGAGGTTTTCCCGGGTGAGGATTTTTCTGCTCACCAGTGAACTGAGAAAAGTGGGATTTTTGACCATTTGTCACTTCTCCGGCCTTTCAGGCCAGCTCCGAAGCTCTGCGCCGGGAATCAGCCAGAAGATTCCCGGTGAGAAAACTTTATGAGGGAAGAAAACTCACGACCCTTCCTTCAAAACACCTGAAAAGGGATCACGCACTCTCCGCCCTGCCTCTCATTCTGGAAAACTGCTGCCAGGTGTCTTTGATGATTCCCTTGATCTCATCGATGGGCGTGTCTTTGCGAATGAAGTTGGCCGCCCCCATGGAAAGACAGTCTTCAACGGTTTTCAGGTCCGCCACAGCGGTGAGCATGATCACAAAAGCTCCGGGGTGGTCAGTCATGATTTTCCTAAGAGCTTCCTCACCCGATTCCCGGGGCATGTTGATGTCCAACAGCAGGAGGTGAGGCTTGTGCACATTGTACAGCTCGTAGGCTTCGATGCCATTGGTGGCTTCCGCGACCACTTCACAGCGCATGGCGCTGAGCACGGCCCTGAGAAGGACGCGGCTGTGCCGTTCGTCATCGGCGATGATCACTCGCGGCTTTCTGAAATCGTTCATGAACGGTTCCTGGTGCTTCAGCGAGGCCCCACCCCATTCTTCAGAAGGCCTCAGAGGCCTGTGGGAAGGAGCACGGTTTCGGTGACGCCTCGATGCAGCCGTCAAATGGGTTGATCGAAAGGTATGTGAAAGGTGAAAACGGCGCCTTTCTCCGGGCCATTGCTGGCAGAAATGCAGCCCCCATGGGCCTCCACAATTTTTTTGGCGATGGCCAATCCAAGGCCCGTGCTCCTCTCCCCTGCCGTTGGCCTGCTTCCCGACTTCTGAAACTCGCGAAAAATGCGCTCCAGGTCTTCGGAAGGTATGCCGGGACCACTGTCTGCCACTGTGAAACGGGCGGACTTGCCCTCCTTTTCCAGGAGGACCTCCACGAGTGATCCAGAGGGAGAAAACTTCACCGCGTTGCCGAGAAGGTTGTCCATGACCTGCCCCAGGCGCACCGGATCGAACAGGAAATGGGGAACCTCATGGCACCGGGCACTCAACCGAACGTCTTTCTCCTCAGCAATGGGGGAATACACCTGGACCCTCTCCTCCACCAGATCCTTCATGGATCCCATCACCCTGTGGATGTTCAGCTGTCCCCTTTCCATGACGGACACATCCAGAAGATCGTTCACGAGACCGAGCATGCCGTTGCTTGTGGAGCTGATGATGGATAAATACTCTTTCTGTGTCCGAGAGAGATCGCCCGCCACTTCGCTCAGAAGGATTTCAGCCAGTCCTCGAATGGATATGAGGGGGTTTCGCAGGTCATGAGAAGCCATTCCCAGAAAGCTGTTCTTGTTTCTGTGAAGCTCCACAAGGCTGTTGATGGCATGGGTGCAGCGGGCGTTGAGATCCTCCAGAAAAAGTCTTTCACGGGCATGATCGTGCTGCAGCGACCATTGGTCAATGAGGTGAACCAGGAGGCTTCTGATGCGGGGATCTTCCAGGTTCTCGGGGGTTCCAAACTTTTCAAGGACCTGCTTCATGTTTTCACCCTGACCGGCAAACCTTCACAAAGAAATCGCCGCCTGCGCACAACGGTCGCAAGGCTTCCCCCAGCCTCTACACATCCCAATGGGCAAAACATGATTCCGGACTGGGAAAGGTGCTCCCCGTGCCCTCTCCATTGGCCTGGAATCCCCTGTGCATGAATTGGGGCCCTTCAAGACCCTCTCCCCCGTGGCCCCCTTCCTCCTCAACGCCGTCGATCCCCACTCCCTCAAGGCGGGAAAACCTTTCCCACAGAAAAGCCAGGTTCCGTTTGTGGAAAACGATGCTCCCCCTTTGGGGTGCAAGAACCTCGAAAGGCACACGGGCCAGTCTTGCCAAAGCCATGTGAAGGGCCTTCCCTGAAGGAATGATTTCCCTGTGGTGCTGCTCCATGGCCAGCAAATGGCATTCGGCCGATGAACAACCCATGGCCGAGCCCCTTTCCAGGCATGGGCGGCACTCGGCCTCCAGGTCCCCCCAAAAAAGCTTTGGAATCCTGTGGCTGCCGAAAAGTTTTCCCGTAAAAAGCACTCCGCTGTGAGAATCAAAAGTCACGAAACTGCCCGCCTCGGGAGCGAAAGGGCTTCGAAAAAACTCCAGGCGCCTGCCCGATGAGAAGAAGAAGTTGAACTCCATGGCTTCGATGGTTTTCAACGGGGCCTTCTCGTCATGGAAGGAAAAGTTTCGGGAGCCTGCAAAGGGGGAAATGATCGTCAAATGGGTGCGATGGATGAGCCTTCGCAGGTGGCCGATGGTCTCCCATGTGTCAGGACACAGGCTGTGAAAAATCAAGGCTTTGATGTTTTGCGGCAGGATACCCAACTGGAGAACCTTCAGCACCAGGGAAGATAAATCCTTCCTGGTGCCCCCATGGATGAGCACCGCTTCTTCCCCGTCCTGGACGATGAAGGCATTGAAAGTGCTTTGAGACTCGGGATGAAAGGTCCCCACCCAATGAATGTCCCGTCCCACCTTGAGAGGACGGTCATAAGTAAAATTGCTTGCCTCATTTGACGCCATGGCCATTGCTCTTGTTGAGGACAGGGGTGTCAGGGGTTGCGAGACGAAAAATCCAACGGCTCCCAAAAGAGAAGCAATTAAAATGCCACAATAAGAGAGGAAACCCTTTCAACAAGTCAAATCTCTAAGGATTTGAGGGGCGATTCCCATCTTTCTGTCTTTCGAGACTCTGTTCCTGTACGTCCTGCAAAAAATCAAAGGGTGCCACGGAACGATTGTTATGAGGGGTGGAAAAGGCGCCATCCTGCAACCCGTCCAATTCTCTGGGAGAGAAAGTTTCATAGGAGAGGCCCCGGGAAGTTTCCCCTTCCCCGCGGGCATGCAGGCGCTGGCAGAAGACCAGGAGAAGGCAATGGGAAAGGCTGCGCTTCACATCGGGACGTTTCGATGCGGGAAAGAAGTCCACCATTTTTTCCATGGCCGCGGAGGGCGTAAAAGCCTGAACGGTTCCCAGGACCAGGCAGCCCGAAGCTGCAGATGCCAGGGCCGTCTCCACAGCCTGGCGGCTTTTCATTTCATCCAGAACGAGAACCTCCGCCCACTGAGTGCACAATGCACGGGTTTCCTGGTCCAGCGAGTCCACATCCACTCCCAGGACCCTTTGATTGATGAGGCTCTTTCGGGGCGGGATCACCACCTCGAGACAGTCGTGAATGGCCACGATGTTGGCACAGCGCCTTTCATTGATGGAATTCACCAGCGCCATGGCCGTTGTGGTTTTCCCATGGCCCGTGGGGCTGGCGATGACCACCAGGCCCTGGTGCCCCGCCACCACATCTTCAAGCCAGAGAGGAAGCCCCAATGGATCCATGTGGAGTCTTCCCGTCATGATGCGGCGCATGGAGAGAGACACGTTCCCCCGCTGCAGATAGGCACTCACCCGCAGTCTGCCTGTGGCTTTGTGATCGCTGACGAAGGTGATCTGCTTCTTTTCCTGGAACTGCTTCACCTGCTGCCCGGTCATGAGGACTTTGGCGCACACCTCGGCAATGCTCCGGGTGACGGGAGGCAAATCCAGTGGAAGGAGGCGGCCGTTCTTTTTGATGACCGGTGGCGAACCTACGGAGATCAGCAGGTCCGTTCCATTGTGCCGATGGAGTTCGTCCATGAGGGACACCATGGTCATGGGGCGTTTGAGCAGTTGCTGCAGTTCGCGGCCGTCGAAGGCCCCCGCCTTCTTCTCCAGGACATAATCTGTGGCCAGATCCATCTGGTAGGAAGTGGTGACGACCGGGTGAACCTTTTTGCCCGACAAAACCTCCACTTCATGAATGGCCCCAAAGTCATGGGGAGACTCCATGGCCACATGCACATTTTTCACATCCGCCATCAGAGGAAGCAAACGGTGCTTCTGCATGAGACTTCGAGGAATGAGGTTCAGGGTCTCCTCGGGGATGTGAAGATCTAAAAGGCTGACGCTTTCCGTGTCATATTTCTTACTCAAGGCACTGAGAAGGGCGTCGTCGGGAATGTAGCCCAGCTGAATGAGCAGGGAACCGATGCGCTCCCCCCTTTCCGCCTGGAGCTTGAGAGCTTCCTCCAGCTGCTCCGAGGTGATCAGCCCCTCCTTGAGAAGAATCTCTCCCAGAGGCAGGCTGCGGTAATCTTCCTCCCTTTTGCCCCCGAGGCGGCGTTCGCGGAGAAGTCTGCTGATCTCCCCCTGAGAAACCTTGCGATTTCCTGATTTGCTGACCTTCTCGTCCTCGACGATTTCCTCGAGCATTTTTGTGAGGTCGTACATGTCATTCACCTGGAGTTGATTTGATTCTCAATGAAAAAAGGATGAACACACGGCGGTTTTGCAAAAAGCACACCGTCTTCACCCTCGTGATGCGGGAAAGAACAATGCCCAAAAGCCAGCCCCCATCTTTCCGGGAGGTCATTGGTTTTTGATCCATGGGCTTGCATGAAAGAGGAACTGGAAGGGGGAAGCTGTTGATTTACGGGATTGTGTGCGTGCACGCCCCGTCGTCACCGCGCAGCCATGAATTTATAAGATGATGAAAATAATGGATTTCAACCTGCCAGGAAATGACGTGAAGGAGGGTTCACGCGGGGAGGGAGGGCTTGAGTCAGGAGCATTGAGGGGTGGGACTGAGAGGGCCGGCAGAAAAGGGGCGGTAGAAAAGAAGGGGTCTGGAAGCAAACCAGGGACCCCCTTGGAAATGAAAAATAGTCATGGCGCGAGGGGCAGTGCCCCTTAAAAAGGTCAGACCTCCACCATGCTTTCCTGAAGGAGGTCCAGGTCTTCGATCTCCTCCTCCAGGTAGGCCTTGAGTTTCTTTTTCAGGCGGCTTTCAATCTGCCGCACGCGTTCTCTGCTGATCCCGAATCGATCCCCGATTTCCTGAAGGGTCAGGGGTTCATCGGTGAGGAGGCGCTTGTCAAAGATGACCGCCTCCTTTCCCTTGAGCTGGCCGCGAAAGAGGGTCAATTTTTCATGGAGAATGGATTTGGCCTCTCTGTCGGCGATCTGATCATCCACGGGCAGGTCGTCCGACGGAAGAAAAGACTTGTGCGTGTCCTCGGAATCTTCCTTGAGGGGACTGTCAAGGGAGATTTCCCAGCTGTTCAGCCGCTGGTCCATTTCAAGGATCTCCGACTCCTTCACATCCAGCCGCTGGCTCAGCAGGGGCGTGGTCACCTCGACGCCCTGAGCTTCCAGGCGTTCTTTTTCTTTGCGCAGGTTGAAAAAGAGTTTTCTTTGAGCCTGAGTGGTTCCAATTTTGACCAGTTTCCAGTTGTCCATGATGAATTTGATGATGTAAGCCTTGATCCAGAAGGAGGCATAGTATGAAAACTTGTACCCGCGGTAGGGATCGAATTTCTTGGCCGCCTGCATGAGTCCCACATTGCCTTCCTGAATGAGGTCGTTGAGGTTTTGCATCCAGTAGCGCTGGAAATCCATGGCGATCTTCACCACCAGGCGCAGGTTGGCCGTGATCAGACGGTAGGCGGCTTCCATGTCACCCTTTTCACGGTACCGGATGGACAGTTCCCTTTCTTCTTCACGGCTCAGGAGGGGGTATTTCTTTATTTCATCGAGATACAGCCGGAATGGATCGTAAGAAACGCTGCGGGACCTTTCATGGGCCACCACGGGAGGAATCCCTTTCTCCTCGACACCATCGATGTGGTTCTCTTTCTCTTTGGAAATGCCATTGGCCTCGGTCTTGGGCTCTGTGGTTTTTTTCTTCCCTTTGCGGGCTTTTTCAGTTTTCCTGGTCATAAGGCAGATGCAGTCCTTTACAGAATCGGTTTGAAGATCATTGGGAGTCAACGTCGGCAGGAAACTCCCCACGCCTTGCAAGCAAGATTTTCAGGAATGCCTGCTGAAAACGCCTCTTTCCATTGTGCCAGATTTTCAGGTGGAACTCACCTGAGACTTGGAAGGGCCATGCCTGCCTTTCGGGTTGGCTGGTTCGTCATAAAGTGCATTTTATATCATTATAGCGCATTTTTTCCAATATGGGGCAAACTAAAAAGAGAAAGAAGCTTCCAAGAAAGCCGTTGTCATGGCCGTGTTTTTCTTTTATAAGTTTTGTCCATGTTGAGATCGAACAGGGACCCCGCAGCCACTCTCTTCCTTCTCGGCAAAATGATAAAGAGCGAGAGTTTTATTTGAAGAGCAAAACAACCAATCCTTACCCTTTCGACCGCAATCCTTCCCCCTGCAAGATTGGTCCGTTCCCATCCCTTTCCGCCCCTTTCTCCTTGAGGCATCAACGCACTGGACCTTTCCCGGGTGAGACGATCCACTCACAGACCGAGGTGTCATGATCATCGCCGTCGACGGCCCCGCGGGCGCCGGAAAAAGCACCGTGTGTAAACTGCTGGCCGAAAAACTCGGCTTTGTGTACCTGGACACGGGGGCCATGTATCGGGCCGTTGCCTGGGCAGCCTCTCAAAGCAGCATTTCCCTCGACGACCCGGGCAGCCTGGAGGAGAAGCTTCCTCTCCTTCCCCTCCGTTTCACTTTGCAAAACGGCGGCCTGCAGGTGACCTACAAAAGTCAAATCCTGGAAAAGGAGCTTCGGTCTCCCCGGATGGCTCAGAAGGCATCGGAAGTTTCAAGGCACAGGGCTGTGCGG